>NZ_CP009831.1:1800000-2100000 GCF_000959525.1 Burkholderia multivorans ATCC BAA-247
CCGATTCGAGCGAGGCGACGCCCGCGCAGTTCACGAGCCCGTCGAACGCCGCGAACCGCGCGAGCGCGGCATCGATCGCCTGCTCGTCGCCGCCGACGTCGAGGCGTACCGTGTCGCAGCCCGTTTCGCCGGCGAGCGCCTCGAGCGCCGCCATGTCGCGCGCGGCCGCGACGACCTGCGCGCCCGCCTGGGCGAGCGCCACCGCACAGGCGCGGCCGATCCCGCTCGATGCGCCGGTGACGAGCACGCGCGCACCGCTGAAGTCGAATTGCGTGTTCATGATGCGGATTGCAGCGCGTGCATGATCGGCTTGAGCGCCGGGTACAGCGCCGTGTAGAGCGCGAAGCGCGCCGCATATGCGGCCGCGCGCGCGGGATCGGGACGCGCACGCTCGACGAGCGAGACCCAGCCGCCCTGCGCGTCGTCGTGCGACACGATGCCGACGCCGAACGCGGCGAGCAGCGCCGCGCCCATCGCGGCTTCGACGTCCTGCTCGATGGTCCAGACCGGAAAGCCGGTGACGTCCGCGACGATCTGCATCCACAGGGCCGAATGCGCGGCGCCGCCGACGACGATCAGCTTGTCGTCGAGCGTCGCGGCCCCGCGGCGACCGGCATCGATGTTGTGCCGCAGCGCGAACGCGACGCCTTCGAGCACCGCGCGATACAGGTGCGCGCGCGTATGCGCGAGACTGAGCCCGACGAACGCGCCGCTCGCCTTCGCGTCCCATACCGGGCTGCGCTCGCCCATCAGGTATGGCAGGAACAGCACGCCGTCGGCGCCGGCCGGCACGCGCGCGGCCGCTTCCTCGAGCAGCACGTGCGGATCGCCGTGCGGCAACGCGCGCGTGGCCTCGCACTCCGCGTGGCAGAACTGGTCGCGAAACCACGCAACCGACGCACCGGCCGTGATCGCTCCGCCGAACACGTACAGATCGCGCTGTCCGTCGAACACATGCGGCATGCTGACCAGCCCGTGCCGCGCATCCGCGTGCTGCGTCACGTAACCCCAGCACATGCTGGTGCCGATCATCGCGACATGCTGGCCCGCACGCGTCGCGCCGGCCGCGAACGTCGCGACGGCCGCATCGACGCCGCCCGCGACGAGCGGCGTGCCCGCGCGCAGCCCGAGCCGCTCGGTCCATTGCGACAGCAGCCCGCCGACGATCTCCGTCGACTCGACGAGCCGCTCCGGCATCATCGTCGCCGGAATGCCGAGCATGTCGAGCGCTTCGTCCGACCATTCGCGGCGCGCGATGTCGTACACGCCGCCGATGTTGCCGGCCGAACTGTGGTCGACCGCGATTTCGCCCGTCAGCAGATAGATCACGTACGCGTTCGGCGGCAGGAAGTAGCGCACGTTCGCCCAGACCTCCGGCCGCTGTTCGCGCAGCCACAGCATTTTCGTGAACCCGTAATAGCTGTCGATGCCGTTGCCCGTGATCGCGCGCAGCCGCTCGACGTCGACGTCGGCGTTCACGCGCTCGACTTCCGCGGTCGCGCGCCGGTCCATCCAGATCAGGCAGGGATGAATCGGCCGCATGTCGCGGTCGACCGGAATGCCGGAGCCGCCGTACAGGCTGCTCACGCATACCGCGCGGATCGCATCGGCCCGCACGCCGCGCGTGCGCGCCTCGTCGACGCAGCCCGCGATGCAGTCGAGCACCGCGTCGAACCAGACCTGCGGCCACTGCTCGGCCCACAGCGGCTTCGGCGTATCGGGCCGATAGCCTGCCGCGCGCTGCGCGACGATCGTACCGTGCCGGTCGACGAGCAGCGCCTTGGTGCTCTGCGTGCCGATGTCGACGCCAATCACGTATTCCATGATGCCTCCCGTCATGCGCGCGATCGCTCAGCGCGCGGGCTTCAACAGCACCTTGATCGATTCCGGCGATTTCGCGATGCGGATCGCCTCGTCCCAGTCCTCGAGCGCGAAGCCGTGCGTGACGATGCCCTTCGACGTGACGAGCCCGCGCGCGAGCAGATCGATCGCGATCGGATAGCAGTATGGGCCGAGATGCGCGCCGCGCACGTCGAGTTCCTTGCGATCGCCGATGATCGACCAGTCGACCGTCGCATCCTCGCCGAACACGCTGAACTCGACGAAGCGCCCGAGCTTGCGGATCAGCTCGAGCCCCTGATTCACGCCGACCGGCGCGCCGGTCGTTTCGATATAGACGTCGCAGCCGTAGCCGTCGGTCAGCGCCCGCACGATCTCGCGCGCATCGTCGCGCTGCGGGTTGATCGTCACGTCCGCGCCGTACTGCCGCGCAAGCTCGAGCCGCTCGTCGATCAGGTCGATCACGACGAGCTTCTTCGGCGTTTTCAGATGCGCGACCTGCGTCATCATCAGCCCGAGCGGGCCCGCGCCGGCGATCACGACGACGTCGTCGAGCTGGATATCGCCGCGATTCACGGTATGGATCGCGCACGACAGCGGCTCGATGATCGCCGCGTCCTCGAGCGACACGCCGAGCGGAATCCGGTGCACGATCGCGGTCGGCGGAATGCGCATGTACTCAGCCATTCCGCCGTCGGCCACCTCGCGCTGGAAGCCGAAGATGTTGTGCACCTCGCACATCCAGTACTGGCCCGACTTGCAGTAGCGGCACTTGCCGCACGGCACGATCTGCTCGGCGATCACGCGATCGCCGAGCGCGACGCCGAAGTGCTCGGCCGCGCCGTCGCCGAGCGCTTCGACGTAGCCGAAGAATTCGTGGCCGGGAATCACGGGCGCCTTCACCCACGGGTTCGGGCCGCCCCAGAACATCTTCGCGCCCGTATAGCATTTGCAGTCGCTCGCGCAGATGCCGCAGGCGGCGATCCGGATCACGAGTTCGTTCGCGCCCGCGCGCGGCTTTGCGACTTGTTCGACGCGATAGTCCTCGGGGCCGTGGCAGACGACCGCGGTCATCCGCGGCTGGGCTTCGGGTGTCGTCATGAGTTGTCTCGTTTCGGTCAAGGAGAAAGGTTGGAGGGCCGACGAAGCGCCCGCGTCACCGCGAACGTTCGCGGCTGATGTAGATCGCGAGCAGGATGATTCCGCCCTTGATCACGTTCTGCACGTAAGGGTTCACGCCGATCATGTTGAGCCCGTTGTTCAGCACGCCGAGCAGCAGCGCGCCCACCAGCGTGCCGAGGATCGCGCCGCGTCCGCCGGAGATCGACGTGCCGCCCATCACGACCGCGGCGATCGCATCGAGCTCGAAGCCGACGCCTGCGTTCGGTTGTCCGCTCATCAGCCGCCCGGTCAGCACGATCGCCGCGAGCGCGGACGTGACGCCGGCCAGCGTGTAGACGATCAGCTTCACGCGCGCGACGCGCACGCCGGTGAGCCGCGTCGCCTGCTCGTTGCCGCCGATCGCGTACACGTAGCGGCCGAACGGCATGCGCTCGAGCAGCAGCCACGCGATCGCATAGACGACCAGCATGATCAGCACGGGCGCCTGGATGCCGAACACCTTGCCGCTGCCGAAGAACGCGACCCAGTCGGGCAGCCCGTCGATCGGATAGCCGCCCGTATAGATCAACGCGAGGCCGCGCGCGATGCCCATCGTCGCGAGCGTGACGATGATCGGCGGCATCCCCGCGAACGCGACGAACACGCCGTTCAAAAAGCCGAAACCGAAGCCGACCGCGATCCCGATCGCGAGCGCGGCGACCGCGTTCAACCCCGCGACCATCAGCCCGGCCGCGAGCGTGCCCGACAGCGCCATGACCGAGCCGACCGACAGATCGATCCCGCCCGTCAGGATCACGCAGGTCATCCCGACCGCGATGATCGCGTTGATCGACACCTGGCGCAGCACGTTCTCGAGGTTCGCCGCGGACAGGAAGCTCGGGCTCGCGATCATCATCGCGATGCAGACGACGATCAGCCCGACGAGCGGATAGAACAGCGTCGAGCGCCGCAGCTGCGCCCACTTCGCGCGCGGCGGCGGCAGGGCGTCGGCCGCCGTGCCGGCGAGCGTCGTCGAAGGCGTGGAAGAAGAGGAATCAGGCAGGTTCATGGGTCGCTCCTCGCGTGCCGGCCGTGGCATAGGTCATGACCGTGTCGGGATCGATCTCGTCGCCTTCGAGCGTCGCCTCGATGCGGCCCTGCCGGAACACGGCGACGCGATCGCACATGCCGACGATCTCCGGCAGCTCGGACGAGATCATGATGATGGCGTAGCCGCGCGCGGTCAGTTCGCGCATCAGCCCGTAGATTTCCGCTTTCGCGCCGACGTCGATGCCGCGCGTCGGCTCGTCGAAGATCAGCACCGTCGCGTGATGGTTCAACCAGCGCGCGATCACGACCTTCTGCTGGTTACCGCCGGACAGCGTCGCGACTTCCGCGTGGATCGACGGCGCCTTCACGCCGACGCGGCGCATCACGTCCTCGGTCGTGCGCGCCTCGCCGCGCCGGTCGATCAGCCAGCGCAGCGACCGGTACTTGCCGAGGTTGTTGAGCGAGATGTTGTCGCGAATCGAGAACGACGTGACGAGCCCTTCCGTCTTGCGGCTTTCCGGCAGGATGCCGATGCCGGCACGCAGCGCATCGGCAGGATCGGCCAGCTTCGCGGGCGCGCCGTGCACGCGCACCGTCTTGCGGTAGGCGCGCGTCGCGCCGATCACCGCGAGTGCGGTTTCGGTGCGGCCCGAGCCGACGAGCCCCGCGAACCCGAGGATCTCGCCCGCGTGCAGCGCGAAGCGGTTCACGGGGCCGCCGCGCTCGAGCTGCAGCGCGTCGACCTCGAGCACCGCCGGCGCGTCGGCGCGTCGCGCGGGCTTCGGCGGAAAGCTGCTCTCGATCCGCCGTCCGACCATCATCCGCACGAGCTGCTCGACGTCGGTGTGCGCAACCTCCGTCGTCGCGACGTACTGGCCGTCGCGCAGCACGGTGATGCGATCGCACACCGCGAAGATCTCGTCGAGGTGATGCGAGATGAAGATCATCGCGACGCCCTGGCGCTTCAGCTCGCGCATGATCGCGAACAGATGCTCGGCCTCGGCCGGCGTCAGCGTCGCGGTCGGCTCGTCGAGAATCAGGATCCGCGCGTCGAGCGACAGCGCCTTGCCGATCTCGACGAACTGTTGCTGCGCGACCGAGAGCGTACGGATCGGCGCATCGAGATCGATCGACACGCCGAGCCGCGCGAAAATGCCGGCCGCCGTGCGACGCATCCGCGCGCGGTCGCGCACGCCCCAGCGGCCGCGCAGCTCGCGGCCCAGAAACAGGTTGTCGACCGCGTCGAGATGCGGGATCAGGCTGAATTCCTGGAACACGATCCCGACACCGGCGGCGACCGCATCGTGATAGTTCGCAAAATGGCGCTCGACGCCGTCGATTTCGATCGTGCCCGCGTCGGGCTGATGGATCCCGCACAGGATCTTCATCAGCGTCGACTTGCCGGCGCCGTTCTCGCCGAGCAGCGCATGAATCTCGCCGCGCGCGATCTGCAGATCGATGCCGGACAGCGCCTTGACGCCCGGAAAGCTTTTCGTGATCTGGCTGAGCCTCAGTATCGTATCCATCGGCTTCTCCGCGCGAAGGGCGCACGCGCCCCTCGCATCGCGTCGCACGTTCACCAGCTGAAGCCCTTCGCGTTGCCGCGGTCGACGACCTTCACGTCGACCGGAATCGCCTTCGGCACCGTCGCGCCCCACTTGCGCGCAATCGCGATGCCAAGCGCGATGCGCACCTGGTCGGCCGGGAACTGCGCGGTCGTCTCGATGAACTTCGAGTTCGGCTTCTGGATCGCGGCGATGGCCTCCGGTGCACCGTCGACGCTCGTCAGCTTGATGTCCTTGCCGGAACTCTCGATCGCGGCAAGCGCGCCCATCGAACCGCCGTCGTTCACGCTGAAGATGCCCTTCAGCTTCGGATGCGCGGAGATCATGTTCTCGGTCACCGATAGCGCGGTGGCGCGCTCCTGCTTGCCGTTCTGCGTGTCGACGAGCTTCACGTTCGGATATTTCGCGAGCCCGGCCTTGCAGCCGCGCACGCGCTCGAGGATCGGCACGACCGGAATCCCGTCGAGGATCGCGACCTCGCCGCTGCCGCCGATCGCTTTCGCGAGGTAGTCGCACGACATCACGCCGGCGTCGTAGTTCTTCGAGCCGACGAACGAATCGACGGGGCCGTTCGCATTCGCGTCGACGGCCACGACGACCGCACCGGCCTTCTTCGCCTGCGTGATCGCGGACTGGATGCCGGTCGAATCGGTCGGATTGACGAGCAGGATGTCGATCTTCTTCTGCAGCATGTCCTCGACGTCGCTGACCTGCTTGGTCACGTCGTGGTGCGCGTCCGTGACGACGACCTGCGCGCCGATCGACGCCGCCGCCTCGTTCAGCGCCTTTTGCATCGTCACGAAGTACGGGTTGTTCAACTCCTGGAAGGTCATGCCGATCCGCAGCGGCGCCGCCTGCGCGGCGGCGGGCAGCACGGCCGCGACGGCGAGCGCCGCGACAGCCGCGACGCGAACGGTGCGGCCGAACGGTGAAGCAAACGAGGGTTGCATCATGACGGTGTCTCCTGGGTCTTCGATATCGGCCGGAATCGGCGCGGGCGCGCGTGCTCCGGTCTCGTGCAAAACCGCGACGTCGATTGTTCGCGGACAAGCGAACCCCGCGCGTCGATCGTCGACGCGAACGGTTCGGTAAAACGGCGGAAAAGCGTCAGGCGGACGCCGGCGCGGCGATCATCCGGGGTGCGCGGCGAAACCGGGCGCGCCCGGCGTGACGACGCGCGGCGGCATCGGATTGCCGGTCGGCGCCGCATGCAGCGCGAGTTCGCGGCTGCGCGCGTTCAGCCGCTGCAGCGCGCGGAATTCGGACGGCGCCATCCCCTTCACCGCGCGGAACTGGCGGTTGAAGTTCGACACGTTGTTGAAGCCGGCCTGGAAGCAGATGTCGGTGATGTTCGCGCGCTCGTCGAGCAGCATCTGGCACGCGGCCTCGATCCGCAGCCGGTTCACGTACTGGACGAACGGCATGCCGGTGTGGCGATGGAACGCGCGCGAGAACGCGCTGACGCTCTGCCCGGTCAGCTGGGCGAGATCGGATTCGCGCAGGTCCGATGCGAGGTTCTTGCCGATATACGACAGCGCGTGGCTCAGGCGCGTCGGCGTCACGTGCGTCTGGTCGTAGGCGGGGCTCGCGAGCAGCGTGCGCTCGGCCGCCGCGCAGAGCCGCTCGAGGATCGTCATGAACAGCGCGATGCGGCGCATTCCGCGCGCGCCCAGCAGTTCGTCGAACAGCGGCGCGATCGCGGCGCTCGTCGCCTCGTCGAAGCCGACGCCGCGCCGCGCTTCGTCGAGCAGCGTCTGCGCGTCGCGGCATTCGGGAAACGCGTTCATGCAGCGGTCCACGAACGACTGGTCGAACTGGATCACCAGATTGCGGCGCTCGACGGTTTCGCCTTCGGCCATGTCGCTGACCCAGTTGTGCGGCAGGTTCGGGCCGAGCAGCACGAGATGACCGGGCTCGAAGGAGCCGATGTGATCGCCGACGAAATACTTGCCGCGCGTCGCGACGATCAGGTGCAGTTCGAATTCGGGATGGAAATGCCAGCGGATCGTGCGATACGGATAACCGTGCGACCACACCTTGAACGACTCGTCGCGTCGCACGTCGACCACTTCCAGATCGGGGTGCATCATCTTGGCGTCTCCATTCCCATGTCTCGTCGACCGGCCTGCCGGCAGCGCGTTCGTCTGCCGTCCGTCTCGCGCGGCGCGCCGACCGGTCGCATGGGAAGCAATGTAGGTCGATCGCGCACGCGGCTCCACCAACTTTACGCCCGATTTTCGATACTTTTTTGCGCTTTCGGACCGTAAACGGCGCCGTTGCGCAAATTTGTGCAGCGCGGAACGGCGTGCGCGGGCCGGCGCGCACGGCTCGGCGCGCGCGGCTCGGCGTGAGTGGGCCTGCGCGAAGGCCAAGCCGGAGACAGCGCGACTCGGGCCGGACGCGCCGACACGGTCCACGCAGAGCGCCGCCGCCGAGCCCGCGCCCGGCCGCCGCCGTTACGCGGCTGCCCGCTCGCGCGCGACGCGCGCCTCGTAGGTCTTCAGATGGTTGTATGCGATCCGCAGCAGCGACAGCGCATCGCCCGCGTCCGGATCGCGGCGCGCGAGCAGATCGCCGATCACGTGGTCGGCCTCGACGCGCGCGCGGTTCTCGATGTCGCGCAGCATCGATGCGGTGAGCGGCGACGGCGTCAGCACCATCTGCTGCATCCGCGCGATCGCGGCCGGCTCCGGCCGATAGCCGTTGTGCGCCGCGATCGCACTGCATTCGTCGAGCATCGTTTCGAGCAGACGGCGGCCGTCGGGCGCCGAGAGGATGTCGCCGACCGAGCCGCGGAACAGCGACGTGCTCGCGGCCAGCGTCGCGAGGAACACCCACTTGTCCCACATCCGCGCGACGATGTCGTCGCTGAGCGTCGCGTCGAAGCCGGCGTTGCCGAGCACGTCGGCCAGCGCCCGCATGCGCGGCGAATCGCCGCCGCCCGGCTCGCCGAACGACAGCCCGTGCGTATCGTTCAGATGCACGATGTGCTGCTCGCGATCGAGCGTCGCCGCGATCACGCACAGCCCGCCGAGCACGCGCGCCGCGCCGAACCGCTCGCGCAGCACGTCGAGATGGCGCATCCCGTTGAGCATCGGCAGGATCAGCGTCGACGGTCCGACGAACGGCGCGAACGACGCGATCGCATCGTCGAGGCTGTACGCCTTGCAGCTGAGCAGCACCAGATCGAACGGCGCGGCGCTGTCGCCTGCGCGTACCGTCTGCACGTCGCGCAGCGTCAGGTCGCCGCGCGGGCTGCGGATCACGAGCCCGTCGCGCGCGAGCGCGGCCGCGCGGCCGTCGCGCACGAGAAACGTCACGTCGCGCCCCGCCGCCGCGAGCCGGCCGCCGAAATATCCGCCGACCGCGCCGGCCCCTACCACCAGAATTCGCATCGCTGCCTCCTTTCGGCTTCATTCGGCGCCGCGCCGCCGCCCGCCCGGGCCGCCCGCACGACGCCATCGCCCGACAGTATAGCGACGCACCTTATGTATATGCATAGATGCCCGCACCGCCGGTGCCGGCTTCCGTCGCTCTAAGGGATTTCCCGCCTACGCCGGCCGCCGCCGCGCGCCGTCAAAAGACTCATCCCGTCACGCCGTTGCGGCACGCCCCGTTCGACCGACCGACTCAACCACCATGCGCACTCTCACCCTCAATCAGAAACTGGCTTCGATGATCGTCATTCTGTGGCTCGGCCTGCTCGTCATCGCCGGGATCGGCGCGTGGCAGACGCGCGCCTCGATGATCGACGACCGCCGCGACCAGCTCGCGTCGCTCGTCGCGCAGGCGACGAGCGTTGCCGATCACTACTACAAGCTGTCGCAGCAGAACGCGATGCCGGAAGCCGATGCGAAGCAGAAGGCGCTCGAAGCGATCGCCGCGATGCGCTACGGCAGCGACGGCTACATTTCGATCAACGATTCGAAGCCGGTGATCGTCATGCATCCGATCAAGACCGAGCTGAACGGCAAGGACGTGTCGAACTTCGCCGATCCGAACGGCAAGCACCTGTTCGTCGAGATCGTGAAGGTCGGCAATGCGGCAGGCGGCAAAGGCTTCGTCGAGTATCTGTGGCCGAAACCGGGCGCCGACAAGCCGCAGGACAAGACGAGCGCGGTCCAGCGTTTCGCGCCGTGGGACTGGTATCTCGTGACCGGCATGTACATGGACGACGTGCGCTCGGCCGTGCTCGCGAGTATCGGGCGCTGGTTCGGGATGACGGCCGTGCTCGGCGCGATCGCGACCACGGTGATGGTGCTCGTGCTGCGCAGCGTGCGCGCGAACCTCGGCGGCGAGCTCGAAGTCGCGGTCGACACCGCGCGCCGCATCGCGCAGGGCGACCTGACCGCACACGTCGACGTGAAGCGCGACGATCGCGGCAGCCTGCTGCACGCGCTGCATACGATGCAAAACGGGCTGATCGACATGGTGTCGCGCGTGCGCGCCGGCACCGAAAACATCAACGTCGGCGCGAGCGAAATCGCGTCGGGCAACACGGACCTGTCGCAACGCACCGAGGAACAGGCGGCCGCGCTCGTGCAGACCGCGTCGAGCATGGACCAGATGACGGCCAACGTGAAGCAGAACGCGGAAAGCGCCGCGCAGGCCGCATCGCTCGCCGATCAAGCGGCGCAGGTCGCGACGCGCGGCAGCGCGGTGGTCGACGACGTCGTGCGCACGATGAACGAAATCACCGACCGCTCGCACAAGATCGGCGACATCATCGGCGTGATCGACGGCATCGCGTTCCAGACCAACATCCTCGCACTGAACGCGGCGGTCGAAGCCGCGCGTGCCGGCGAACAGGGACGCGGGTTCGCGGTGGTCGCAGCCGAAGTGCGC
Source organism: Burkholderia multivorans ATCC BAA-247 (assembly GCF_000959525.1). Lineage (NCBI taxonomy): Bacteria > Pseudomonadati > Pseudomonadota > Betaproteobacteria > Burkholderiales > Burkholderiaceae > Burkholderia > Burkholderia multivorans. The sequence continues at coordinate 1,810,401 of NZ_CP009831.1, forward strand.
TCGCTCGCGCAGCGCTCGGCGACGGCCGCGAAGGAAATCAAGTCGCTGATCGTGTCGTCGAACGAGACGGTCGAGCAAGGCGCGACGCTCGTCACGCACGCGGGCGAGACGATGGCCGAGATCGTGCAGTCGGTGCGCCGCGTGAACGAGATTCTCGACGAGATCAGCCACGCGTCGCGCGAACAGAGCGCGGGCATCGAGCAGGTCAATCGCGCGGTCGGCGAAATGGACCAGGTCACGCAACAGAACGCGGCGCTCGTCGAACAGGCGGCGGCCGCCGCGCACTCGCTGCGCGATCAGGCCGAAGCGCTGCGCGACGCCGTCACGCGTTTTGCGCTGCCGGCCTGATCGGGGAGCAGCGCCGCGGGCGCGCGATCGTCACGGCGAGCTCGACGACCGCGTGCCGGCCGATTCCGCGCGTCGCGCATCGTGCGAACCGCCGTGTACGCGCCCGCGCCCGGCGTCAATCGTCGGCGCGCGCCGCGCCGCGCACGCGCGGCACGGTGGCGTCGAACGTCGTGCCGCCGAGCCCGAGCCCAGCCGCATAGCGGATCAGCTCGACGTCGTTATGCGCGCCGAGCTTCTTCATCGCGCTGATTTTCTGCGCGCTGACCGTCTGCTTGCCCTTGTTCAGCCGCTGCGCGATCGCCTTGATCGGAATGCCGCTCAGATAGAGCCGGATCACCTCGACCTCGCGCGACGACAGCTTCGCCGGCGCGGGCTCGCTGCCGCTCGCGTCGAGCGCGCGCCGCACGAGCGGCGACAGATAGCGCCCGCCGCTGTAGGCGGAATGGACCGCGGTGACGATGTGCCCGACGTCGTCGCCCTTGCTGACGACGCTCGTCGCGCCGTGCGCGAGAATCGAACGCAGGATCACCGGACTCTCGTTGCGCACGAGCGCAACGATCCCGACCTCGGGCCGCACGCGCGTCAGCCGTTCGAGCAGCGCGAGCCCTTCGATGCGCCCGTCGCCGCGCAGCGAATAGTCGACGAGCAGCACATGACAGTCGACGGTGTCGAACGCCGCGACGAGTTCGGCCGCCGTCGGATAGGCGGCGACCAGGTCGATCGCGCAGCCGGCGGCCACTACATGCTCCATCCCGACGAGCGCCAGTGGCCAGTCGTATGCGAAAACGGTGCGAACGCTGAATTTCCTCATGCCCTTTCCATCTGGTTCGCCGGCCGGACGGATCGACCGCGCGGCCGGCCGGATTGCCGGTGAATGTCGGTTCAGGCGATATTTAGCCTGAAGACATTCTATGAAGCGGTATCCGCATCCGGAATCGGACAGTCACTCGAACGGCGCGCCGAAACGTAATACGAGTTTGAAATCCGCGACGAAACGCTCGGACTGCGATCGCGCGCATTGGCCGGACGGCCGACGTCGCGCGCTTCGCCGGGCGAGCCGGCGGATCGGCGGGTAAAATTGCGGCCTTTGCATACGCTCTGCGATTCCGGGCAGCGGCGGCACGCGACGGCGCATGCGCCGCTCGCCCGCCGCACCGCCCGTTCATGCCGCCCGACCCATGACCGATTCCGATTTCCCCACCGACGACACCCGCATCCACGAAGACGGCCTCTGGCGCGACAACGGCTGGACGGCCCGCATCATCAAGAACGAAGACGACGACGGCTGGGCCGTCGAAATGATCAAGGACGGCGAGGCCGAGCCTGCGCTCGTCGGCCCGTGGACGATGGGCCGCGACAAGAAGAATCCGAAGCCGATGGACGCGGCCGCGTTCCGCACGCTCGTGAAGACGGCGACCGAAGTGCTGATGCGGCACGAACAGCAGCGGCGCGCGATGCTGCACAAGCAGGTGACGGTCTGGGCCGGCGACAGCGAGGTGTCGGTCACGCTCGACATCGTGCCGGACGAGCTCGAGCCGTATGCGGAACTGAAGGCGTTCGATCCGTACGGCGAACTGCTCGCCGACGCGAAGGTGTCGGCCGCGTTCCAGCTGAACAAGGCAAGCGCGACGCGCTGGGTCGAATCGGGATACGCGCGGCCGGCGTGACGCGCGGCACGGCGGCCGCGCGCCGGGCGCGCGGGGCGCGCCGGGCGCGTTGGGCGCGTTGGGCGCGTTGGGCGCGTTGGGCGCGTTGGGCGCGTTGGACACGGCGCGCGCCGCCCTGCGCAAGCGCGCGTTACGCGTGCAGCCCGTGCGCGGTCATCAGCCGGTACAACGTCGCACGCGACACGCCGAGCGCCGCAGCGACGTCCGCATGCTGGTGGCGATGGCGCATCAGCGTCTCCTCGATCGCGCGCCGCTCGGCCTGCCGGCGCGCTTCGGCCAGCGTCGGCGGCCGTTGCGACGTATACGCACCGAGCTCGAGATCGGCTGCCGTGATCGTCGAGCCGTTCGTCATCACGATCGCGAAGCGGATCCGGTTGATCAGCTCGCGCACGTTGCCGGGCCACCCATAGTTGTAGATTGCCTCCACCGCGCACGGCGCGAAGCCGCGGATCCGGTGCGCGCAGTCGCCGCGAAACCGATGCAGCATGTGCTCGGCGAGCAGCATGATGTCGCGGCCGCGCGCGCGCAGCGGCGGCTCGTCGATCCGCATCACGCACAGCCGGTAGTAGAGGTCAGCGCGGAACCGCCCGTCCTGCATCGCCGCTTCGAGATCGACGTGCGTCGCCGACACGATCCGCACGTCGACCGGAATCGACGCATGGCCGCCGAGACGTTCGATCGTCCCCTGCTGCAGAAAGCGCAGCAGGCTCGCCTGGCTCTCGAACGGCATGTCGCCGATCTCGTCGAGAAACAGCGTGCCGCCGTGCGCGGCCTCGATGCGGCCGATCTTGCGCTGATGCGCGCCCGTAAACGCGCCGCGCTCGTAGCCGAACAGTTCGGCCTGCAGCAGCGTCGGCGGAATCGCCGCGCAGTTGACGGGCACGAACGGCCCGTGCGCGCGCGCCGACTGCTGGTGGATCGCGGCGGCCGTCAGCTCCTTGCCGGTGCCCGACTCGCCGGCGACGAACACCGCCGCATCGGTGTTCGCGACCTTGCGGATCGTCGCGAACAGCCGGCGCATCGCGTCGCATGCGCCGATCATCGTGCCGCCCGGCGCGTCGGTCTGCCGGTCCGGAGCGGCTTCCGCGAGCTTCAGCATGCCGTACGCATGGCCGACGAGATAGCCGATCGTCGTATACGCGCTCGCGTTGCGCACGTAGTCGAAGCAGCACTGGCGAATCAGCCGGCACAGCGCGACGTCCTTCAGCCGCTCGTCGCCGGCCAGCGCGACCCAGCCCACGCGCGGATCGCGCAGCACCGCCTCGAACGCGGCGACGTCGAGCGCGGCGAATCCGTCGAAATCGACGATGCCCGCATACAGCCGATTTCCGCGCAGGTAATTGAGTGCGTCCGCAACGGTCTTCGCGTGCCACACGTCCCATCCGTTCGACGCGAGACAGTCGACGAGCGCGGCGTCGGGGCGCGGCGACAAATAGACGAGCGGCCGCGCCGGCACCACGCGGTTGCGCCGGAGCGCCGCGAACGACGGCGGGCACACGAGCGGCTCGCTGTGCTGCGAGGCGGAGAAACTGATCGGGCAACGGTTGTTCACGGTGGCCTCGCCGCAAGGCGGAATCGGCTGCGCCGGTGCGGTACGGCGCGCTGTCGCGCCGCCGCGTCGCGCAATACCGGCGTGCGCCGGGATCAAGGGGCGTTATCGGCAGAAGATCACGCGCTGCGTGTAAATCTGCGGCTCGACGACGGGCGGTGCGGTATGGTTCAGATCGTCGCGGTACGCGCGATAGGTCTTGCCGTTGACGATCACCTCCGACGCGCGCGCGGTTTCGATCGTGTTCAGCTTGCTGCTCTGCCATTCGCTGACCGTGCTCGACGCGGTCACGCTCGCGTCGCCGGCGATCTTCTGCGTGATCGCACTGCTGTCCTCCCACGGCTGCGTCTGCATGTCGTGCGCATGCTGCATCGCGCCGACCGTCTTGCCCGTCGGTACCGGCCCGCGCTGCGCGTCGAACGGCACGCCGCGCTCGTACGACGGCGATTGCCACGACGGCGCATGACCGGCCTCGGGCACCATGTACACCACCTGCGGATCGCCGACCATCATCATCGGCACGCAGGCCGTGTTGTCGGGCCGGCCGAGCGTCGTCAGCGCCTGCTGCACGCTGGCCGCATTCGCGAGCGTCTGTTCGCTGAGAATCACGAAGACCGCGGGGTTCTGAAATACCGCCTGTGCGGCGGCCTGCACGCTGTACAGCAGCAGAGCGACCAAAAAGATCCTCATGATTGAGGCCTCCTTGCATCCTCGTCAGGCAAAAAGAGGTGTTGACCTCGGGGATGGGACCAACACCCGTCAAACCGCAGCGATCGTCGTGTCGCGCGCCCGGTCCCGCGCGGCCGGCGTACCGGTCGCACGGGGCCGGGCCGCCGTTCACGACGACGTGCTAGTCGACACCACCGTCGGCATCGGCGCGGCCGGCGCCGCCGGAGCGGCCTGGTCGATCGCGGCCGGCACGGCGTCCTTCGCCGGCTCGGCGAGCGCCGGGACATCAGCGGCCTGCGGCGCCGGTGCGGCAGCCGGTTCGGTGGCCGGTTCGGCGGCGACCGGCGTATCGGCGGCCGCAGGCTGCTGCGCGGCTTCCGGCATCGGTTCCGCCGGTGCGGCAGCGGTCGACTGCGGGGCGGCGGCCGGCTCGGCTGCCGGCTGCGCCGCGGCATCGGCCTTCGCATCGACCGCCGGTGCGGCGGCTTGCGCGGCCGGTGCGGCAACGACTGCGGCGGCCGGCGTCGTGTCGGCTGCAGCCTGCGCGGCTTCCGGCGCCTTCGTGTCGACGGCCGGCGCGGCCGCCGCTTGCGCGGCCTTGTCGGTCGCGGCCGGCACGGGCTCGGGCGCCTTCGTCTCGGCAACCGGCGCAGCCTTCTCGACAACGGCCGGTGCGGCGACGACCGCGGCCGCCGGCACTGCGCTCGCCGCCGATTGCGCAGCGGACGGCACCGCGGCCGCAGCCGGTGCGACGGCAGCCGGGATCGCCGCCGCGGCCTGCGCCGCCTTCGCGACGGCGGGTGCCGGCGCGGGCATCGACAGCGGCGCACTCTGCACGGCGCTCGTCGCGATCGGGCGCGTCGCCGCCGCTGCCGGCACGGCCGCGTCGAGCGGCGGCAGGCCGAGGCGGCTGCGCACGAGCGGATCGCGGTACTTGATGTCGTCGGCGACGGTCGCTTCCGCCGACGGCGCGACGTTCGAGCGCGCGAGCGGTGCGGTCGTGCCCGGGCACAGATGGCCGGTGGCTTCGACCGCGCGCCGGTTCGCATCGCTCTGGCAGAGCAGCGCGAGTGCGACGTCGGTCAGGCCCATCGCACGGAATTCGCGCGCATCGAGACGACGCACGCAGGCCTGGTCGACGAGCGTCGTGCCGCCCGTCGCGCCGAATCCCGGGAACGACACGCCGACGCTCACCGAACCCATGCAGGTGTCGGACAGCGTGGTCGTGAGGCCCGGTGCCTGGATCGCCGGGTTGGTCTTGATCGTCTGCGTGCCGGAATAATTGACGTTTTCGGTCGTCTGCGTGTTGTACGGACTCGTGCCCGGTGCGCCGGCCGACGCGAGCGTATTGACGCCCTGCGGCTGATTCAGGCCGCCGCTCGCCGCGGACGGCATCGTCACGTTCACCTGCACGTTCGAATTGCCGCTGCCCCGAACCCCGCTCGTGCTGGTGGCATTGCCGCCGCGCGAAGTCGACGTGGTCGTGTTGTTGTTCGTGTTGTTGTTCGTGCTGATGCTCGAGCCGCCACCCAGGCTGACTGCCGTTGCCGTGCTCGACGACTGCGAACCCGAGTTCGAGTCGGCCGTTTGCGCGTGGGTACCGATCGTGGTCATCGCGAACAACGCCGCACATGCCACCTTGATCTTGTTGCTGTTCATTTCACTCTCCGGACGAGGATTGACCTCCCACCCAGGCAACCGTGCTAATTCCCCTGAATGATTTCAGCTTTTCCCGCTTCCCCGAACTGTTTCCAGCCGCTGCCGAGCTGGGACCACGAGCCGTCCGCCATTCCCTGCCATTGCTGGGAAGTCGGTCCGCCGATGGCACCGCCCGCCGAAAGCGTTTGTTGTTCTGACGGTTTGGTTGTCTGGGCAAGGTCGTTTGACGTCTGCATATTCGATTGCACGTCCTCGGCAGCACGGTCAGCGCCATACGCCGTCAAAGACGCGAGCATCAGAGCGGCGGCAATCAGTTTGTGCTTCATGCCAACTCCTTACCTAACGTGACAACAATGCGGGAAAAGAGACCAGCGTCACTGCGAAACTGGTCCCCCCACATCTCCTGCTAATGACTGCCTGCGTTCGCGCCTGAACCTGCCTGACTGCCGCCCGAGGCGGACGGCGAGCCGGCCGGGCCGGTACTCCACACGGTCGACGAGTTGAAGTGATTCGAGCCCGCGATCGTGCCCGAGCCGCCGGGACCGGAAACGGCCCCCGCCCACCCGTTCGCGTTGCCCTGATCGTTCGCCCCCGTTGCCGTGTAGTGGTTTGCGCCGAGAACGATCGTGGCGGTCACCCCTCCCGACAATGCATTCGCGTTCACATTCGTGCTGCTGTTTCCGCCGTACGACCCTGCGGCACCGATACCGCCGCCTGCCGCAAACGCGCCCCCGTTCGTGCCCGAACCGCTGGCCGTCGAGGTCGAGTTGTGAAAGGCGGATGCCGTGCCGGCGGACCCGGCGGGTGTCACGGTGCTTCCTGCGTTCGCGCCCGCTACCGAATTCGAGTTGCTCGTATAGCTGCCGGAGCCGACCAGTACCGATCCGGACACGCCCGCCGCGACGGACTGTGTCTGATTGGTCGTCGACCCGGCCGCCCATACGACCGATGAAATGGCGGTGAGCGCTGTCGCTAAAATGACGTTGGCTTTCATAGCAATTCCTTGCTGTGAGGAAGTTTGGCGGTAGCGGGCCGGCCCCGCCCGCATCGGGCGAAACCGGCACTCGCTGCCACCAGCCAATGACGAACGCTACGCGCCGCGACTTAGTGGTGGAACGTCGTCCAGCCGATCGAGCCAGCATTCGCGCCGCTTTGGCCGCCGGCCTGTGCGCCGCCGAAGCCGTAGCCGCCGACCGTCGACGTATTCGTATGGTTCGTGTACGAGATCGAGCTGCTGCCGCCATAGCCGGCGGTTGCGCCGGCTGCGCCGAGCGCCGAGCCCGAATCGGTCGCGGTGAAGTGGCCGAACCCGACGACGCCGGCCGACGTGCCGCCGACGCTCGACGAGCTGCTGCTCGAAACCGTGCCGCCACCTGCGAACGCTGCACCCGAAACCGCCAGAACTGCTGCTGCAATCAGAAGCTTCTTCATGGTCGACTCCATAACGGCGTGGACGGAACAGGCAGGGAAGGTCGCACGCCGACAACCGTCCCTGCTTCAAGCAATCCCTTCGAACAGGATTACTTTTTAATTAACCGTATTCACATTCCTTTAAATCGATTTGCTTATCTATTTTTGGTCAGCCGAAGTGTAGTTTCACGTTGTTCAGTTGTCCAAATATCGTTGTTAGGTGTTTTCTATTAGTTTGCTGAACATTAAAACCAATTCGAAAACACCTTAATTCATACCGCCTTTAATCGCGCGCACTGCCCCATTCCGCCTTTTTCGAATATCGTCCGGGCGACTGCCTGAATACGACAGTGCGATGCGAATCGAAAACGGGCGAAACAGAATCGGTACGATGAAATCCGGCCGTGCCGGAACGCGCTGTTCAGCCGGGCGCGCGCGGTCCCCCATTGCGATCAGGCGGCATGGTTTCTCCCTGAGCGATCGACGGAACGGGTTCCGGAAAAGCGTGCGACGGTACGCGGCCTAGTCGAGCCGACGCCGGCATGCGGGCGGCGCGCTTGGTATCGCGCGGCACGGTCGAACACGGAACGGTATCGGGCCGTTCGGAATGAACGGGCCGGCGCTGCGGAGCGAGCGGAATGGAGCGCGACACCGGATGCGCTCGAGCGCCGCCGCGAACGGCAAGCCCTCCAGGAGCCGGAGCACGCGGATGCCGTCGAATCGGCGAGCAGAGACCCGCGAAGCTGGCACCGCGTCGCGAGCAATACCCCGATTCTTTCGACTTCCCCACTGTTGCGCGTGAATCGCGCGGATCAAGCTACTGCTGTTGGTCTTCATCGCCGTTTCCCCGACTGGCTTATTGACGAGTTGGTCGCCCCACATCTTTGTCGCGTCGCGTCGACCGCTCGCCGGTGCGTCCCATACCGCAAACCGCGTGCCATGCGTTGTGCCATCGGACGCTGCGCGCGGCCTCTCGCCGCAACGCGCGGGCGCGCCGTCGGGAATGGCGCTTTTTGTTTCAGGAATGTATCGCAATAACGGCCGCGCGCCGCCGGCGATCGTCAAGCGCGGCGAAGCAATGGCGGGAAAAGGCTGAGAAATCGGCTGGCGCGACGCGCGCACGCCGTCGTCGGAACAAGTGTTTCAAACTTGAGATGCGCACGCCTGCGTCGCTCGCGCGGTACGCCGCGCGCGGCAAGCCAATCGGTCGCCGCGCGCGCACGACGTCGCGCTTGCGTGCACACGAATGAAAACCGGAGGCGGACGGCCGGACCGAAAACCGCCGCGTCGCCGGCCTCGGCGTGCGAACGACGCACGCACATCGCGCCACGCCGCGCGCATTTGATTCATTCGTGAAAACACGGCGCGGTCGAATCGAGAAAATCGATCGAAACAAATCGGCGCAAAACCGAAATTCGCCCATCGATCAGCGCGCTTTCCCACATAACGGCGACTCCAATGAATTGACGTAGATCAATTCGGATCGAATCGTCGCGTGGGCGACTTTCCGTATCGATCGATGACGCATCGTCGATCTCGAATCGCAGATCCCGCGTTGCATCCAATGAACACTTTCCGTGCTTCAGCGCGGTTCGAATCTCAACTTTGAAACATCCGCATTCGGCACGCGTGGCGTCGCATGTCGTGCTGCGCGCCTTGGCGCGGCGCATGCCGAATGGTGCCGGTTCGCCCGAATGCGCGCATCGCGCCGCACGCCCATCCTGTCCCCACGATACACGCATGAAACAAGCGCGCGTGCCGCGCCGCCCGCTGCGCGCGCAACGACACGTCGGCGCATGCACGGCGACGGCCGGACCGCAGCCGCATCGCGGTTGGCATGCGGCTTGCCTCATGTCCGGTTCAGGCAGGCGGCCTGCACGACCCGAAAAACGGGCGGCAGCCGCCCGCTCATAAGCCACGTCGGGGAAGCGGCAATGAAGACCATCAGCGAACGGGCGACGCGTGCGTCGGCCCAGCATCAACGGGGAAGTCTGCGCAATCGAAGCGTCGTTCACGGCGCTTCGTCGACATCAGCGGAGCAGCAACGGCACGTGCCGGCACTGCGTCCCTGCAGCGACGCAGGCATCGTGCGCGCGTGCGCCGCAGCGCTCGCTGTCCGGCTCCCGGCGATGTGCGACGAAGGAGAAGACCATGAATGACCGGGTAGCGATCGAGACGCGCGTCGGCCAGCGCGTGCTCGTGACGGGCGGCGCCGGATTTCTCGGCAGCTATGTATGCGAGCGCCTCGTCGTCGAGGGCGCGCACGTCGTCTGCGTCGACAGCCTGCTGACGGGACGCAAGCTGAACGTCGCCGACCTGAAGGCGTCGGGTCGTTTCGAGTTCCTCAAAGCCGACGTCACGCTCGGCCTGCCGCAGCTGCAGGTCGACGAGATCTGGAATCTCGCCTGCGCGGCATCGCCGCCGACGTATCAGCACGATCCGGTCCACACGATGATGACGAACGTGCTCGGGATGAACCACTGTCTCGCGCTCGCCCGCAAGACCGGCGCGCGCGTGTTCCAGGCCTCGACGAGCGAGATCTACGGCGACCCCAGCGTGCATCCGCAGATGGAAACGTATCGCGGCAACGTCAATACGATCGGCCCGCGCGCGTGCTACGACGAAGGCAAGCGCGCCGCCGAGGCGCTCTGCTACGACTACTACCGCACGTACGGCGTGGACGTGCGCGTCGCACGCATCTTCAATACGTACGGGCCGCGAATGTCGCCGCGCGACGGCCGCGTCGTGTCGAACTTCATCGTCGGCGCATTGAACGGCGAGCCGCTCGAGATTTACGGCGACGGCCTGCAGACGCGCTCGTTCTGTTTCGTCAGCGATCTGATCGACGGCTTCTTCTGCCTGATGGGCGCCGAGCGCAACGTCGGGATGCCGGTCAACATCGGCAATCCGGTCGAATTCACGATGATCGAGCTCGCGCAGAAGGTGCTCGCGCTGACCGGTTCTCAATCCGAGATCGTATTCCGCCCGCTGCCGATCGACGATCCGCATCAGCGTCGCCCCGACATCTCGGTCGCCGCGACCGAGCTCGGCTGGCGGCCATGCGTCGATCTCGACGAGGGGCTGCGCCGCACCGTCGACTACTTCGCCCGCGAACTGTGGATCGCGCCGATGCTGCAGATGACCGGAGCGGCCGCATGAAAGTATTCGTCACAGGCGGCGCCGGCTATATCGGCAGCCATACGTGCAAGGCGCTCGCGGAGGCCGGGCATGCGCCGGTCGCGTACGACGATCTGTCCACCGGCCATCGCGACGCGGTGCGCTGGGGGCCGCTCGTCGTCGGCAGCATCCTCGACCGCGACGCACTCGGCCGCGCGCTCGCCGCACATCGGCCCGACATCGTGATTCACTTCGCGGCGCTCGCGTACGTCGGCGAATCGGTGCTCGCGCCCGATCGCTATTACGCGACGAACGTGACAGGCACCTGCACGCTGCTGAACGCGATGCGGACGGCCGGCGTCGGCCGGATCGTGCTGTCGTCGTCGTGTGCGACGTACGGGATTCCCGATGCGCTGCCGATCTGCGAACACACGCCGCAGCATCCGATCAACCCGTACGGCTTCACGAAGTACGCGATGGAGAGGATGGCGGCCGACTTCGAGCGCGCCTACGGATTGCAGTGGGTCGCGCTGCGCTACTTCAATGCAGCGGGCGCGGACCCGGACGGCCTGCTCGGCGAAAACCACGAACCCGAAACGCATGCGCTGCCGCTCGCGATCCGCGCGGCGCTGGGTACCGGCCGCCCGTTCACGGTGATGGGCACCGACTATCCGACGCCCGACGGCTCGGCCGTGCGCGACTACGTGCACGTGAGCGATCTCGCCGATGCGCACGTCAAGGCCACCGCGTATCTGTGCCGTGGCGGCAACAGCGTCGCGCTGAATCTCGGTACGGGCACGGGCACGTCGGTGCTCGAGCTCGTACGCGCGGTCGAAACGGCGACCGGATCGCGCGTGCCGACCGTCATGGCCGCGCGCCGCCCCGGCGATCCGCCGGCGCTGTATGCGGACGCGACGAAAGCCGCGCTCGTGCTCGGCTGGCGCCCGCGCTTCGCCGGGATCGAGCCGATGGTCGAGCATGCGGTGCGGTGGTTCCGTCAGGAGCTGCCGCTCGTGTCGAACAAGTAATACCAGGCGTCGTTCAACCAATCACGGGGATAACCATGAATGTGCGGATCGCCATCGTCGGCACCGGCTATGTCGGGCTCGTCAGCGGCGCGTGTCTGGCGGAGCTCGGACACGACGTCGTCTGCATCGACAACAATCGCGGCAAGATCGACGCGCTGAACCAGGGCTGCATGCCGATCTACGAGCCCGGCCTCGACGCGCTCGTCGCGCGCAACGTCGGACGCGGGACGCTGCGGTTCAGCAGCGATCTCGCCGCGAGCGTGCGCGACCGCGACGCGGTGTTCATCGCGGTCGGCACGCCGACGCTGCCGGGCACCGATCGCGCGGACCTGCAGTACGTCGAAGCCGCCGCGCGCGACATCGCATCGAACCTGAACGGCTTCACGGTCGTCGTCACGAAATCGACGGTGCCGGTCGGCACGAACCGGCGCGTGCAGGACATCGTCGAGCGTCATGCGCCGCCCGGGATCGGCACCGCGATTGCGTCGAACCCCGAGTTCCTGCGCGAAGGGTCGGCGATCGACGACTTCATGCATCCGGATCGCGTCGTGTTCGGCGCCGAGCATCCGCGCGCGATCGAGATCATGAACGCGATCTATGCCCCGCTCGCCGCGGCCGGCCATCTCGTGCTCGCGACCGAGATCGAGACGGCCGAACTCGTCAAGTACGCGGCCAATGCGTTTCTCGCGGTGAAGATCAGCTACATCAACGAGATTTCGGACCTCTGCGAAGCGGTCGGCGCCGACGTCGAGCTCGTCGCGAACGGAATGGGCCTCGACCGGCGGATCGGCGCGGCATTCCTGAAGGCGGGGCCCGGTTGGGGCGGCTCGTGCTTTCCTAAGGACACGCGCGCGCTGAAGGCGACCGCATCCGAACACGCGGTGCCGCTGCGCATCGTCAGCGCGGCGATCGAATCGAATGCGCTGCGCAAGGCGCAGATCCTCCAGCGGATCGAAAACGCGTGCGGCGGCTCGATCAAGGGCAAGCGCATCGCGGTGCTCGGCCTCACGTTCAAGGGGCAGACGGACGACGTGCGCGAAAGCCCGAGCATCGACGTGATCCAGCTGCTCGTCGGCGCGGGCGCGCATATCCGCGCCTACGATCCCGCGCGGCCGCACGAGGCGTCGCGGCTGCTGCCGCAGGTGTTCATGGAAAGCTCGGCGGTCGACGCGGTGCGCAGCGCCGACGCCGTCGTCGTGATGACCGAGTGGAAAGCCTTCGAGACGCTCGATCTCGCGGATCTCGCCGACCACATGTCGGACCCGGTGATGCTCGACATGCGCAACCTGTTCGACGAACGGCGCGCGGTCGACTGCGGCTTTCGCCGCTACGAGCGCGTCGGCCGCTCGTGCAGCGCACGCACGCCGGCCGACGCCGCGCGCGGCCGCGTGCCGGTCGCCGACGATACGACGGCTGCGCCGCAGCCTGCTTCAAAGCTGATGATCGACTCGAACTAACTCGCGTATGCGAGACCGTTGGGGGGAACACCATGGAGAAGCTCGTTGCGTCGCTCGCCGGCGGCGCGGCGTCGGAGGCGTCCGACGCCCAGGCCGGCCGCGCCGAAAGCGCCGAAACCGATGTGCCGCTCGTGGTGCCGCTGATGGACAGCGGCACGCGCACGATCTTTCATCTGCTCGCGCTGTGCTGGGTCGCCGCGCTCGCGATCTTCTGGCGCTGGTGGCTGCGCGACGAGCATTACGTCGATGCGTTCCGCTTCGGCGTCAACTGCTTCATCCTGTTCTGGACCACCTTCATTCCCGGCTACTTCATCTTCATCATCCGCTCCGCGGTCGTGCCGAACCCGGCGCTCGACGTGCCGCGCGGCTGGCGCGTCGCGATGGTCGTCACGAAGGCGCCGTCCGAGCCGTTCGAGGTCGTGCGCACGACGCTGCTCGCGATGCTCGATCAGACCTACCCGCACGACACCTGGCTCGCCGACGAGGATCCGACTCCGGCCACGCTCGAATGGTGTCGCCTGCACGGCGTGCGCGTGTCGACGCGGCGCGGCGTCGCCGACTATCACCGCGCGAGCTGGCCGCGCCGCACGAAATGCAAGGAAGGCAACCTCGCGTACTTCTACGACACGTACGGCTACGACAACTACGATTTCGTGTCGCAGCTCGACGCCGATCATGTGCCGACGCGCACGTATCTCGAGGAGATGCTGCGTCCGTTCGTCGATCCGGCGGTCGGCTACGTGTCCGCGCCGAGCATCTGCGACAGCAATGCCGCGCTGAGCTGGAGCGCGCGCGGGCGCGTGAACGTCGAGGGCCCGCTTCACGGCACGATGCAGGCCGGCTATGCGGGCGGTCTCGCGCCGCTCTGCATCGGCTCGCACTACGCGGTGCGCTGCCGCGCGCTGCGCGAGATCGGCGGCCTCGGCCCCGAACTCGCCGAAGATCATTCGACGACGATGATCTTCAACGCGCACGGCTGGCGCGGCATGCACGCACTGAACGCGATCGCGAACGGCGAAGGGCCGCGTACGTTCGCCGATCTCGCCACGCAGGAATTCCAGTGGTCGAAGAGCGTGATGATCATCATGCTGCGCTACACGCGCCGCTATTTCGGCGGGCTGCCGCTGAAACTGAAGGCGCAGTTCCTGTTCTGCCAGCTGTGGTATCCGCTCTGTGCGCTCGCGATGGCGGGCGGCGTCGCGATCCCGGTCGCCGCGCTGCTCACGGGGCGCGTGTGGGCGCACGTCGACTACATTACGTATCTCGCCTACGCGGTGCCGCTCAGCGTGCTGATCCTCTGCGTCGTCACCTGGTCCACGCACGCGACGCAGTCGTGTCGGCCTCTGAACACGAAGCTGCTGTCGTGGGAAGGCCTGTCGTTCGTGTTCGCGCGCTGGCCGTGGGTCGTGCTCGGCTGCCTGTCGGCGATCGTCGACTGCATCCGCGGCAAGGAATTCGCCTTCAAGGTCACGCCGAAGGGCGGCGCGATCGAGCAGGACGCGCCGCTGCGCGTCGTCGCGCCGTATCTGCTGATCTCGCTGTTCTGCAGTTCGCCCGTCGTCGCGATCGAGAATCCGCACAACGCCGGCGGCTTCTATCTGTTTTCGACGCTGACGAGCATCCTGTACTTCGTGATCGCGGCCGTGGTCGCCGTCAATCACGGCAAGGAACAGGGGCGCGCCGCGTCTGCGCCCGCGCAGATGTTCTTCAGCCGCCTGCCGGTGCGCAACGCGCTGTTCGTGTTCGCGCTCGCGATGCTGGTCGCCGGCATCGCGCTGCGCGCGCCGAAGGGCTGGCAGGCCGTCACGTGGCGCTCGGGCCTGCCCGCCGTGCTCGCGCCGGCGCCGGGGCAGCCGGTCAAGCAGCCCGCACTCGGCGTCTACGACCCGGACCGCGTGTTCGCGTCCGACGCGAACCTCGCATTCGATCATGTGTTCGTGTCGTGGAACGCGCCCGACCTCGACACGCAGATCGACGACGCGTATCGCACCGCGCACGCGCGCAACCGCGCGCTGATGGTGACGGTCGAACCGTGGGCGCTGCCCGGCAGCCGCACAGGCGCGCTGCTCGACGATATCGCGCACGGCCGTTACGACGCGCGCATCGCGGCGACCTGCTCGGCGCTCGCCGCACTGCACGCGCCGGTGTTCGTGCGCTGGGGCCACGAGATGGAAACCGACACCGGCCGCTATCCGTGGGCGAGCGGCGACGCGTCCGGCTATATCGACGCGTACCGGCGCGTCGTCGATGCGTGCCGCGCGATGACCGACCAGCTGCGCTTCGTGTGGTCGCCGGCCGGCAACCGCAACCTCGACGACTATTTCCCCGGCCCCGGCTACGCCGATGCAGTCGGCCTGTCGGTGTTCGACTGTCCGCGTTGCGCGGTGTGGCCGGCGGGCGGGCGCGCGTCGGCCGAAAACATCCTGCGGACCAAGTACGCGCGCGTCGCCGACTACGGGCTGCCGGTGATGGTCACCGAACTCGGTGTCGACGGCTCGGACGCGCGCAAGCGCGACGCGCTCGACGAATTCCAGCGCTCGCTGTGGCGCTATCCGCTGCTGAAGGCCGTGGTGTATTTCAATGCGGTCGACACGCCGGGTGCCTGGCCCGCCCGCTACGTGCCGGACTGGCGGATCGCGCCGTCGTTCCTGCAGGCGGAAGTCGTCGCGAAGTAGGTGCGAGGTGCCGCCGGCAAGTGCGGCCGGCGAGGTGCGGCCGGCGAGGTGCGGCCGGCGAGGTGCGGCCGCCCGTTTCCTCAGCCAAGCAGCTCGCGCCGCCGCAAGTGCGCAACGTCGCGCATCGGCGGCGCGCCGAACAGCCGGCTGTACTCGCGGCTGAACTGCGACGCGCTCTCGTAGCCGACGCTCGCGGCGACCGAGCCGACGTCGCCGCCCTGCTGCAGCAGCAGCCGGCGCGCCTCGTGCAGCCGCAGCTGCTTCTGGTACTGCAGCGGGCTCAGCGTCGTCACGTGCTTGAAATGATGATGCAGCGACGACACGCTCATGTTGACCGCGTTCGCGAGCGTCTCGACGCGCATCGGCTCCGCGAAGTGCGCACGGATCCATTCGATCGCGCGCGCGATCCGGTGCGTCTGGCTGCCGGCGACGGCCATGTGCCGCAGCCGCGTGCCCTGTGCGCTCGTCAGCAGCCGGTACAGCATCTCCTTCTCGATCAGCGGCGCGAGCACCGGGATGTCGGCCGGCGTGTCGAGCAGCCGCACGAGGCGCAGCGCGGCATCGAGCAGCGGCGGCGTCAGCTCGGCGAGCGCGATGCCCTCGCCCTCCGGGCCGGACTCCGGCTCCGGTAGCCGCATCTCGGCCGCGAGCTCGACGATCCGCTGCGGATCGAGCGTCAGCGACAGGCAGAGGTATGGCGCGTCGGCCGACGCGCGCGTCACGCGCGACAGGATCGGCAAGTCGATCGACGTAATCAGGCAGTTTTGTGCATCGTATTCGTACGCGTGGCCGCCCACGATCACGCGCTTCGCGCCCTGCGCGGCAATCACGAGCGCCGCGCGCGACACGGCGCAGCCGAGATCGACGGGCCGCACGTGCTTGTGCAGCATCAGGCCCGGCACCGCGGTCGCGTGCGAGCCGTCGACCGGCGCAAAGCGGCCGATCAGCGACGCCAGTTCGCGCTGCCCGGCCGCGCGCGACGCGGCGATGTCGGTCATGTCCATCACGAGATCCTCGAATCGGTTTGCCCTGTCGCGCGAGCATAGCGAAAGGTCTGTCGCCGCGCGCGGGATTTGCAGGATTGTTCAAGAAATTTGCAGGATTGGGTAGACGAAAACGGCGGCGGCTCGCGCACACTGCCGGCTATCCCGGCCCGGCGCCGGGTTATCCCCACGGAGACACCCCCATGGCCACTACGTTTGTCCTGAACGGCAAGAGCGTGACGCTCGATGCCGATCCGTCGATGCCCGTCCTCTGGGCGATCCGCGAGCACGCGGGGCTGACCGGCACGAAATTCGGCTGCGGGATGGCGCAGTGCGGCGCGTGCACGATCCACCTCGAAGGCCAGGCCGTGCGCTCGTGCGTGCTGCCGCTCGCCGGTATCGCCGGCAAGCACGTGACGACGATCGAAGGCCTGCAGAGCAAGCCCGCGCAGGCCGTGCAGGCCGCCTGGGTGAAGCTGCAGGTGCCGCAATGCGGCTACTGCCAGTCCGGGCAGATCATGTCCGCCACTGCGCTGCTGGAGCACAACCCGAAACCGACCGACGCCGACATCGACGCGGCGATGAACGGCAACCTGTGCCGCTGTGCGACCTACGCGCGGATCCGCGCGGCGATCCACGACGCGGCCGCGACGCTGGGAGCGTGACCATGACGATCGAACTCGATACGCGCGATTCGGTGCGTCCGTCGCGCCGCACGTTCCTGAAGGCCGCGGGCGCAGCGGCCGCGGTCAGCCTGACGATCGGCTTCGAATGGGCCGGCCTGGGCCGGCGCGCGGCGGCCGCGACGGCCGCGCCCGAAGCCGGCGCGTTCGCGCCGAACGCGTTCCTGCGCGTCACACCCGACGGCGCCGTCACGGTGATCGCGAAGCATGTCGAACTCGGCCAGGGCGCCTACACGGGCATCGCGACGATCGTCGCCGAGGAGCTCGACGCCGACTGGTCGAGCGTGCGCGTCGAAAGCGCGCCGGCCGACGCGAAGCGCTACGCGAACCTCGCGTTCGGCACGATGCAGGGCACGGGCGGCAGCTCGGCGATGTCGAACTCGTGGCAGCAGCTGCGCGAAGCCGGCGGCAAGGCGCGTGCGATGCGCGTGTCGGCGGCCGCCGCGCGCTGGAACGTGCCGGCAAGCGAGCTGACGACCGCCAACGGTGTGGTCACACATGCGAAAAGCGGCAAGACGGCCGCCTACGGCACGCTCGTCGCCGATGCATCGAAGCTGCCGGTACCGGACAAGGTCGTGCTGAAGCAGCCGGCCGACTTCAAGCTGATCGGCCATCGCATTCCGCGCGTCGACGCGTCGGCGAAATCGAACGGCACCGCGCATTTCACGCTCGACACGACGTTCCCCGGCATGCGCGTCGCGCTGCTGCAGCGCCCGCCGCGCTTCGGCGCGACGGTGAAGTCGTTCGACGCGACGGCTGCGAAGGCCGTGCCGGGCGTGGTCTCGGTCGTGCAGGTGCCGGGCGGCATCGCGGTCGTCGGAACGGGCTTCTGGGCGGCGAAACAAGGCCGCGACGCGCTGAAGGTCGAATGGGACGAAACGAACGCCGAAAAGCGCGGCTCGGACGAGATCATGCGCGAATACCGGCAGCTGGCCGCCAAGCCCGGCGCATCGGCGCGCAAGGACGGCGATGCCGACGCGGCGATCGCAGGCGCCGCGCGCAGGATCAGCGCGAGCTACGAGTTCCCGTATCTCGCGCATGCGCCGATGGAGCCGCTCGACGCGGTCGTCAAGCTGACCAAGGACAGCTGCGAGATCTGGGCCGGCGATCAGTTCCAGACGGTCGACCAGGGCAACGCGGCCAAGGTCGCGGGCCTGAAGCCCGAGCAGGTGCAGATCCATACGCTGTACGCGGGCGGCAGCTTCGGCCGGCGCGCGAATGCGTGGTCGGACTACGTCGTCGAGGCCGTGTCGATCGCGAAGGCACTCGGCGCGGACGGCAAGCCGGTCAAGCTGCAGTGGACGCGCGAGGACGACATCCAGGGCGGCTTCTATCGCCCGATGTACTTCCACAAGCTCGACGCGGGACTGACCGCCGACGGCCGGCTGGTGGGCTGGCGTCACCGGATCGTCGGCCAGTCGATCCTCGCCGGCACGCCGTTCGAGGCCTTCATGGTCAAGAACGGCATCGACGCGACGTCGGTCGAGGGTGCGGCGAACCTGCCGTACGCGGTGCCGAACGTGTCGGTCGAACTGACGACCACCAAGGTCGGCCTGCCCGTGCTCTGGTGGCGCGTGGTCGGCAGCTCGCACACGGCCTACGCGGTCGAGGCCTTCATCGACGAAGCCGCGCACGCGGCCGGCAAGGATCCGTACCTGTTCCGCCGCGACCTGCTGGCCAAGGAACCGCGCATGCGGGCGGTGCTGGAACTGGCCGCGCAGAAGGCCGGCTGGGATCCGGCGAAGCCGCTGCCGAAAGGTCGCGGACGCGGGATCGCGGTGGCCGAGGCGTTCAAGAGCTATGTCGCGCAGGTTGCCGAGGTATCGGTCGATGCGGACGGCAAGGTGAAGGTCGAGCGCGTGGTCTGCGCAGTCGACTGCGGAATCGCGATCAATCCCGACATCGTCGCCGCGCAGATGGAAGGCGGTATCGGCTTCGGGCTCGGCGCAGCGATGCACAGCGCGATCACGCTGAAGGACGGGCGCGTCGAGCAGCGCAACTTCGACGGCTATCAGGTGCTGCGGATGGCCGAGATGCCGAAGGTCGAGGTGCATATCGTGCCGTCCGCCGAAGCGCCGACCGGCGTCGGCGAGCCGGGCGTCGCGCCGGTCGGGCCGGCGGTCGCGAACGCGATCTTCGCGGCCACCGGCAAGCGGCACTACGTGCTGCCGTTCGATTCGGGCAGGAACGCGAGCGCTTGACGGGGCTGGATCGCTTGCGCCGGTCGGCCGCGCACACCGCGCGGCGGCCGGCGCGGCTGCTGCCCTCGTCGCCTTCGCTGGCTTCGCTGTCTTTCCGCCGTCTCGGCGTCACGCTGTCACGCTGTCCCGGTGTCACGCTGTCACGCTGGCGCAACTGGCCTCGGCTCGTTGCGCCCCGCCGCCTGCCGCTGTCCCCATCCGCCTCCCACTGCTCATCTCCTCCCGCTGCCCCATCGCCTCCCGCTGCCGCGCCGTTCGTTGCCGTCCGTAGTCATCCGCTGCGATGCGCGATCAACGTCAGCGCCCGCTCACCGCGACCGGCGCTTCGCTACCCTTCGCACCCGCAGCAACACTCGCCCGGCGCGCTCTCCTCCCCTTCCGCGCTCGCTACGTTACGTGCGCCGTAACGTGCGTAACGTTTGCGCGGCCGCGCTACGTAACAATCCTTCAAGATTGCCCGCCGCCCGCGTACCGCCCCGCGCCTGCAAAGTACCGAAAGTGCGTTTGAATTCAACGCCCGCGCGCGATTCGCCCACGGGCGCACGTCGCCGTCGATCCGTCTGGCCCGGAAGTTGCAGTAAACAGCTCGCCAACAATCCTTTACGGACAGCGAGGGCCATCATGGATTGCAAATACCTGTACATCGACAACATAAAAATCAACTTTGTGCGGCGCACCATCGAGATCGACGAGAAACCCGTCGACGTCACGCCGCGCGAATTCGACGTCGTCGAATTCCTGCTCGACAACATGAACAAGATCGTGCCGCGGCAGGCGATCCAGGAGGCCGTGTGGGGCCGCGAGCTCGCGGTGTCGTCGCGCACGCTCGATACGCACATCTCGCGGATCCGTTCGAAGCTGCAGCTCGATCACGACAAGAACCTGCGGATCATCCCGATCTACGCGGTCGGCTATCGCCTCGTGCTGTTCGGCGCGGCGATGACGCACGTGGAACGCCACGACGCGGCGCCGCTCGTGCGCACCGCGCAGCAAGCGGCAATCTCGGCCGACTACCTGTAACGATCGGCCGGGGCGCCGCGCGATGCGGCGTGCCGGCCGCCGCTCCCCCGCAGCGACACACACGATGCGACGCGCATCGCGCGGCTCGCCTGCCCTGCGATACGTTCCCGTCGCGACACGGTCGCCGCCTTAGGGCGGCGATCGCCTTCCAACGGCCGCGCAAAGCGCCGCTCATGGCGCCTCGTAAATCCGCGCCCACCGCGCGACGACACGGCGCACACGACTACGGATTCCGGTGCGACACGCGCACGGCCGCCTCCCTACAATCGACGCAGCAGCCGCGCGCGACCTGCGCCACCGGCCACAACAACCCGTCGAACTCACGCCGAATTCGCTCCGATCCCGCCGTGCCTGCGCTGTTCCTGACGAATGCCGACGACGCCGCGGACCGCGCCGCGCTGTCCGCTGCCACGACGCGTGCGACGCCGCCCGCCGCCGTGCTGGCGCTCGACGCGTCGCCCGCGCTGCCGCGCGTGTCGGCCGCGACCGCACGCGGGCTGTCGCATGCATACGGTGCGACGGCCGCCGTGCCGATCGCGCTCGGCGAACACGCGTACGCGGTGCACTGGCGCGTCGACGCGGAGCCGGCGGCCGACGCGCACGCCTACCGGTTCGTCGTCGGCCCCGCCACCGGCACGTTGTGGCTCGACCCGCTCGCCGAAACCGAATGGCTCGGCGACGCCGCCGATCCGGCCGTCCCGGCCGTGATCCGCGCGGCGCTGCTCGCCGATCTCGGCGCGCCGTTTGCGGCGACGCTGCAGGCCGCCACGCGCCAGCGCGTCGAACTGCTGCCGCCTGCCGAACCGGCGCCCGCGTGGCACGCGTCGCCGGCCGCGCTGCGCTTCGAGCTGCGTCGCGCGGACGGTGCGTGGCGCTGCCATGGCGCCCTGCTGTTCGACGCGCCGGACGCGCTCGCCGTGTTCTTCGCGTCGGCGCCGGCCGCGCCGCCCGATGCGGCGGCCCTCTACGCGAACCTGCCGGTGCCGCTCGTGTTCGAAATCGGCCGCACCGAATTGACGATGGCCGAGCTCGCGGACGTCGTCGGCGGCGACATCATCGCGATCGAGCGCTGGCACGCGCACGAGCAGAACCTGCTGTGCGTCGCGCGCGTGCCGGCCGCGCCCGCGTGGGAGATCACCGGACGGCCGTCGGGCAGCCGGCTGACCGTCGAACGAATCAGGGAGATGCCTTTGGAACCGACCCGCACCGATACCCCGCCCGCGACCGGCGCCGCGCACGACGCATCGCCGGCCGATGCGCCGCGCGCGCTCGACGGCCTCGCGGTCGACCTGCGCTTCGAGCTGCCGCCGACGTCGATGCCGCTCGGCGAGCTGAGCGCGCTGCAACCCGGCGCCGTGATCGAGCTGCAGCAAGGGATCAACCAGAGCGTGATCCATCTCGTCGCCAACGGGATGCTGATCGGCACCGGCCATCTGATCGCGGTCGGCCAGAAGCTCGGCGTGCGCGTCGTCACGCTGACGCAACCCGCGCCGCGCGAGCGCTGACCGATGGGCAACCTGCCGAATCCGGTCGCGCTGATCGCGGTGATCGCCGCGCTCGGCATCGCGCCGTTCGCCGCGCTGATGGTGACGAGCTACACGAAGCTCGTGGTCGTGCTCGGGCTGCTGCGCTCCGCGCTCGGCATCCAGCAAGTGCCGCCGAATCTCGTGCTGAACGGGATCGCGCTGATTCTGTCGCTGTTCATCATGGCGCCCGTCGGGATGTCGATCCGCGACGCGCTGCAGGCGCGCCACTTCGATACGTCGGGGCAATTGTCGACGGCGGACGTCGGCGTGCTCGCGGACGCCGCGCTGCCGCCGATCAAGGATTTCCTCGTGTCGCACACGCGGCAGCGCGACCGCGACTTTTTCGTGCGCACCGCGACGTCGGTCTGGCCGAAGAACCGCGCGGACGACATCAAGGACGACGATCTGCTCGTGCTCGTGCCGAGTTTCACGCTCGCCGAACTGACGAAGGCGTTCCAGATCGGCTTCGTGATCTACATCGTGTTCATCGTCGTCGATCTGCTGGTCGCCAACATCCTGCTCGCGCTCGGGATGCAGATGATCTCGCCGACCACGATCTCGGTGCCGTTCAAGCTGCTGCTGTTCGTCGCGCTCGATGGCTGGTCGCTGCTCGTGCACGGGCTCGTGCTGTCGTACCGCGTCGCGGGGGGCGGATGAGCGCGCGCGGTACTCGCCCGTCGGCGGCATGGCTTGGCGCGCTGGCCGCGCTGGCGCTGGCGCTCGCGATCGCGCTCGGCTGCCTGCAGCCGCGGCCCGCGCATGCGGCCGGCGGCACGGCCGGCTTCGCGTCGCTCGCGCGCGCGTGCGCACCGAACGTCGATCCGGACACGCTCGCCGCGCTGGTGCGCACCGAATCGGGCTTCAATCCCTATGCGATCGGCGTGGTCGGCGGCCATCTGACGCGCCAGCCGGCATCGCTCGACGAGGCGCGCGCGACGGTGCGCGAACTCACGGCGCGCGGCTTCAGCTACAGCGTCGGCCTCGCGCAGGTGAACGAGCGCAATTTCGCGAAATACGGCCTCGACGACGCGACGATGTTCGAGCCGTGCCGCAATCTGCGCGCGGGCGGCGCGATCCTCACCGACTGCTTCGCACGCTCGGCCGGCACGGGCCGCGCGCCGCAGGCCGCGTTGCGCGCGGCGCTGTCGTGCTACTACAGCGGCAATTTCACGACCGGTTTTTCGAGCGGCTACGTGAGCCGCGTCGTCGCCAGCGCACAGCGCAACGCGCGCGAAGGCGGCGTCGCGCCGATTCCGGTCGTGCCCGACGTGCCGCCGCCCGCGCGCCAGCGGCGGATGGACGCGGCCGCCGCCACGCCACCCGAGCGCGCGCGCCGCCTGCCGTCGCCGGCCGCCTCCGCCGACGCGCCGTCGTGCCACGCACGCCCCGTCATGATGATGTGCCGCGGGCTGCCGCCGAGCCAGGCGAAGCGGCTGTGCGTGCGCTGTCTCGACCAGTGAGCGGGCGGCGCAAGCGCGGCAGCCGGATGCGCGCGCGTCGTTCGTAGCGTCGGCGCGGCCGCCGCCGCGTAGCGGCGATGCGCTACGAAACGCCTCGCACGCACGCCGCACGCGCCCTTTTAGACTCTTCGTCTAGGCTGAAGGCGCCCGCTGCCGGGCAGCGGCGCGCCCCTCTGCCCGGCATCCGACCGGAGGGCTTCATGCTGGACATCGACGGCGTTGGAATGGGCGTCAACTGGATGATGTTTCTCGAGCGCACGCTCGAGGCGGAGCGCGCGAAAGCAGCGAGCCAGGCCGCGCAGCAGTCGAGCGATCCGGTCAAGCAGCGCGTCGACACGCCGCCGCCGGCCGTCACCGTGCAGGTCACGCCCGATACCGATCCGTCGAACCCGACCAATGCCGAGATCGCGTCCGCGACCTCGCTGATCCGCAGCCTGGCCGAACAGTATCGGCCGAAGCCGCCCGACATCACCGTCGACGATCCGCTGACGAAGGCCGCGCAAACGGCGATCCAGGGCGCGCAGACGAAGTACGACAACGCGCTGAAGGACGAAGCGCAGAAGCAGACGGCGCTCACGAATGCGCAGAACGATCCGTCGTCGACGAAGGATGCGATCGCGCGCGCGCAGACCGACTACGACCACGCGCATGCGGCGACGGCGAACGCCGAAAAAGAGCTGAACGTGACGACCGACGCGGGCTACATGATCGCGTACGCGCAGCAGGCCGATCACGACAAGCAGGCGCTCGATCCGCACCGCGCCGGCTCCGCACAGTCGGACGCGAATGCGGCGCTCGCGCAGTTGAAGGCGGCCGTGCCGGGGCTCGGCGACGATCCGACGCAGGCGTCGCAGGCGCACTGGACGCCGCAGCAGAAGCAGGCGTACGACGCCTGGCAGCGCGCGGACGCGAAGCTGTCCGCCGCGAAGGCGCGGCACAACGCGGACATCGCGAACTCGAATCTCGCCTATGCGCAGCTGCAGTCGTACGCGTCGGACGGCGACCTCGCCGATGCGATGAACGCCGGCATCGCGCGCGTCAACGACGCACTCGCGCCGCTCGGCCGCGTGATCGACGTGCCCGAACGGCTGAAGCCCGACGAAGCGCGCGCGAATCTCGCGAGCGCCGTCGACGACGCGAACTACGCGAATGCGTGCGTGAATGCCGCGAGCGACGCGGCCGACGTCGCCGATATCCAGATCACGTACAACGCGGTATCGGGCAAGTACGGGCCGACCGTGATGTCGACGACGGTCGGCGCGCAGCAAGACCGCCTCAACCATGCACAGGCGAGCGCGCGCATGAGCGCCGGCTATCTGCAGATGCTGTATGCGAACCGGCAGGTGAAGGAACTGCAGGGCCGCTACGATGCCGCGCGGCAGGATGCGACGCAGTTGCGCCCGGACGGCACGCGCGTGCCGGTGCGCGACCCGGACGCCGCGCGCGGCGTCAGCGATGCGTACGCGGCGCTGACGAAAGGGAAAGAGGCAGCGAGCATCGCGCACGACGGCTTCGTCTCCGCGTACGGCAATGCGCTCGCGATCCATTACGACGACGTGGCCGCGGGCGTGCAGGACCGCTACGATCATCGGACGATGTGCGTTGCGAACGATCCGACGCCGCTCGAGATCAAAGGCTTGAAGACGATCGCCTCGTCGCTGCACGGCGCGACCGACCGGATGACGGCCGTCGTCAACGAGCGCGCGATCAAGCAGACGCTCGCCGACGCGCAGGCGAAGCAGGCCGGCCTGAAGGCGAAGGTCGACGATTTGCAGCAGCAGTACGACGCATGGAACCGCGATCACGGCGCGGGCCCGACGCCTTCGCTGCTCGCGGTCGCGAAGCCGCAGGACGGCGTGCCGAAGAACATTCCGCTGACGGCGCCCGTGCCGTTCGTCGTGAACCCGTATGCGCAGCAGCTGTCCGACGCGCGTGCGGCGCTCGACCAGGCGAACAAGGATGTCGACCGCACGCGGCTGATCGGCGAAACGCTGCACCAGCAGGTGCTGTTCAACGAATTCGACGCGCACCTCGACGAACGGCTGCGCGCGCGCAAGACCGAGGGCGACCAGAAGGATTACGCGAAAGCGCTGTCCGAGTTCTTCGGCGCGCACCGCAGCGAACTGTCGCAGTCGCTGCTCGACAAGGCCGGCGAAGCGACGCAGCACGGCGGCACGATCGACTTCGGCAAGCTCGACGCCACGCAGCAGCGCAACCTCGTCGGCGTCGCGATCGGCCTGTCGCCCGACGCCTCGAGCGATGCGCCGCACGCCGCGCAGTTCACCGACGGCCAGAAGCTCGCGTCGATCGACAAGGTGCGCGACGAATTGCTGAAGCTCGGCGGCGGCGACGGCACGCGCGTGAACGTAATGCCGATCGTCTACGCGTCGAAGGACGCCGGCCTCGTGACGAGCGCGATCTTCAAGGTGACGAACGCGAGCGGCGACACGCACTACGTCGACGATCAGGGCTCGAAGTATTCGAGCATCGACAACTTCATCGACGACAACGAGCTCTCGTCGGACGGCACGCTCGACATCGCGACCGGCTACGGCGCGAACGGCGTCGCGCAGATCGATCATCGCAACAGCGCGCACGACGACAGCTGGTGGGAAAGCGTGATGCACACGTTCGGCTCCGGCGACGTCAATCTCGGGATGCTGCTCGGCGGCCTCGCGCTCGAAGTCGGCGGCGGCCTGCTCGATGCGACCGTGTTCGGCGCACCGCTCGGCATCGCGCTCAATGCGGTCGGCACCGGGATGATGTACACGTCGGCCGCCGCGGCCGTCGCGAACTCGGGCTACGACCTCGTGAACCGCATGCAGCACGACCGCACGATCAATCCGCTCGACGCGGGCGCGCGCGCCGACTATCTGAACCTCGTGCCGCTCGGCGTCGGCGGCGTCGGCAAGGTGCTGGCATTCGGCAGCAAGACGGCGACGGTCGCCAAGCTCGTCGAACGCGCCGGCGGCGACGCGCAGACGTTCGCATCGCGCGTCGCGACCGGCACGTCGTTCGCGACGAAGGCCTCCGCGTACGGCGGCGCCGCCGATGCCGCGGCCCAGTTCGGCTACGACGCGGCGACGGGCCACACCGACCGGCTGGCCGACGACGCGACGTCGTTCCTGCTGAACGCCGGGCTGGCCGCGGGCCCGCAGCGGATCAAGGCGCTGTCGACCGGCATCGTGCGCCGCACCGGCAGCTTCGGCGCGCGCGATCTCGGCAATCAGGCGGTGCGGATCGGCGACGAGCGCGTGACGGTCGGCCAGGACAAGTATGCGGCAGAGAGCACGCTGCGGATCGGACGCCAGCAGGCGACGCTGGATGGCAAGACCGTGACCGTCGCGGCCGACGGCACGCTGCGTGCCGGCAACCGGATCCTGACGTACAAGGGCGTGCCGATCCGCGTGCTGAACCGCGGCAACGCGGTCAATACCGGCGCGCGCAGCCGGACGGAATCGACGGCGTTTCTCGATCAGGACGGAACCATCACGCTCGGCGAGCGCGTGAAAGGACTCGCGCTGACGCGTTTCGATCGCTACGCGACGGATGCGCGCATCACGGCCGACGAGCACGGCGGGCTCAGCGTGTCCGACGGCATCGAGCTGAAGTACGCGCACGAAATCGCGCCGCCGCGCACGGCGACGACGCCCGACGAGACCGTCCCGCACGACGACGCGCCGCCGCCCGACGCGCGTCCGGCCGCGGCCGAGCCCGCGCAGCCGGGCGACGCGGCGCCGACGCGCACGACCGCCGCCACGTCGGCCGACGAACCGGCCGCGACGGCCGCGCGCGATACGTCGCAGATCCGGCGCGCATCGGCGAGCGTGCGCGAACGCTCGGCCGAGAACGATCACGACAACCGGCTCGTCTCGCACGCGGACCGGCAAAGCGCCGACACGCGCGCGATCCGCTACCGGCGCGTCGTCGAACCGGCGGACGGCGGCACGTCGAAGCCGCTGACGTTTCGCCAGCGCGTCGCATGGACGCTGCTGAACGCCGTCGATGCGTCGCCGCTGTCGGGCGGCTTCGTCGCACGCGAGGCCGACGTCACGCTGACGTCGCGCCGGCCGCTCGTCGAGCAACACCAATACGGCGGCCGCACGCTGTACGTGGTGCGCAACGACGCGAACAACGGCGCGTTCGCGACGAAGGCCGGCGCCCCGCTGAGCGGGCACGAACTCGCGCTCGATGCGCGCTACGCGTTTCGCGCACCGGCCGACATGCCGGAACCGATCGTGCTGATCGCCGAGCACGCCGATGCGCAACTGGCGCCCGAACTCGCGAACGTGTGGAACCGGTCGGTGTTCGTCGCGCCGCGCGGCGCACTCGCGGCGGACGGCACGCTGCGCGCGACGAGCGGCTACCTGCGCTACGATCCGGCGCCGCATCCGGAGGTCGAGCTCGGCGCGCTGCATACGGACGGCACGACGGTATTCCACGCCGACACCGGCAAGCCCGTCGACCTCGACGAGCATCTCGGCGCGCTGATCGCGTTCGGCAACGAGAAAGGCGGCTTCGCGCTCGGCCGCGGCGCGGTGGTCGGACTATACGAGGACCTGACGAGCACGCGCGCCGCGCAGCACGACGCGGCGCTCGGCGAGAAGGCGGCGCTCGCGTTGCTGAACAAGCGCTTCGCGCTGCCGACGGTATCGATGGACGGCCCGTTCTCGCATGCGAATCGCGTCGCGGTGCTGTATCAGCCGCGCGGCGCACTGCATACGCACGACGTCGAGCGCGGCGTGCTGCCGCGCACGCTGAAAGCCGACACGCTCGACCAGCTGCGCGCGCTCAAGACGCTGATCGCGGAGAAGCAACTCTACTTCGACGTGCAAGGCGTCTATCACGACGGCCGCCTGCTGATGACCGATCCGGGCCGGATCGAAACCGGCAGCGACGGCTACCGCGGCACGCACGACCGCGTCGACGATCAGCTGCAGCTACTCGAGCGCGGCGTCGAACGCGGCGACGTGACGCTCGCCCATCCCGAGATCGCCGAGACCGGCCAGGACGCCGCCAAGCCCGGCCTCCTCGCGCGCGTGCAGATGCGCTTCGGCGGTGCGCCGTTGCCGAGCGAGGTCAGCGCGCTTGCGCAGCAGTCCGGCACGCTCGCGCAGCAGCTGCGCATGCTCGACGACAACGGCTGGCGCGTGCGCGTCGGCAAGCGCGGCGGCGGCAGCGGGATCGATACGCGCAAGAAGCAGGTCACGCTCGACGGCGCGCTGTCGCATCCCGAATCGATGACCTACACGCTCGCGCACGAAGCGAAGCACGCGGTCGAGGCGATCGACGGGTCGCTCGGCCTCGACTACGGCGGCCGCCGCCGCTTCACGCGCAAGGCGCTCGAAGCCGAAGCGCGCGCGCAGATCAATGCATTCGAAGCGCGCTACGAGATCAAAATGTCGAGCGGCGTCGATATCGGCGCGCACGTCAGGCTGCCCGACGCGGTCCAGCGCATCGCGGACAGCTGGCAGCCGTCGCACGATTACGCAGGCACGGTCGCGTCGCTCGCCGACGCGTTCGCGCGCGCACCGGTGTCGGGCGCCCGCGGCCGCGATTACGAAGCGTTCTACGGCAACGCGTTCGATCGCGACGCCGCGCACGCCGGCCATGCGATGCCGGCGCCCGAAGCCGCGCCCGCGCCGCGCGACGAGCCGCGCTCGATGCGCGACATCCAGGCGCAGCGCGTCGCCTGGACGCAGGCGCACGTCCAGCGCAACGCGGCGCCGTTCGGTGCGGCCGAACCGTCCTCGCCCGCGACGATGGCGTTCGTGCGCGACGGCAACGTGCTGATCGACCGGCACGAGCGTGTCGCCATCGTGCCGGCCGAGTCGCGACGCGACGGCACGCTGCTCGGCCCCGACGGGCGTCCGGTCGATCCGCATACGTTCACGCTGCTCAACCCGCCGCCGCCCGATCCGGGCTACACGACGATCCTGTCTGCCCGCCATGCGAACGAAGGCGCGGCCGCGCAGCTCGCGAATCTGTGGCAGCGGCCGGTCTATGCCGCGCATCCCGATGCAGTCGGCCACGCCGGCGCGCTGTCGGACCTGTCGGGATTGAACCGCTACGTGCCCGCCGCGTACCGGCAGCCTTCGCTCGGCGAACTGGCCGTCGATACGCGGCACGATCGCCTGCATGTCGCGGGCGATCCGGCGCGCACCGTCGATCCGGCCGACTTCCTCGGTCCGGTGCTCGGGGCGGGCGTGGAGAAGACGGTATTCGACGCCGGCGCCGGTCAGGCGATCGGCATTTACCGCGACGGCTCGCGCGACGGGATGCTCGATGCATACGAGGCGGTGGAACTCGACCGGCGCGGGCTCCACACGCTGAGTGAAACGTACGGGTTGCCGACCAGTACGACCGACGGCCCGTTCACCGTGCTCAATCGTATCGGCGTGGTGCTGAAGCCGTCCGCGCAGCTTAGCAGCGACGACATCCAGCTCGGCGCGAAACTGCCGGACATCGTCTCGCGCGCCGGCCTCGCCGATCTCGCGAAGATTCGCCGCGTCACGCAGATGCACCGGCTGCTGTATGACTTTCAAGTCCTGTTCGGCCGCAACGGCGACGTCATGCTGCACGATCCCGGCGAAGTCCGGCCGGGGCTCGATCGAGACGGCATCGTCGTCTCGCAGATCGACAATGTCGCCGCGAAACTCCACGATGGCCTCGACAACGGACGCATCCGCCTCGCCCATCCGGCGATGACCGAGCAAGGCGCATACGCCCCGCGCGGCGGCACGATCGAGCGCGTCGTCATGCGGTTCCGCGGCGCCGTACTGCGCATGCGTGCCCATGCGCTCGCGTCGCGCTCGCCGACGCTCGCCGCGCAGCTGCGGCTCGCGAAAAGCGACGGCTGGAAGATCAGGCTCGGCGCGCGCGGCGAAGGTCATTACGTGGACGCCGAGCGGCGCACGATCGTGCTCGACGGCAACACGCGTCATGCGGGCACGCTCGTGTTCGCGCTCGCGCACGAGGTGCAGCACGGTGTCGACGTGACGACCGATGCGCTCGGCCTCGATCACGGCAGTCCCGAAGCCTACGTCCGGAGCCTGCTGCTGGCCGAAGCGCGTGCGCAGGTGAACGCGTATCGCGTACGCGACGAGATCCTCGCGGCCGGCGGCCGCGACATCGCGGCTCACGTGCAGTTGCCGGACGCGCTCGCGCGCGCCGCGCGCCATGCGTACGAGAGCGGCGACGCCGCGGCGCTGCAGGCGCTCGCGGACCGCTTCGGCGACACGCGCACGTCGCTGCCCGGCAATCCGACCTATCGCGTGCTGTACGCCGACTACGCGCGTGCGCTGACCGGCGACGCGCGGCTGCCGAGGCTCGCCGCGCCCGGTACGGGCAACCGGCCGGCCGGTGCGAACGGCGGCAACGCGCGCGAAAGCGCACGCATGAATCGGGCGCGCGCCTGGTTCGACGAGCGCGGCCTGCGTACGCTGACGCGTATCGAAGGCGCCCATCTGCCGGCGCTGCGCGATCTCGCGCGCGAGACCGGACGCAGCGCGCATTTGCTGATCGCGCGCGCCGATCCGGCGCCGAGCGCGGACGCGCCGCCGCATTTCATCGCCGAGGCCGAAGTCGACGTACACGGCGCGATCACGATCACGCGATACGATCGATCGCTGGCGCGCGACGAGCGGCGCGCGCTCGACGACGCAGTGTCACGCACGCGCGATGCGAATGCACGCGACCGGGCGGCCGCCGCGCGCCGCGACTTCGATTTCTATCGATCGCCGGTCACGGCCGCGGAGCTGGACGCGATGGGCGGCCCGTCGAAGATCGAGCCCGCGCACGGCGGCGACCCGGTTCGGCTGTCGCGCGTCGGGCGCGTCGACGACGCGCTGGCCGCCGCGATCGACGCGCTCGGCTCGGTCAAGCACTACTCCAACGCGAACAAGGCGATCGCCGGCGCGCGCAACGCGGACACGATCTACGCGGTCGATCGGAAAACCGGCGACATCGTCGGCCATGCGACGCGCCATCCTGACAGCGGCGTCTGGTACTACGACGAAAATTCGCCGGTCGACGGCGCACGTGTGCAGACGCGCACGCTCGACGACGCGTTCCAGCGGCGCATCGATGCGCGTGTGCGGCGACGCGGCGCGCGTCACCGGATTCCGCTGTCGCGTGCGCGCCGGCGCGGCATTGCGTTCGTCGTGACCGAGATCGGCCCCGACATGATGGCGCGCATCGGCCGCTTCGATCCGATCCGCGCGCCGAAGAAGGACACGACGTACCGGTTGCCGTCGCGCGTGCGGCCGCGCTATCTGAGCCACGCGTCGCTCGCGTGGACGATGGATGCCGGCCATCGCGTCGCGCTGCTGACGCGTGCGCGCGCGGCTGCGCTGCTGCGGCGGTCGTCGGCGGCCGGCGCCTTGCCGCCGGGCACGGCCGCCACGCGCACGCCGGACCCGGCCGCGGCTGCGTCGGCTTCGTCCGCATCGACCACCTCGACCACTGCGAGCGCTTCGCTGCCTGCGACTGCGCGCGGCACACGCGCGGCATTGCACGACGCACTCGTCGCCGCCCACCTGCTGCCCGCCGATGCCGGCCACGCGCTCGACTTCAGCGGCCACAACGCGGTGCATCTGCTCTCGCTCGCCGAACGCGGCGCGCTGTCGCCCGACACGCATCGCGTCTACATGTACCGCACGAGCGATCCGATCGCGCACCGCCTCGCGAAACCCGACGGCGTGCTGGTGCCCGACGCGCACGGCAACCTGCTGTGGCACGAGAACTGGCGCGACACGAGCGGCACGGGCGTGCCGCTCGACGCGTCGCCGCTCGGCCGCGGCCCGTACGGCGCCGACGTGCATCTACTGCTGACCGAACTACCGCCCGACGGCATCGACACCTACGCACCGGGCACGCGTCTGCATGCGCTGAACAAGCGCGTCGAACGTCTCGAACGGCTGCAGCATGCGTCGGACCGCACCTGGGCGAACAAACTGCGCGACTGGGCGCGCAACGAGAAAGCGACCGCGATCCGCGAGCGCGACGCGACACAGCGGCAGATCGACCGCGCAGAGGCAGCCGCCCGCACGCAGAATGCGCCGCCGCCCGCGCATCCGGTGCTCGAGATCAAGCCGTACCAGCCGGCGCTCGTCAGCTCGACACAGATCGAATGGAAGCAGCGCTACGGCGACGGCGGCATGCCCGATCCGCTCGCGTACGTGACGCGTCTGAAGACGTTCATCGCGCGCGAAGGCAAGACGCGCGCGGGCCCGCTCGAGCTGCAGGACCGGCCCGGCGACGCGCCGCCGCCGGTCGTGATGGCCGACGCGCAGGGATGGCGCTGGCTCGGCAAATGGCTGCACGTCGCGCGCGACTACGCGGCGGGCGGCGCACGCTATGCACCCGTGCCGCGCTGGAAGGATTGGCAGCGCAAGCTGAGCGCGGCCGCGACGGTCGATCGGCAGATCATCAAGTCGTTCTTCAAGTCGAGCCGCGACGTGCAGTATCGCGTCGCGCCGATGAGCCGCGCGTATCGGCTGACCGACGATCCGCAACTGTTCCTCGAGCAGATTCGCCGCAACGGCGCGGCCGGCGCGGCCGTCACGATCGTCCTCGATCCGCATACGCTCGCGGCCGCGCAGGGCAAGAAGCACGAGCAGGAATTCGTCAACGACGTGAAGCGGCTCGGCGACCAGACGCGCGCGAAGATGAACTACGCCAACGCGACGATCACCGGCGAGAACGGCCATGTAGTCCACCTCGACGAACTGACCGAACAGCGCCTGCATGCCTGGCTCGACGCGGCCGCGGAAGGCGGCTTCCTGCTGCGGCTCGAAACCGCATCCGGACGCGCGCTGGTGTCGCGCGTCGACGAGCGCTTTCAGGCCGGCACGAACGATCAGTATCACGACTACGTGCGGCTCGCGTCGCTGCTCGAGAAATGGGCGGCGAAGCACCCGCGCGAGCGCGCGCCGCACGTGATGATCACGTTCCACGGTTGGGATGCAGTGCCGGAATCGGTGCCCGGCGCCGGCCACGTCGAGCTCGTGAACCAGCTGCTCGACCGGCCGACGCTGCAGTGGGTGCACGTCGGGCTGTCGTACGCGACGCACGGCTCCGACTTCATCGCGAACCAGGAACTGACGACGGCGCTCGCCAAGATGCTCGTCGCGCGCGCACGTGCGCGCGGCACGTCGACGTTCGAGCGCATCCACGGCGCCGATGCGCTGACGCGCGTGTTCGAACGGCTCGAGCCCGACGCGCTCGTCGAACAGCACCGCATGCTGCTTGCCGAAATCGACCGCATCGGCCGCGACAACAAGATGACGCCCGCCGAAATCGACGCGCTCGTCGAGCGCCTGTACGAAGGCAACACGACCAAGCTGCTGAACCGCGCGCGCCATGCGGTCGCCGCGTATGCGACGCGCGCATGGGAAGCGGACCCTGCGCGCGCACCGGCGCCCGATTCCGAGGCGCGGCGCTTCACCGAAGACTGGCAGCGCGACATCGGCAGCAAGCTCGACCGCCCGGAACAGCTGAAACTGCCCGCGCGACGCCGCTTCTCGGCTGCCGGACCGAAGTGGACCGACATCGTGCAGAAGCCGGAGCTGATCGTCGACGATGCGAAGCCGCTCAGCGACAGCCGTCTCGTCAGCGCGCAATCGAGCCGCGAGCAGGAGATCGGCCCGCAAGAGCCGATCACGCCCGAACAGGCCGCGCACGCGGAGCTGAACGCATTGCGGCTGCAGCAGGCAGGCCGCCTGCGCACGTGGTTCAACCGGGAAAACCTGCTGTCGATGGCGGTCGGCCTCGGCGTCGGCTTCGGCGCGCACCATTTCGGGCTGACTTCGCCGGCATTCAAGGAGACGAGCAACGCGCTGTTCGTCGGCGCGCGCACCGGCCGCCTCGTGCAGGCGCTGCATCAGGATTCGGTGCGCGCGCTGCAGGGCGGCGATCCGCGCCTGTTCCGGCGCGTGCTCGACCGCTTCGTGCGCGGGCTCGAGAGCCAGCTCGACGCGCACGAGATGGACAAGCCGATGCGCGGCGCGTCGCTGCAGCTGCTGGCCAACGAGGCGCGCGTGAAGGTCGACGGCCTGCTCGCGCTGCACGCGAGCCAGAAGATTTCGGCCGAGGACGCGGTCGCATACACGAAGCTGATCGCGAACGACATGATCGCGCAGATGCAGGGCGTGCTCGGCGGCACCTCGATCCAGCAAATGCACCACGGCAACCCGCGGCGCTTGTTCGGCAAGCTCGGCCGCTCGGCCGCGCTCGCCGGCTATGTCGGGCTCGGCGAGATCGCCGTGCACAACTTCATGGCGAACCACGGCGTCGCGCCGCTGCTCGGCGGCATCGGCGCGGTGGTCGGGCTCGGCTACACGGCGGCGATCCATCTCGGCGCGACGCGCAACCTGTCGCTCGACCGGCGCAGCCGCGTCGTCCGCGCCATCGACGCAACGTCGGACATCGTGACGATCGCGGCCGGCTATGCGACCGTGGCGAGCGGCGTCGCCTGGCCGCTCGCGGTATCGGGCAGCATATCGGCGACGCTCCTGGCGCTCGCGCGCGTCGACACGCACTTCCCGAATCTGACGAAGGCCGTCACCGGCCGGATTCCGACCGCGATCGTGCTCGCGCCGATCGCGATCTACGTCGGCAACTGGCTCTATACGTATTTCGACGACGACAAGAAGAAGCCCGCGCAGCCGTCGAACCTCGTGCCGCCGACCGGCGGTGCATCGCAATCGCCATCGCCGTCGCCGTCGGCCACGAGCCCGTCGCCGAGCGCCGCGCCGCCGTCGGCCGGTCCATCTGCCGTGCCGTCGCCCGCACCGTCGACGAGTGCGACGCCCTCCGCGCCGGCGTCCGGTCAGCCGGGCAGCACGCCGACGGCGCCGCCCGCACCCTACTTCGTCGTCGACGGCGATTCGCTATGGGTCATCGCCCAGCGGCACCGCGATACGCTGCTCGACGCCGCGCACGTGCCGGCCGCCGATCGCCGCACGATGCCGGAAAGCGAGCAGGCGCTCGCCGCGTTCCGCGAGATTCTGCAGCTCAATCCGTCGGCCGCGCGCGATCCCGCGCATTTGCCGATCGGCAAGCCGCTGAACGTCGGCTGAGCAGCGGCGCGCACCGCCTCGTCAGGCGGTGCGCTGCGCGTCGAGCCACGCCTGGAACATCAGCACCGTCCACAGCTGATGCTGCCAGTTCATGCGCCCAGCCTGATGCTGGCGCCAGAGCCGCTCGACCGCGGCCGCGTCGAAGAAGCCCTCGTCGCGCAGCCGCGACGGCTGCAACAATGCGTCGGCCCAGTCGCGCAACGCGCCGCGCAGCCAGTGATCGATCGGCGCACAGAAGCCCTGCTTCGGCCGGTCGATCAGCTCGGTCGGCACGTACCGGTCGAGCAGCCGGCGCAGCAGCGCCTTCGATTGCCCTTCGGGCAAGCGCAGCGATGCGGGCAGCCGCCACGCGAATTCGACGACGTGATGATCGAGGAACGGCATCCGCGTTTCGAGGCTGACCGCCATCGCCGCGCGGTCGACCTTCGTCAGGATGTCGGTCGGCAGATAGGTGAGCGTGTCGATCGCCATCGCCTGCTCGGCAAAGCTCAGATGCGCGGGCCATGCGGACACCGTATCGAGCGGCGTCGGCGGCTCGTGCCCGGCGAGCGCGATGCGCTCCGGATGATGGACCGACGACATCAGCAGCCGGTACAGCCCGATCCGGCTGTCGGCCGTCATCACGTGGCCGAGCTTGTGCAGCCGGTCGCCGATGCGCGTCGGCGATTCGCGCAGTTCGCCGGCGCCCCAGGCGCCCTGCGCAACCGCCGCGAGCTGATCCGCATGATCGGGGCGCAGCGCGTGCAGCGCGCCGGCGATCCGCGTACGCACGGCCGCCGGCACGCGATGCAGCTTGCGCCACAGGCGTGGCGTCAGGAAGTAGCGCGTATAGCCGCCGAACAGCTCGTCGCCGCCGTCGCCCGACAGGCTGACCTTCACGTGCCGGCGCGTCAGTTCCGCGACGAGGAAGGTCGGAATCTGCGACGCGTCGGAGAACGGCTCGTCGTAGATCGCCGGCAGCTTCGGCACGACGTCGAGCGCATGATCGGCCGTCACGTACAGCTCGGTATGGCGCGTGCCGAGATGGCGCGCGACGGCCTTCGCGTAGCCGGCCTCGTCGTAGCCCGCTTCGTGAAAACCGATCGTAAACGTGTCGACGGGCGCGGCCGACTGCGCCTGCATCAGCGCGACGATCGCCGACGAATCGACGCCGCCCGACAGGAACGCGCCGAGCGGCACGTCGGCCTCCATCTGCCGCGCGACGGCCTGCCGCAACACCGTGTCGAGCCGGTCGACGGCCTCGGCCGCCGTACCGGCGAACGGCTCGTGATGGCCGGCATCGATGGCGTGCTCGAGCGCCCAGTACGTGCGGATTCGCGGCGTGTCCTGCGCATGCTCGAACTGGATCCAGCTGCCGGGCGGCAGCTTGCGGATGCCGCGATAGATCGTATGCGGCGCGGGCACCGCGGAATGCCGCAGATACAGACACAGCGCGTCGCGATCGATCTCGCCGTCGAAGCCCGGATAGGCGCGCAGCGCCTTCAGCTCCGACGCGAATACGAGCGCGTCGCCGATCCGCCCGTAATACAGCGGTTTCTCGCCGATGCGGTCGCGCGCGAGCGTCAGCACGCGCGACTCGCGGTTCCACAGCGCGAGCGCGAACATCCCGGTCGCGCGCCGTAGCGTCGCGTCGACGCCCCACGCGGCGAACGCGGCGAGCAGCACTTCGGTGTCGGAATGGCCGCGCCACGCGGGCGCGCGTCCGACGCGCTCGAGCTGCGCGCGCAGTTCGCGGTGGTTGTAGATCTCGCCGTTGAAGACCATCACGTAGCGGCCGCACGCAGACGCCATCGGCTGCCGGCCGTGCACCGACAGGTCGACGATCGCGAGCCGCCGGTGACCGAGCGCGATCCCGGCCGCCGGATCGACCCACAAGCCCTGTGCGTCCGGTCCGCGATGCGCGAGGCTCGCCGTCATCCGCGCGAGCGTGCCGCGCGCTGTCTCCTCATCGAAGGCGACGCTATTCAGAAAGCCGTCGATTCCGCACATGTATCCTGTCCGCCCCTATTGACTACCCGCCCTGCGCGACGCGACCCTGCGGCCCGCCGTTCGGCATGACGGTCGCGCCATCTTACGAAGAAATAATTCAGCAATAATTCCGCGGTAAACGGCACGCAGGGCCGGAAAAAAACCGGCGTCAAGCGCCGTCGTGCACGGTAGTGCAAGGGGACATATCGAGGCGGCCGCGCCCGCTGCCGCGCGTCACGGCGCGCCGGTCGCCCATTTCAGCAGCTGCGCGACCTCGCGGAAATGCTGCGGCTGGATCGTGCCGTTCTCCGGCGTCGTGTCGTAGAGCGCCTGCGCGAGGCCGACGTTCGCGAGCGTCGGACGCAGCGCATCGCGCGCGAGCCGCACGATCCGCTCGGCCGCATCGCCCTCGCCGCGTGCGAGCACCCACGGCAGCGTGCCGATTCCGCCGTAGTGGAGCGCGACCGCGACGCGCGGCGAATAGACGACCACCGAGGCGAAGCCGATCCGGTCAGGCAGCGACGCGAACTGCACTTCGCGCGCGAGCTGCCGGCGCTTCGCCGCGATGTGCGGATCGCCTTCGTCTTCCTTGTGCTCGCGCCGCACTTCGTCGATCGACATCTTCATCTTGCGGTTGAACTCGTGCCGCTGATGGACGATGTCGATCAGCGCCATCACGACGTAGATCAGCGCGGCCCAGCCGAACAGCAGCATCAGCAGCTTCACGATCAGCGCGAGGATCGACATCGGCCGCGTGAAGCCGGACTGCACGGACGGATCGAGCGATTCGACGATCAGCCAGCCGAGCGTCGCGACGAGCAGCGCCGTCTTCAGCAGCATCTTCGCGAGATTCACGAGGTTGCGCAGCGACCAGAGGTTCTTCAGGCCCTCGGCCGGATTGAGCCGCGACAGCTGCGGTACGAGCCGGCTCCACGCCATCACGCCGCCGACCTGCACGAAGCCCGCGAGCACGCCGAGCAGCAGCCCGGCCGCGACGATCTGCGCGGACAGCGTCGCCCAGTCGCGCGCGGCCGCGTCGATCAGCGCCGCGATCCGCGCGGACGGATCGGCCGCGCCGACGGCGTCGAACACGAGCCGGAACAGCGCCTGCAGCCGCGCGAACAGCGTGCCGACGCCGACCGCGAGCGCGACGCAGACACCGACGAAGAATGCGGACGAGATCGTCTCCGCGCTCTTCGGCACGTCGCCTTTTTCGCGCGCCTCGCGCAGGCGCTTCGCGGTCGGCGGCTGGTTCTTCTCGCTCATGCTCGCTCTGCTGTGCGTCGCACGCTCATGCGCCGCCGTGCGCGGCGAACAGCGCGCGCAGCAGTGCAACGAGGCCGCTGTCGGGACTCAGCAGCGCGTGCAGCGACGCATAGACGACCGGCAGGAACAGCACCATCATCAGCACCGCGAGCGCGCTCTTCAGCGGCTGCGAGAACACGAACACGTTGAGCTGAGGCACCGCGCGGCCGACGAGCCCGATGCCGAGTTCGACAAGCACCAGCACGATGATCACCGGCGCCGCGAGCTTCACCATCCATTCGAAGATCGTGTCGGTCTGCCGCACGACGAAGGTCTGCAGCATCGACGAGAAGTCGGGGCCGAGCGAGCCGATCGGCCACCACGCGTACGACTGTGCGAACAGCTGCACGAGCACCTGCAGCCCGCCCGTCGTGACGAACAGCGCGATCGCGACGAAGTTCAGGAATCCCGACGTCGGACCGCCTTCGTGACCGCCCATCGGATCGAAGAATGCGGCGCTGCCGCTGCCGGTCTGGAAGTCGATCAGGTAGCCGACGCCCTGGATCGCGAACAGCACCGCGCTGAACGCACCGGCGAGCAGCATCCCGACCACCGCCTCCTTCGCGACCAGCACGCACCACGTGACGAACGGCAGCGACGCGACCTGCGCGGCATCGATCGCGGGCGCGACGAACGCGGCGATCACGACCGCGAGGCCGTTGCGCACGAGCCCCGTGACGATCTGCTCGTTGAACACCGGCACGACGAACATGATCGGGAGCAGGCGCGGCATCACGTACAGCAGCGGCCGCAGCGTGCCGGCGAGGTCGTTGAAGCCCGACGCGTGATCTAGCATCGGCGCTCCGCGGCGGCGGCAGCGGCGGCGGCAGCGGCGGGCTGCGCGGCGGCATCGGTCGTGCCGGCCTGCGCCGCGTCCGACGGTTTCGCGGCGGCGTCCAGCGTGCCCGCCTGCGCGTCCGCCCGTTTTTGCGCGCTCATGGCGGCGTCGAACGCGGCGGCCTCCGCGTGCGTGTCGCGATGGGTATCCGGATGTCGGCCGGCGTCTGCCGCCCACACACCGGGCGCCGCGAAACGGCGCACCGCGTACGCATCGGCGACTTCGTCGGCATCGCGCTCGACGCGCGCCGCGCGCGCATGCCGCGCTTTCTCGCCGGCGCGCTCGAGCTTGTCCTCGGCCGCCTTCGCCTTGCGCGCCGCGCGCTGCAGCTCGGCAAGCGTCGCCTCGTGGCCGCGATGCACGTGCGCCGCCTGGTTGACCGACGCACTCGCCGCGCCGATATGCCGGTCGAACGTGCGCGTATCGGCAGCGGCGTTCTGCAGCGTGCGTGCGTCGCGCGCGTCGTCGGCAAGCCGCGTCTGGATCGCCGCTTTCGCGGCCAGCTGCCGCGCGAGCTGCGCGTGCGCGGCATCGAGCGCGTGCCGGCTCTGCGCGGCGATGCGCTGCTGCCGCGCGGCCGCGACGCGCGCGATCTGGCTGCGCATCTCGCGCACGCGCTTCAGGCGCGCGAGCGTCGCGAGCACGCGGCGGTCGTCGGCTTCAGACATGATCGTTCGCCAGTTTCGTCAGTTTCGCGAGCAGCGCGTCGAAGCGCACGTCCTCGTGCTGCGCCTGCGCGCAGAACGCGCCAATCGCCTCGCGCGCACGCAGCGCGAGATCGCCGAGCCGGTCGCTGCCTTCGCGATACTCGCCGATCTGCACGAGCAGCTCGATCTCCTGATACTTCGCGATCAGCTCGCGCACGCGCGCGGCCGCCTGCTGATGTGCGCGGCTCGCGACGAGCGGCATCACGCGCGACAGGCTCGCGAGCACGTCGATCGCCGGATAGCGGTTCGCAAGCGCGATCTTGCGCGACAGCACGATATGGCCGTCGAGAATCGAGCGCACCTCCTCCGCGATCGGGTCGGATTCCTCGTCGCCTTCGACGAGCACCGTGTAGAGCGCCGTGATCGAGCCGGCCGCGCCTTGCCCCGCGCGTTCGAGCAGGCGCGGCAGCACCGCGAACGTCGACGGCGGAAAGCTGCGGCGTGTCGGCGGCTCGCCGCTCGCGAGGCCGACCTCGCGCTGCGCCCGCGCGAAGCGCGTCAGCGAATCGACGAGCAGCAGCACGCGCTTGCCCGCATCGCGGAAATGCTCGGCGATCGCGGTCGCGACGAGTGCGGACTTCACGCGCTCCATCGCGGGCCGGTCGGATGTCGATACGACGACGATCGAGCGTGCACGCACCTCCGGCGACAGCGCATGTTCGATGAATTCGCGCACCTCGCGCCCGCGTTCGCCGACGAGCGCGATCACGTTCACGTCGGCCTGCGCGCCGCGCGCGATCATCCCGAGCAGCGTGCTCTTGCCGACGCCCGACGGCGCGAAGATCCCGACGCGCTGCCCGACGCCGAGCGTCATCAGCCCGTCGATCACGCGCACGCCGGTCGGAAACGGCGTGTCGATCATCCGGCGCGCGAGCGGGTTCGGCGGGTCCTGCTGCGTCGACACCCAGGTCGCGCCGGTCACCGGCCCGCGATCGTCGAGCGGCCGGCCGAGGCCGTCGAGCACGCGGCCGAACAGCGCCTCGCCGACCGGAAACACATGCTCGCGGCCGGACGGCACGACGGTCGTCTCCGGCGACAGGCCGGCCACGTCGCCGAGCGGCGTGAGCAGCGTCGTCTGCCGCGAGAAGCCGACCACCTCGGCGAGCAGCGTCGGCTGATTCGGCGTGCGCAGCTCGCAGATCTCGCCGAGCTTCGCGCGGATGCCGGTCGCGTTCAGGATCTGCCCGACCGCGTGATTGACGCGGCCCTGCACCGACACCGGCGAGAAAAACGCGAGCGCCGCATCGAGATCGCCGACGAGCCGGCCGCGGTCGAACGGCGCATCGGCCGCGTCGGCCGCATGGTCGCCGGGCGGCGGCGTTTCGTCGTGCGGCGCGTTCATCGTGCGGCTCCGAACGACGCGTCGCGGCGAATCGCCTGGCGCAGCGCGTCGATCTGCAGATCGAGGCTCGCGTCGATGCGCCCGGACGGCGTTTCGACCGCGCAGGCGTCGCGCGCGAGTTGCGCATCCTCGACGATGCGGATCTTCTGCCGGTTCGTCTGCGCGGCGAACGCGCGCTCGAGCGCGTCGCGCATTTCGTCGC
This sequence comes from Burkholderia multivorans ATCC BAA-247, assembly GCF_000959525.1. Taxonomy (NCBI): domain Bacteria; kingdom Pseudomonadati; phylum Pseudomonadota; class Betaproteobacteria; order Burkholderiales; family Burkholderiaceae; genus Burkholderia; species Burkholderia multivorans. Next base: position 1,852,295 of record NZ_CP009831.1, read on the forward strand.
TGCGGCCCGGCGCGACGCGCACGGTCACGAACGCCTCGTCGCGCACGAGCGGCGCGATGCGCGCGAGCGCGGCCTCGTACAGCTTCTGCGTGCTCATCTCGCCGACGATCGCGCGCACGGCCTTCACGACGATCTCGGCCATCGCGTCCTTCATCGACTCCATCGTGCGCGCGGCCGCGAGCGCCTGCGCGTAGGTCTGCGCCGCCTGTTCGCGCTGCGCGCGGCGCATCCCTTCCTCGTAGCCGGCCGCGTGGCGCCGCTCGAACTCGCGCTGCGCATCGGCGACGATCCGCTGCGCTTCGTCGCGCGCGGTCGCGATCACCGCGGACGCGTCGAGCAGCGCCGCGTATTCGCGCTCCTTCAGCACCTTGCGCTCGGACAGCAGCTGCAGGTTGTCGCTCGTGATCAGAAAAGCCAGTCCCATGACGCAAGCCTCTCGGGAATCAGAAACAGGAACAGCAGTTCGCCGAACTGGTCGCGCTGCGCGCGATTGAGCCAGTACGGCGCTTCGTCGTCGATCGCGCGGTTGAACTTCAGCCGCACGCGGCGCGCGACCGCGTCGCCGGCCGCGCCGATGAAGTCGGCCAGCAGCCGCCCGCCGCGCGCGCGAATCACGGCGGGCAGCATGGCCGGCTCGGCGCGCCACGGTTCGAGCGTATCGGCGAGCGCGCCGAATTCGGGCGCGCGTTCGAGCGCGAGCGTCAGCGCATCGCCGCCGAGTTTCGCGGCGACTTCCGCGCGGATGCGCCGCACGGTCAGCGCGTCGCGCAGCCAGCCGCGATGCAGCAGCAGCCCCGCATACGCGGCGAGCTGCTCGAGCGCCGCGCCCGGCAGCAGCGCCACGCGCGCGCACGCGTTCGCGACGTCGAAGTCGTGACGGCCCGCCACGCCATGCACGGCCAGCAGATGGCGCGCGAGCAGCTTGCGGCCGGCCGCGCCGAACGCGTCGGGCGAGCGGTAGCGCGCGGGCCAGTCGTCCGGCACGCGCGTCACGTGCAGATAGCGGTCCGGCCGCAGGTTGAACTCGCAGACGAGCGCGTGAAACGCGGCGCGCCGCGCGGCCGGCGGCGGCGCGAGCGGCTGCAGCCACGGCAGCGGATCGGCCGCGTCGGGCGGCGGCACGCGTGCGTCGTTCATGCGCCGTCGTTCATGCGCCGTCGCGGGCGCCGTCCGGCGTGCGCAGCGCGCCGGCGTCCGGCGGCGCGTTCGACGCGCCGTTGCCGCCGCGCGGCGCACCAAGCAGCGCCGCGAGCCGCGCGCCGAACATCCCGCGCCGTGCCGCCGACAGCGCGATCACCGCGCAGGTCAGCAGGATCAGCGCGAACACGAGCCAGCCGAGCGGCGAGCGCAGCCGCACGATGTCGGACACCGCGCTGCCGATCCCGTCGACGCGCGGGGCGCGCGCGGCGGCCGGCTGCAGGAACAGCGACACGTTGTCGTACTGCAGCCCTTCGATGCTGTGCGCGACGAGATCCTTGACCATCGGCGCCATCGCGCGCAGATCGACGCCCGGCCGATAGCGGATGTACACGGCCGCGGACGACGGCTTGATCTTGTCCGCGAGCGGATCGTTCTCCGGGATCACGACCTGCACGCGCGCGACGATCACGCCTTCGATGTCCTGCAGCGTGCGCGACAGATCCTGCGACACGCCGTACAGATAGCGCACGCGCTCCTCGGCCGGCGTCGACACGAGCCCCTGTTTCTGGAACAGCTCGCCGAGGCTCGCGTAGCTCGGCTTCGGCAGCCCGTTCGCCTGCAGCACGGTCAGCGCCGACTGCATGTCGCCGTCCGCGACGCTGACCTGCCACGCGTTGCGGTCCGACGCATCGCGCGCGTCGTTGTCCTTCGACGCGCTGATGCCCGCGTCGCCGAGCACCGCGATCATCTGGTTCGCGTCGTGCTCGGACAAGCCCGAATACAGCTCCTTCTGGCAGCCGGCCAGCAGCGCGAGCGCGCCCGCGAGCAGCGCACGCGCCGCCCGGCTGCGCCACGCGCCTGCGCGCGGCGTCGAATCGATCGTCGTCATCGTTGATCCGCTTCGTCGCGCGCGCGGCCCGTGCCGGCCCGCACGCGCGCGTTCGTCACTCCTGCGTCTTCAGCACCGTATGCGTGAAGCCGTTCGCCGCCTGCGCGACCGACAGGCTCAACTGGTATTCGGAAATCGTCGTGGTCGCCGTCCACTGGAAGTCCATCGCCTGCACCATCGTCATCAGCGGATCGCTGCGGTTGTCCGCCATCGACGTCAGCATCTCGGTGCGATGCTTGTCGATGTTCGCGTAGCGCGCATCGAGATCGTTGCCGTACGCACGCAGCCGCTCGACGAGCGACGACGCATTCGCCTGCGCGGGCGTCATCTGCACCGCGGGCGCGGCGTCGTGCGCCGCCGCCGACATCGCCGCCGCCGACATCGCCGCCGCCGACATCGCCGCAGCCGGCGGCGCCGCATCGGCCGACGCGGCGCGCGGCTGCATCAGCGCATCGAATTCGCGCACCTGCGCCGGATCGGCCGCCGCCCCCGGCTGCTGCGCGGCGCCCGCCAGCGCGACCGCACCGGGCGGTGCCGCGCCTACGCCTATCACTGACATGATCGCTGCCCTCCTTCGCTCGCAAGTTGCCGATCGGCCTGCGCGACGCGGGCCGGCCGCCGCTCACGCGCGCCGCGCCGCGCGCCGCACGCGGGCGGCCCGGATGCGCGACAGCGTGCGCCGCGGCCGGCGGCCCGCATCATGCGCGGCCGGCCGAACTCAGGTGTTGCGCGACCTGCGCGTTCGCCGTCCCCTCCTGCGCGGTCACCGCGTTGCTGGTTTCGAACGTCGCCGTCGATTGCTGCACCTGGAAGTTGATCTTCGTCAGTTCGAGCTGCGTCTTGGTCAGATCGTCCGCCTGCTTCTGGACGTCGCTCGTGTTCGTCACACCACCTGCTGCCGAGGCACCCATGCTTCGCTCCTTTACGTGAAGTTCACCTTCGTCCGGCGGCGGCCCCATGCCGCCCCGGCTCACACGGCCTGCCGCACCGTTGCGGCGTGCCGCGTCATGCCCGCGCCGCGCTCGCCGCGCGGCGCGCATGATCTGCCGCGACGCTAATGCGCCGCGTCGTTCGTCACGGCCGACGCCGGTCGCGCCTGCGGCAGCAGCGTCGGGCCCGGCATCGGCTGCGCGATGCCGGCCGCCGCGCCGCTTGCCAGAGGCGGCACGGGCGGCGCCGGCACGCGGGCCGGCGCACCGGCCGACGTGCCGCCGAGCGGCATCGTGATGCGCTGGCCGTTGCGCTCGAACACGACTTCGTCCGGCCCGATCGACACGACCGTCGGCCCTTCCTTCAGCCGCGCGCCCTCGAAATAGCGGCTGCCGTCGACCGTCTCGATATAGCGCTGGTCGCCGTCGCCGGCGAACACCGTCGTGATCTCCGGGATGCCGGCCGAGCCGCCGAGCGTCGTCGTCGTGCGCGGTGCGTCGGCTTGCGCGTCGCGCACGTGGTCGACGACTTCGAGCGCCGGCCGCGCGTCCTTCATGTAGTTGCGGATGCGCGGCTCGAGCTGCGCGCGCGGCGCCGTGCCGGTCAGCTCGATGCGGCCGCGCCCGAGATACGCGACCGTCAGCGCCGTGTCGCTGAAATAGGTCTGCGCGGTCGCGACGAGATCGCTGACCACGTAGACGGTGCCGAGCGCCGCGTTGTCGACGCCCGCCACGATCTGCGCGACGCGTTCGCGCGCGGCCGGATCGGCGACGTAGCCCGATACGATCACGCCGTCGTCGCGCGGCGCGACCGCGAGTTCCGGATAGGCGTGCAGCAGCCGCTGCAACCGGTGCGTGCGCGCGAGCACCGACTCGTGCTGCCACGGCAGGCGCCCCGACCAAGCGACGAAACCGTAGCCGAGCGCGCCGAGCAGCACGCCGACCCAGAGCGCGACCAGCGCGATGACGAGCCGGCGGCTGCCAAGCCGGCGCAGCCCGCCCGTCAGCCAGCCGAGCCACGGTGCGGCGGGCGCGACGTCGGGCGCGCCGGTGTCGTCGGGCACCGCGACGCTCGCCTGCGCGTGCCGCGCGATGCCGAAACGGATCGAGCCGACCGTCACGACGTCCTGCGGCGTCAGCGACCGACGGCCGCTGCCGAGCGGTTCGTCGTTGAGCAGCACCGGCGCGCCCGTGTCGCCGCCGTGGTTCTGCACGGTGACCGCGAGCGCGCCGACCTGCAGGCACACCTGCTTCGCGCCGATCTCGCGATCGGGCAGGATCACTTCGCAGTCGGCCGCGGTGCCGACCCAGTTCGCGCCGCGTGCGAGCGACATCGTGCGGCCGTACATCGGGCCGCTCAGAAAGCACAGATTCCACGGCGACGCGGGCGCGGCCGCGCCGCTGCCCGCCCCGCCGGGCAATGCGCCGTCGCCGTGCGGTTCAATGATGCTCGTCGACATGGACGGACGCTCCTGCGGTCGTCGCCATCGGCTGCGACGCCGCGTCCTGGGCGGGCGGCGGCAACGCGGGCGGCCCGAACTTCGTGCCGGGCAGCGGGCGCGGCGTCAGCGGCACCGCGATGTCGTTGTCGGGCGGCCGGTACATCGACACGCCGTTCGGGTCGGCCGGCGCATCGACGCCCGGATTCACCGGCGAGCCGTCCGGCGCGTACATCGACGCGCTCGACACCACGCGAGGCGTCAGCAGATAGAAGCGCTCCATGTGGTTGCCGGACTTGTCGGTGTACTTGAACAGGTTGCCGATCAGCGGAATGTCGGACAGCCAGGGCACGCCGCTCTTGTTCAGGCGCACCTCGTCGTCGTTGAAGCCCGCGATCAGCAGGCTCTTGCCTTCGTCGATCATCGTCTTCGTGACGATGTTGCGCTGCTGGATCACCGGCACGTTCGACACCGCCTGCCCCGGCACGATGTTGCCGTCCTGGATGTCGATCGACATCATCACGCTTTCCGGACGGCCCGACACGGCGGCCGCATTGCGGATCGCATCGTCGACGATCATCGGCGTCACCTTGATACTCGTGCCGGTCGTCACGCTGTACAGCGACGAATCCTGATAGCCCTGCACCTGCACGTAGAACTGCGTGAGGTTCTCGAGAATCGCCTCGGTGTTGTCGAGCGCGAGCACCTTCGGCTTCGAATGCAGCTGCGCCTGCCCTTTCTGCGCGAGCGCATTTACGCGCGTGAGCAGGTAGTTGCGCAGCGATCCGCCGATCGATGCGGTGAGCGCGATGCCGGTCGGCATGAAGGTGCCCGTCTGCCCGGACTCGCTCGCGCCGATCCCGAACGTCAGCGGCGGATTGCCGGCGCCGTTGTACTGCGTATTGCCGTTCAGCGGGTTCGCGCCGTTGCCGATCTGCACGTCGCCGTGCGTCGTGTGCAGCCGCCAGTCGATCCCGAGGCTGTCGAGCGAATCCTCGTTGATGTCGATGATCGTCACGTTGATCTCGACGATCCGCGGCCGCTCGTCGAGCTGCGCGATCAGCGACTGGTAGCGGTACATGTTCTCCGGCAGGTCGCGCACGATCACCGCGTTGATCGCCGGATCGGCCTCGATCTGCGGCAGCGTGTCGCCGCCGCTCGCGAACGGCGAGAACGCGCTGCCCGCGGCCGATTCGCCGCCGTAGCCGCCGCTGCGCGGGCCGCCCGACAGATCGGGGAATTCGAGGCGCGGCACCGCGATCGTCAGCCCCGAGCCGAGCTTCACCTGCCGCGCGGCCTGGCCGAGCGGCGCGCTCGTCGGCATCGGGCCAGTACCGCCGCCCTTGCCGAACAGCCGGCGCAGGATCGTCGCGACGCCCGGCACCGTCACTTCCTTGCCCGAGCGATTGATCGTGAAGTCGGACGCCCACGCGTACTTGAGCCGGAACGCGCGGATGTCCGCGTGCTGGCCGTTCGCCGACGGATCGCCGACGCTGCCGATCGCCTGCCGCACGAGCTCGACGTAGCGGCGCGGGCCGGCCACGTACACGCTGTTCGCGCGATCGTTGATCACGAGCGTGTAGCGCTTGTCGGGAATCTGCATCGCCTGCAGCGCGCGGCCGATCTCGCCGCCCGCGTTCGGCGGAATCGGGATCATCTGCGTCTGCGACTGGTCGGCCGGATCGACGTAGAGGAACGAGCCGTCGTAGTACCACGTGAGTCCGTACGTCGAGCAGATCGTGTCGAGCGTCTGCTGCGGCGTGCCCGAGAAGCGCCCGCTGATCACGCCGTCGACCTTCGGATCGACGACGGCCGTCACGCCCTGCGACGACGCGAGCTCGCGAATGAAGTCGCCGATCTTCTTGCCGTTCGCGACGATCGTGAACGGCTTGTTGCGCCAGCGCAGGTCGGCCGCGCGCGCGGGCTGCGCGATCGTCATGCAGAGCGACGCCGCAAGCAGCGCGCTCGCGCACATCGCGAGCGCCGCGCGCGGCAGGCTGCGCGGCTGAAACCGGATCGGGACGACGCGTCGACGCATCAAAACACTCCTGTGGAAGAAACGAACATCCGTTCGAGCGCCTGCTGCGCAAAGCGCAACACCTCGCTGCCGAGCCAGCCGGACAGCAGCACCAGCGCGACCATCACCGCGATCAGCCGCACCGCGATCCCGATGTTGGCGTCCTGCACCTGCGTGACCGCCTGCAGGATCGCGACGACGAGGCCCGTGACCGTCGCGATCAGCACGATCGGCAGCGACAGCAGCAGCACGAGCATCAGCGCCTGCCGCGTGAGATCGAGGATCGTCGAGCTCGTCATTGCGCGACGCCCGGTGTACGCACGTCGGCGCCGGCGCCGGCCGTGCCGTCGTCCGGCGGGTTCTTCACCCAGCCGACCGTATGCAGCTGCACGTCCTCCTCGATCTCCTGATACGACAGCACCGGAAGATCGGGCAGCATCGGCTGCAGGATCGTCTTCACGTAGCGCCGCGCGCCGAGCGCGACCATCACGGCGAGCCGCGCGGCGCCGTGCGCGCCGCTCGCGTGCGCCGATTGCACGATCGCGCGCACCTGCTCGCCGATGTCCTGCTTCACGGCACTCGACAGCGCAAGGAAATTGCCCTGCTTCGTACGCATCACCGCGTTCTCGATGCGCTCCTGCAGGTTCTGCTCGAACAGCACGACGCGCAGCTGGCGCGCGGCGCCCGCGTGGCGGTCGGTGATCATCCGGCGCAGGTCGACGCGGACGAGTTCGACGAGCGCGATCACGTCGTCGGGCTCGTTCGGCGCCCACGTGATCAGGCTTTCGAAGATCACGCGCAGATTGCGGATCGGCACCTGCTCGGCCAGCAGCCGGCGCAGCACCTCGGTCACGCGCTGCAGCGGCACGAGCCGCGTCAGCTCGCCGACAAGCTCCGGGTGATCGCGCCGCACCAGATGCACGAGCGCCTGCGTCTCCTGGATGCCGAGCAGTTCGTCAGCGTGCCCGCGCACGATCTGCTCGACGTGCGCGGCGAGCGCCGCCTCGCTCGTCAGCCACTTGCCGTCCGGCGGCGCGCCGTCCGGCTTGACCCACAGTGCCGTCGCGAACGGGCCGAACGCTTCGGCCGGCTGACGCTCCGCGCGCTCGGGCAGCGGCGCGACGCCGTCCCACAGCAGCCAGCCCGGCTTCAGTGCACCGTGCGCGGCGAGCACGTCCTGCAGATAGATGCGGTACGTGCCGTTCGGCGCGCGCTCGTCGTCGTTCAGCGTGATGCGCGGGAACACCGTGCCGATGTCCGCGTCGACGCGCGCCTTCGCGTTCGACAGCGCGGCCTGCAGCTGCGCGAGGTTCAGCGCGCTGCGCAGATCGTCGGCCAGCGACACCGCGATCAGCGACGTGACGCCCGCCGCGTGCGACACCTTCGCCGGCTGCCCGTCGTCGGCCGCGCCGACGCGTCCGGCCACGTGGATCAGGTTGAAGCTCGGTGCGGTCGTCCTGCGCTTGAGCTGCGTCAGCGCGAACGCGCCGAGCGCCACCGCGATCAGTGCGAACGACCATTTCGGGAAACCGGGCACGACGAGGAAGCCGGCCAGCACGAGCGCCGCGATCAGCAGCGCGCGCGGATGCGCGCCGAGCTGTTCGCCCAGCTGCTCGCCGAGCTGGCGCTGCCGCGCGTCGCGCGTCGCGACGCGCGTGGTCACGATACCGGCCGCGATCGACACGAGCAGCGACGGAATCTGCGACGCCATGCCGTCGCCGACCGTCAGGATCGCGTAGCGCTGCAGCGCGGTGCCGATGTCCATGCCGTGCATCAGCGTGCCGACCGCGATGCCCGCGACGATGTTGATGAACGCGATCACGAGGCCGGCGATCGCGTCGCCCTTCACGAACTTCATCGCGCCGTCCATCGCGCCGTGCATCTGCGATTCCTGCTCGAGCTTCTCGCGGCGCTCGCGCGCTTCGTCCGCGCTGATGATGCCGGCGCGCAGATCCGCGTCGATGCTCATCTGCTTGCCCGGCATCGCGTCGAGCGAAAAGCGCGCGCCGACCTCGGCCACGCGCTCCGAGCCTTTCGCGATCACGATGAACTGCACGACGGCGATCACGAGAAACACGACACCGCCGACGACGACGTTGTTGCCGACCACGAGCCGCCCGAACGCGTCGATCACGTGACCGGCGTTCGCGTGCAGCAGGATCAGCTTGCACGACGCGATGTTCAGCGCGAGCCGGAACAGCGTCGTAAACAGCAGCAGCGCGGGAAACGACGAGAAGCTGACCGCCGACGGCACGTAGGTCGACACCGTCAGCAGTACGACGCTTGCGGCCAGGTTCAGCGAGATCATCCCGTCGAGCGCGGCCTGCGGCAACGGCAGGATGAACAGCGCGACGACCGCGACGATGAAGGCGGCCAGAAACAGATCGGCGCGCGGCGAGGCGCCGATCCGGCGATGTCCGGACACGCCGCGGCCGACGGAAAACATCCGCTGCCAGTCGCGGGGAAGCGCCTTCGGTTCTGCCATCGTGCCGTCGTCCTGTCGTTATGGGCGGCAGGCGCGGGCAATCGCAGCCCCCGCCTGCGCGGTGCATCGAATGCGACGAGTGTAGCGACGGGAAAAGGGGGAAAAACGGGCGCGCCTCGTAGCGCGCGGGCGGCAGGCCGAATCGTCTGAAGGTACGACTACGAAACGCCGCGGCGCGAAGTCGGACGGCGCCGCGGAACCGCTTCCATCGCGCCGCGCGGCGCGGCGGGCCGCGGCGGGCCGCGGCGGCCCGGTGCGGGAGGGCGCGGCGCGTCAGCGCCGGCTCACGAAGACAGCCGGCGCGCCGCGAGGTACGCGAGCTGCGCGCGATTTTGCACGTTGAACAGTTTTTCGAGCGAGCGGATGTGATGGCCGACCTTGTGCAGCGACGTGCGCAGCGCGCTCGCGATCTCCTGGTCGGACAACCCGTGCACGAGCCGTTCGAGCACCTGCTGCTGCTCGTCGCCGAGCGCGAAGCCGCGCATGCGCGCGACGCGCGCTTCGAGAAACGGCAGCGCGATGCGATGCACGGCGAGACTCACCGCCAGCGCGCCGCCGATCACGCGATCGTCGATCCAGTCGGTGCCGTGCGTCTCGGACGTCAGGTTCACGGCGACGCGCAGATCGAGCCGCGGCGCCGACAGGCTGAAGATCACGCCGCTGTTCATTGCGTGCGCACGCAAGTGACCGGCGAGTGCGAGCACCTTGCGATCGCCGCCGCGCTGCGCGGCCGCCTCGATCTCGTCGAGCCGCCACGCGACCGGAAAGCCGCTTTGCCGCACCTGCGCGAAACGCGGATCGCTTTCGTACAGCGCGCCTTCGATATACGGCTGCATGAACGACGGCGGCGCGAGATCGCGCAGCAGATGCGCGCAGAGAATGCGCCGGCCGATCATTTCATACGCGCCATAACCGAGCGTACTGAAACCGATTTGCCGCAGGCGCGCATGGTATGGCGAAAAATCGATTGCGCTCAGGTCGCTTTTACCGGATCCGAATTGAATGCCGGTAAAAACGTCGCGTTCGATCGCGGGAATCCCATTCGAATAAGCGGCGGCTGCCGCAATATCGGCGTGCGTGAACCATTCGACGCGTGGCGCGCCGTCAGCATGTGTCATGAGGAGCCCACCCTTTCCCAATATGTGAATCAAGCCCCGTCACGTCATGGTCTTTTTGTCGTGATTTTTCGGTCTTGGGAACGGGCGTGCGTTTATCGAATCGGCACACCGCAACCTTTCGCCGAAATTAGTATTACGGCATATTACGCGCACACCGGCATTTTTGTACAATGCCCCCGCGTTTCGTCAGGATCACGATTCGCCTATCAATACGATGCTTCGATCGCACCGCCGCCCGCCGTGCACGACACGGCCGTCCTGCGCGCTGCGCGTCGATTCCGAGGGATGGCTCATGTCCGATATTGCGTTGCACGAAGAAGCAGTCGCCTCAACCCTTGCCGGCCGGCCGCATGCACGCGTGTCCGCCCGGCGCGAGCGCCCGGTGCAGGTCGTGTGGTGCGACGATGTGCGACGCGGCGACGTCGCGCAGCCGAACGCGCCGAAGCTCGGCGTCGCCGACACGCTCGCCCACGCGCAAAGCACGGCCGAGCGCAACCGGATCGTCACGAGCCTGCTGCATCTGACCGGTTTCTCGACGTTTGCCTATTTCGCGCTCGAGTTTGCGCACGAGCGCGTCGAGAGTCTGTATCTGCATGAAGCGTTCACACCGTCGACGTATCGCGGCGATTACGTGCGGCACAACCATCACGACGTCGATCCGCGCACGCTCGGTGCGCGCGTCTGCAACATGCCGATCGTATGGGACCTGCAGCAGCTGCGCCGCGATCATCAGCCGCGCGACGACGATGCGTCCGACGCACCGGCCGCGCTCGACGGCTTCCTGCAGACGATGCAGGACGACGGAATGTGCAGCGGCATCATGTATTCGATGGCGGTGCCCGGCACGCGGCTGCACGCGTTCATGAGCTTCACCGCGCCGCGCCGCACGCGCGAGTGGATCACGCCCGCCACCGTCGAGCAGGCGCTGTCGATCGGGCTGTCGGTGCACAAGTTCGCGTCGCCGCAGCTGATCGCGACGTCGCGCGAGCGCGCCGTCAACGGGCTCACGCCGTTCGAGCAGGAACTGCTGATCGGCATCGCGGAAGGCGCATCGGACAAGGAAATCGGCCGGCGGCTCGACACCAGCGCGCACAACGTCGACTACCACCTGAGAAAACTGCGCAAGCGCTTCGGCGTCGCGAACCGGATTCAGCTCACGTACCTGACGTCGAAGCTCGAGCTGATCTGATACGCGCGCGTTGAGCGTGCGCGCAGCGCAACGACGATGCCGGCCGCGCGGGCCGGCATGCGCCGCTGTGTCGGCCCGCGCTACTTGAGCAGCGTCATCTGCACGACCTTGACGATCACGAGCCCGACCGCGACCACGAGATAGCCGCGCAGCACGCCCATCCAGATTCGCGTCGCGAGCGTCATGTGCTGCGGCTCGAGCGTATCGAGCGGCGGCATGCGCCAGGTCGCGCGCGCCGCGCGGTCGATGCCGGGCTCGACGACGCGACGATTGCGGCGGAACAGCACCGTCGCGAGATAGCCCGCAATCGCGAGCACCGTGCCGCCCACCAGCACGTCGACGATCGCTTCGCCGCTGATGTCGGGATACATCACCGACGCGGTCAGGATGATCGACAGCAGCACCAGCACCCAGACGACCGCGCCGGTGAACACGTTCAGCTTCGTCGAGTTGACCCACGGGCCGAGCACCTGACGGTCGTTGCAGAGCACGAGCAGAAACACGGTTGCGCTCGGCAGCAGCACGCCCGCGAGCGTCTGCACCGCTTCGGTCAGCAGCCCGAGCGGGCTGCCGGGAATCAGCACGAGCGTGGCGGCCGCCGCGACGATCGCGAAGTACACGAGATAGAAGCCCTTCGCGTCCGACACGCCGCGATGCAGCGAATGACGGATCTTGAAGACGTCGCCGATCGCATAGGCCGTCGACAGCGACACGGCCGCCGCGCCGATGATGCACGCATCGAGCAGTGCGATCGCGAACAGCGTGGCGCTCGTGCGCCCCGCATATTTTTCGAGGCCCGCGATCACGCCGCCCGCGTCGGTGAACCCGCCCGCTTCCGGATGGCCGTGGAACAGCGCGGCGCTGAAGCCGATCATCGCGACCGCGCCGATCAGCACGAACGCAATGCCGATCCACAGATCGACCTTCTCGTACTTCATGAAGCGCGGCGTGATCCGCTTGTCGATCACGTAGCTCTGCTGGAAGAACAGCTGCCACGGCGCGACCGTCGTGCCGACGATGCCGATCACGAGCAGCATCACGTCGGACAGCTTTGCGTGCGCGGGCCAGTTCGGCACGAAGAAATCGCGCGTCATCTGCGACATGGGCGGATGGATCGACACAAGCACCGGCACGAGCAGCAGGCTCAGCGCGCAGAGGCCGACCGCGAAACGCTCGAAGCGCCGGAAGTCGCCGGTACTCACCGCGGCCATCGTCAGCGCGGCGGCGACGCAGACGCCGGCCACCTTCGGCAGCCCGAAGAACGCGAGCACGAACGTGATGCCGATGAACTCGGTGACGATCGTCAGCGCGTTCAGCAGGAACAGGTCGATCACGCTGAATGCGCCCCAGAACTTGCCGAAGCGCTCGAAGATCAGCCGCGCGTGCCCGACGCCCGTCACGGCGCCGAGCCGCAGCACCATCTCCTGGTTCACGTACAGCACGGGGACGAGCAGCAGCAGCGTCCACAACAGCGTCGTGCCGTAGTTCTGCCCGGCCTGCGTATAGGTGCCGAACGCGCCGGCGTCGTTGTCGCCGACCATCACGATCAGCCCGGGCCCGATGATCGCGAGCAGCGTGCGCAGGCGCGCCCACCACGTGCCGCGCGCGCCCGTGTCGTGATGCGCGATCGTGCCGAGCGCGCCGCGAATGTCGCCGAGATGGGCTTCGTCGAGCACCGCGCTGCGCTCGGCGGCAATCGGCGAAGAAACGTTGGAGGGTGTGGACATGATGACTTCCGTACGACTAAGGGTTATCCGGTGAGCGTGTGACCTTGGCATGCGCGCGGGACGGCGGCTTCGCGGCGGCGTCCGTGCGCATGCCGAGGCATGCTCGGCGCGGTCGGTCAGCGGATCAGCGACGCCAGGCGATTGAGCAGGCGCGCAAGCGGACGCGGGCGCGCATCGAGCGCGAGCATCGCGTCGTAGTGGGCGCGCGATTCTTCGACGCGCGGAAAGGTCGACAGCAGAAGGCCGAAGTTCATGGTCTGGCTCCGTGCGGCGTCGGCATGCGTGCCGGCCGCGTCGTGGGGTGCGGGCGCCAGTCCAGGGCCTGAACGAGCGGTCAGGCTAGCGGGCCGGCGTGTCCCTGCGACCCCGATTCAAAAGGGTCTGTGCTTGCAACGGGCATAAGGGACAACTGTCGCTGTCGTTCATGGCGGCTCCTGTACGGTGTTCGGACGAACACGGTTGACCGCCGTCCGGCGCGCGGGCCGCGCACGCGATGCGAAAACGACGCATGCGCGAACGCGGCCGCCTGCCGGGCGGCGTTGAAACCGGACTGCGCATGCGCGAACGCATCACGCCGGCCGGCGCGAATCAGGGTGCACGAAGGAGTTGCTGCGAAATACTGCTGCGCGCACCGTTTGCCCGAGAGACAAACGGCGGCTTCGATGAGGCGCGGACGTCGGTCGCTCAGGCGGAAATTTGGTTCGAAGATCGACTACTGCAGGCGTCCAAGGCGGCGGCCCCAAGAGTGAAGATGCTGGATTCTATGGACCGGCGGAAAGTGAAGTCAACCCCGCGCGGACGGGTTTCACGAAATAATTTTCCATGCGCGCCGCACTGAAAGATTCGACCGCGAAAATGCGCGCCGAAACCTTTCATCGGGTGTCGGCGGCGCGCTGCGCGCGATGCGCGAAAGCAACGGCACGGCCGCCGCGCGGCGGCCGTGCGCGTGTCACTCGCCATACATTTCGAGCAGCTTCAGCGTGACGCCGTTGGTCCAGCCGAAGCCGTCCTGCAGCGGATATTCGCCGCCGCCCCCGCCGCCCTGCCCGGCCCCTTCGACGACGTATTTCTCGACGAGCTTGCCCTCGGTCGCGTAGACGTGCTTCACGTCGGCCAGGAAGCGCGTGCCGATGTCCTTCGCGAGCGCCGGCTCGCCGTAGCGGCGCAACCCCTCGATCGCGATCCACTGCAGCGGCGCCCAGCCGTTCGGCGCATCCCATTGCTGGCCGGTCGTCTCGGTCGTCGTCGCGAGACCGCCGGGCTGCAGCAGCGTCTTGCGCACTTGGCGCGCCGTCGCCTTCGCGCGCTCGGGCCACGCCACGCCCGCGAACAGCGGGTACAGCGCGGCCGCCGTCACGCCGTCGCGCGGCTTGCGCAGCTGCCAGTCGTAGTCGCCGTAGTAGCCGCCGCGATTCCACAGCCAGCGATTGATCGCGAGCGCGCGCCGCGCCGCGCGGCCCGAGAAGTCGATCACGCATCCGACGTCGTGCGTGACCGTGCAGCCCTTCACGATCGTCCGTTCGAGATGGAACATCAGGCTGTTCAGGTCGACCGGCACGATCGACGTCGTGCGGATCGTCGCGAGCGTCTTGCCGTCGCCGAGCCAGCGCGAGCTGTAATCCCAGCCGCTCTCCGCGCCGGCCCGCAGGTCGCGGTACACGTCGTTCGCGGCACGGCCCGACGCCGCCTTCGCCGTCGTCACGTCTTCCAGATACGATTCGTCGCGCGGCGTGTCGCTCGCGTCCCAGTAGCGGTTCAGCACCGCGCCGTCCGGCATCGCGACCACGTGGCGTGCGGCCTGCCCGCGCGGCGTCGTCGATTCGCCCTGCATCCAGTACGCATATTCCTTGCGCAGCGCCGGCAGATATTTCTGATAGACCTTGTCGCCCTCGGCCTGCGCGGCGAGCGTCACCATGTACGCGAAGAACGGCGGCTGCGAGCGGCTCGCGTAGTACGTGCGATTGCCGTTCGGGATGTGCCCGACCGTATCGATCAGATGCGCGAAGTTGTCGAGCATGTCGTCGACGAGATCCTCGCGGCCCGACACCTGCAGCCCGAGCATCGTGAAATAGGTGTCCCAGTAATAGCCTTCGCGGAAACGGCCGCCCGGCACCACGTACGGTTTCGGCATCGGGATCAGCGAGCTGTACGGTGGCGCCGTCGTCGTCGTGCGCGTGAGCTGCGGCCACAGCCAGTCGATATGCTCGCGCAGCGTCTGGTTCGGCGGCGGCGTCACGCCGCCTTGCGCCGGCGGCGTAAAGTGCTGCTCGACAAATGCCTTCAGCGAGAAACCCGGCTGCGCTTTCTGTTGCTGATACAACTGCATGATCGTCGCGGGATCGGTGTCCGGCGTCGCATCGACGAAGGTTTTCTGGTCCGGATAGACCGAGGCCGTCTGCACCGCGACGAACAGGTCGCCGTACAGCTGGCTCGGCGGCGGCAGCAGCGTGGCCGCCGTCGCGTTCGGCACCGTCGCCGCGGGCGACGCGGCCAACTGGGTTGCGGCGTGGTTGGCGCTGTCCGCCTGCGCGGCGCAGCCGGCAACGGCCAGATAGGCGACCGCCAGCGCGGCGGCCCAGCGAACGCGCGGCGCGGCGGGCGCGGCCGGCGCGCAATGCGATGCAGTCGATGCGGCGGATACGATCGATTCGGCACGACGTGACGTCATGGCGTGTCCCCTCCTTTCGATGGTGAGTGGATCGGCATGGTCTCGTCGCGTGCGCGCCCGTCTCGATGGCCGTCGAGCGATGCGCGTCGTGATGTTGAAGCAGAGTGGATCGACTGTCGCATGAAACGTCCGCGGCGTGCAAGCTCCGAGCGCGGCGGCGCAGGTTGCGCGCGCAGTCGTCCTTTTTCCGCGCGCGGTGCAGGAACGACTATTGCAACATGCGGAACAAGCGTTGTCGTACGTGACGCGGCGACAACAATATGGGCATAATGGCGCCTTTACCGCGCGCCCAGCCCATGTCGCCCGTCTTCCTAG
Organism: Burkholderia multivorans ATCC BAA-247; assembly: GCF_000959525.1. NCBI lineage: Bacteria > Pseudomonadati > Pseudomonadota > Betaproteobacteria > Burkholderiales > Burkholderiaceae > Burkholderia > Burkholderia multivorans. The sequence goes on from NZ_CP009831.1 coordinate 1,868,211, forward strand.
CACCGCTCATCGTTGCCTGTGCGTTGTTCATGGAAAGCGTCGACGCGAACATCATCGTCACCGCGCTGCCCGCGATGGCGAGGGACTTCGGGCACAACCCCGTCACGCTGAACATCGCGATCACGGCCTACGTGGTCGGCCTCGGCGTGTTCATCCCGATCTGCGGCTGGCTCGCCGACCGCTTCAGCGCACGCGCGGTGTTCCGCACCGCCATCGGCATCTTCGTCGCCGGCTCGCTGCTCTGCGCCGCATCCAATTCTCTCGGCCTGCTCACGTTCGCGCGCTTCGTGCAGGGCGTCGGCGGCGCGATGATGGTGCCGGTCGGCCGGATCATCATCTTCCGCGCGGTGCCGCGCTCCGATCTCGTGCGCGCGATGAACTACCTCGCGATTCCCGCGCTGTTCGGGCCGACCGTCGGGCCGCTCGTCGGCGGCTTCATCACGACATATCTGCACTGGCGGATGATCTTCTTCATCAACGTGCCGATCGGTCTGTACGGGATCTACCTCGCGACGCGGCACATCGCGAACACGCACGAGCCCGATCCGGGGCCGCTCGACTGGTTCGGCTTCCTGCTCTCGGCAAGCGGCGCCGCGCTGCTGCTGATGGGGCTCACGCTGATCGACGGTGCGCTGACGACGCGCACGAACGCGCTCGCGATGTGCGCGACCGGCGCGGTGCTGCTCGCGCTCTACGTGCCGTACGCGCGGCGCAAGGAACGGCCGGTGCTCGATCTGAGCTTCCTGAAGATTCCGACGTACCACGCGAGCGTCGTCGGCGGGTCGCTGTTCCGCATCGGGCTCGGCGCGGTGCCGTTCCTGCTGCCGCTCGCGCTGCAGGAAGGACTCGGCATGAGCGCGTTCCATTCGGGGCTGATCACCTGCGCGTCGGCGCTCGGCGGCGCCGTGAGCCGCTCGACGGCCACGCATACGCTGCGCCGCTTCGGCTTTCGTACCGTGCTCATCTACAACGCCGCATTCGCGGGCCTCGCGATCGCCGCGTACGGCGTGTTCCATCCGGGCATGCCGACGTGGGCGATCTGGGTCATCGTGCTCGTCGGCGGGATTTTCCCGGCGCTGCAGTTCACGAGCCTGAACTCGATGATCTACGCGGACATCTCGCCGCGCGACGCGGGTCGCGCGACGAGCCTCGGCAGCGTCGTGCAGCAGATGTCGCTCGGGCTCGGCGTGACGGTCGCCGGTCTCGTGCTGCATCTGTCGCACTGGCTGCAGGGCCATCAGGCGATGGTGTGGTCGGATTTCTGGCCGGCGTTCGTCGTGGTCGGGCTGTGCTCGTTCGCATCGATTCCGATCACGCGCCGGCTGCCGCCCGGTGCCGGCGACGAAGTCGCGCGCGGCAAGCGGCAGTAGACGCCCGCACGGGCGAGCGGCCGAACGCCGAACGCTCGAACGCTCGAACGCGCTCGCTGCAGAAACGGAATCGGAAAAAATCAGCGGACATCCACATGGGGCCGGTGCACAGCCGTGTGGATATCCGCTCAGGGCTCCGGGCTTCTCGTTGGGGGTTGAGACACCCGGATTCGCTTCCTGCGTGCCATGGACATATGTGCGTCGGAAGCGGAATCGTTGCGCGTTTGTCGTCGCGCCATGTCCTGCACTATAGGGAATGTTTGCGGATGCATCTGTCAAGCATTGTCAGATGCGTGTCGGCTACGCCGTGCGCGGTGCGACGCGATTGAAGTGGTGCACGATCGGGCGTGGCGGCTGTCGCGCCCACGGCTTACCGCCGAATCACCGGCCATACCACGCGCAGGCAAACTCCGCTTACGATGTACGCGTTGCCGACTCCGCTCCCGATCGCTTCGATGCCCACCCTCTCGCTTGCCGCCGCCCGCGCGCTGCATCTCGCCGCGCAGGGCCTGCTCACGCCGCCGCGCCGCAAGGCGACCAAGGCCGACGTGCTCGACACGATCCGCCGCATGGCGCAGTTGCAGATCGATACGATTCACGTCGTCGCACGCAGCCCCTATCTCGTGCTGTTCGGCCGCCTCGGCGCGTTCCGGCCGCAATGGCTCGACGAACATCTGGCCGAAGCGCGGCTGTTCGAATACTGGTCGCACGAAGCGTGCTTCCTGCCCGTCGAGCAATTCGGGCTGATGCGTTACAAGATGCTCGATCCGTCCGGAATGGGATGGAAATACGCGGCCGACTGGCATGCGCAGCACCGCGACGAGATCGCGCGGCTGCTCGACAGGATTCGCTCGGAAGGCCCGGTGCGCTCAGCCGATTTCGTGCGCGCGGACGGCATGAAAGGCAACGGATGGTGGGACCGCAAGCCGGAGAAGCGGCATCTCGAAGTGCTGTTTACGACCGGCGATCTGATGGTCGCCGAGCGCCGCAATTTCCAGCGCATCTACGACGTGCGCGAACGCGTGCTGCCCGACTGGGACGACGCGCGCGACCTGCCGCCGCGCGAAGCCGTGCTGCCGACGCTGCTCGATTACACGTGCCGCGCGCTCGGCATCGTCCGCGCGGACTGGGTCGCCGATTACTACCGGCTGCCGCGCCGCTCGTATCGCGCGGAACTCGAACGGCTCGCGCAGGCCGGCGAGCTGATTCCGGTGCAGGTTGCAGACTGGAAGGAACCGGCCTACGTGCATCGTTCGCTCGAGGCGCTGCTGCCCGCGGCGGCCGCCGACACGCTGCGCTCGACCGTCACGACGCTGCTGTCGCCGTTCGATCCGGTCGTATGGGATCGTCGCCGCGCGGCGACGCTGTTCGACTTCGACTATACGATCGAGTGCTATACGCCCGCGCACAAGCGGCGTTACGGCTATTTCTGCCTGCCCGTGCTGCATCGCGGCCGCCTGATCGGCCGCGTCGACGCGAAAGCGCATCGCGCGCTCGGCACGTTCGAGCTGAAGTCCGTGCATATCGAGCCTGGCGTGCGCGTCGGCAGCGGGCTCGCGGCCGATGTCGCGAAAGCCGTCAGAAAACTCGCGGCCTGGCACGGCACGCCGCAGATCACCGTCGCGCACGCGCCGCCCGAACTGGCGCGCGCGCTGCGCGATGCGTGACGGCGAGTCGAACGCCGCGGCAATTCAGTCGCGCAGCTTGCGAAAACGCGGCGTGCCGTCCGGCAGCGTCTCGTTGAACATTGTTTCCGGACGCACCCACAGACCGCGCGCATGCGGCCACAGGTGCTCGTAGACGACGAGCGATTCCTCGGTTTCGGAGTGACGGGCGACACCGATCACGCGATACAGTCCGCCCTTGTAATGGCGGTGCGTCGCGAGCTGTTCGGCTTCCTGTTCGGTCATGGCGGGCGCTCCCTTCGGCAAATCGGAAAGCGCGTATTGTATGCGCGGTGCCGCGCGTCAGCGTTTCGTGTAGATGTCGGGGCGGCGGATCTCCATCACGCGCTCCGGATGCGCGATGGCCTCGAAACCGACCGTGCGATACAACGCGTGCGCGTCCGACGTCACGAGCATGATCCGGCGCAGCTGCGCAAGCATCGGCTGCGCGAACACGTGATCGATCAGTGCGCGGCCATAGCCGCGGCCGCGCTCGGCCGGCAGCACGAACACGTCGCAGAGATACGCGAACGTCGCATGGTCGGTGACGAGCCGCGCGAATCCGACGAAGCGATCGCCGACGTACGCGCCGAAACAGAGCGACCCCTCGATCGCGCGCTCGACGACGTCGCGCGGAATGCCTTTCGACCAGTACGCGTCGCGATGCAGGAAATCGAAGATCGCGTCGACGTCGAGTTCGCGCTTGTCGGTCGAAAATCTGAGCGTGGCATCGGCAGCAGCAGGCACGGCGGTTCTCCGGCATCACGGAACGAAGCGTCGACGATACCGCGCCGCGCCGTGCGCGACAAGCGCCCGTCGCCGGCCGTCGCGATCGGCTACCATGGCGGCGCGGCACGCCGTGCCGCCGCAGATCGACACCGACCCGGCACACATGCACCGACACCCCGTCCCTTCCGCCGTGCCAGCGCACGCACTTCCCATGCACGCAACCCGCCCACCGACCGCCTACACGCGATGACGTACCGGCTCGTCGCTTTCGACTTCGACGGCACGCTTGCCGATTCGCTCGACTGCTTTCTCGCGGCGCTGTCCGATGCGTCGCGCCTGCACGGGTTTCGCGATGCGGATCCCGCGATGCGCGCGACGCTGCGCACGATGTCCGCGCGCGACATCGTGCGTGCGCTCGACGTACCGGTGTGGAAGGTGCCGCGCGTGACGATCGACATGCGTCGACTGATGCGCGCACGTATCGCACACGTCGCGCTGTTTCCCGGTGTCGAGACGACGTTCGATGCGCTCGCTGCGCGCGGCATCCGCATCGCGATCGCGACGTCGAATGCCGAAGACGTCGTGCGCGACCGGCTCGGCCCGCACGCCGCTGCGCGTGTCGATCATTTCGCATGCGGGATTCCGTTGTTCGGCAAGGCGCGTCGGCTGCGTGCGCTCGCGGGCGAAGCCGGCGTGCGCGCGGACCAGATGCTGTACGTCGGCGACGAGATCCGCGATGCCGACGCCGCGCGTCGCGCGCGCATCGCGTTCCAGGGCGTCGCGTGGGGCTACACGGCGCCGCACGCATTGCAGCCGCACTGCGCGACGCCGCTGCTGCCGCATCTCGACGCGCTGCTCGATCGCGTGTGATCGCTCGCGCGCAATGCGCGCGCAAGCACACGCGTTCAGCGGATCGCCGCATGCTGCGCGCCATGTTGCACGCGCAATCTTGGCCGCGCATCGCGCACGAAAAAATTTCCGTTGCGCGACGCGCGGCGGTACACGCTACCGACATATCGCCGACACGCATCGCGCGGTCTTACCATCCGTTACAGAAGCCACAGCACCGTTGCACCTGCGACACGCACGGCCTCCTAGAATCGGTCGGGCCGGTGATCGCTTCGACCGGCGCCGCGGCAGAGCGGCGGCCGAAGCCGGCCCGGGCGCATGCCCGGTCTCTCGCACAGCATCGGATCACGCGATCCGTCGTTCAATCAGAGCCCCGATGAAAGGAGGTCCCATGAACCGCTTCTCCCCCGTTTCGCGCCTCGCCCTGTCTGCCGTTGGCCTGCTTCTCGTCGCCGCGACGGCGACCGCCCAGACCGCTCAGCCGGCCGCGTCCGCACCCGCAGCCGCGACGACGCGCATCCACGAAGCCGACCAGGCGTTCATCACGGACGGCACGAAGACGGTTTCGACGCAGCACGACGCGGCACGCATCGCCGACGCGCGCACGTCGGACAGCCAGGTGAAGGCATTCGCGCAGCGCGTGTCGACCGACGACGAGAAGATCATTCAGGCGATGCGCGCCGCGAGCCCGCGCGGCGTCGACGTGCCGGCCAACGACCCGGACACGACCGTGCTGAACAGCATCAAGAGCCTGCGCGGCGCCGAGTTCGACAAGGCATACATCGAGCAGGTCGCGCTCGCGGGGCAGCAGAAGACGATCTCCGCCTTCCAGGCCGAGATCGCATCGGGCCGCGATGCGAAGCTGAAGGAAGTCGCGCGTCAGGCGCTGCCGATCCTGCAGGCCCACTACGCGGACGCGCAGAAGCTCGCGCAACGCCACCATCTCGCATCGGCGCAGTAACGCGATGCCCCGCGCCGCCGCGTCGTGCCCGCGGCGCGGCGCGCGCGTTTACGTCCCGAGTTACGTCCCGAGCTTCGCGCGCAGTCGCGCATCCACTTCAGGCCACTCGTCGTCGATGATGCTGAAGCGCACCGAATTGCGCTTGCGGCCGTCCGGCATGATGCGCTCGTGACGCACGATGCCTTCCTGCTTCGCGCCGAGCCGCAAGATCGCGGCGCGCGACCGTTCGTTCAGTTCGTCGGTCGTGAACTGCACGCGCACGCAGCGCAGCGTGTCGAACGCATACGCCAGCAGCAGCCACTTCGCTTCGGTATTCACGTGCGTGCGCTGCATCGACGCACTCAGCCACGTATGACCGATCTCCAGCTTGCGATTGCGGCGGTCGATCTTCCAGAAGCGCGTGCTGCCGACCACACGGCCCGAGCCGCGATCGACGATCGTATAAGGCATCACGGTGCCCGTCGCGCGTCCGTCCAGCGCGGTCGCGAGATAGGCGTCGATCGTCTGCGCGTCGGGCACGACCGTCACCTTCAGATTCCATAGCGCGCCGTCCGCGGCGGCGTCCAGCAGCGCATCGCGATCGGCCGTCGCGAGCGGACGCAGTTCGACGCGCGGCCCGGTCAGTGTCGGTTGTTCGAGCAGCGGCGAGGCATCGGTCATGATGGATTCCGTTGAAGTAACGACAGGGTCGGCAGGGACGGCACATCCGCGATCATACGAGCGTCGCGTGACGGCCGCATCGCGGCCTTACACACGTGGTGCATGCGCGGCACGTGCGCCGAGATGCGCGGCAAGCCGCTCGCGAATCGCCGTCGCTTCGCCGCGCAGCGCGTCGGCAAACGCATCGACGAGCAGGCTTTTCGGTCGGTGCTCGGGGACGATCACGCTGACGCGATACGGAAACGAACGCGTGAGCGGCCGCACGTGCAGGTCGCGGCCGACGAAATCGAGCGCGGTCAGCGGATTGACGATCGCCGCGCCGAGCCCTTGCCGCACGAACGCGCAGACCGACACGGCGGACGGCGTCTCGACGACCGAGCGCGGCGCGACGCCGAGCTGCGCGAACGCATCGTCGATCATGACGCGGTACGGATCGTTCAGCGACAGGCTGACGAACGGGCGATCGGCGAGATCGGCGAGATCGATCGCCTTGCGCGCGAGCAGCGGATGGCCGTCCGGCAGCACGCAGACCTCGTCCACCTCCAGGAGCGGCGTCAGCAACGTGCCGGGCGGCGCGACGTCGTGTTCGGTCAGTCCGACGTCGTAACGCTGCGCGGTCAACCACTCCTCGAGCACCGGCGACTCCTGCGTCGCGACCGATACGCTGACGCCCGCATGCGCATCGCGAAAGCGCCGGCAAGCGCCCGGCAGGATCGCATGCGCGAACGCGGGCAGCGCAATCACCGACAGCTGGCCGTCGCGAAACTCGCGCAGCCGCGCGGCCGTCGCCGCGACGCGTTCGAGCCCCACATACGCGAGCCGAACGTCGTCGAACAGCGTGAGCGCGGCCATCGTCGGCCGCAGCCGCCCGTGCGTGCGCTCGAACAGCGCGAAGCCGACGATCTGCTCCATCCGCGCAAGCTCGCGGCTGATCGTCGGCTGCGACGTATAGAGCATCTCGGCCGCGCGCGTCGTGCTGCCGCTCAGCATCAGCGCGCGAAACACCTCGATATGACGATGCGTGAGCGAAGCCACCTATATCCCGAATGAATTGAATGTCGATAAATCGGCATTTTACTGCATAGCAGATTGCGCGCATCATCGCGACTGTCCGTTCATTCGACCGATCCATCCGTCATGTCCCTCGATTCCCGCCAGCTCGCTGCGCTCGCGCAGCAATACGGCACCCCGCTGTGGGTGTACGACGCCGACATCATTCGCGACCGCATCGCGCAACTGCGCCAGTTCGACGTGATCCGCTATGCGCAGAAAGCGAACTCGAACGTCCATATCCTGAAGCTGATGCGCGACGAAGGCGCGTGCGTCGACGCCGTGTCGCTCGGCGAAATCGAGCGCAGCCTCGCGGCCGGCTTCAGCCCGGCGGGCGAGCCCGAAGGCGTCGTGTTCACCGCCGATCTCGTCGATCGTCCGACGCTCTCGGCCGTACTGAAGCACGGCGTGACCGTCAACGCGGGCTCGCTCGACATGCTCGAGCGCGTCGGCCAGCATGCGCCGGGCCACCGCGTGTGGCTACGTGTAAATCCGGGCTTCGGTCACGGGCACAGCAACAAGACCAATACCGGCGGTCCGCAGAGCAAGCACGGGATCTGGATCGACGACGTGCCGCGCGCGATCGCGCTCGTGCGTCAGTACGGGCTGAAGCTCGTCGGGATCCACATGCACATCGGCTCGGGCGTGGACTACGGTCATCTGTCGCAGGTGTGCGACGCGATGGTCGACCTCGTCACCTCGCTCGGCCACGACATCGACGCGATCTCCGCGGGCGGCGGGCTGTCGATTCCGTATCGCGACGGCGAGCCGCGCGTCGATGTCGATCACTATTTCCGTCAATGGGACGCCGCGCGCAAGCGCATCGAACGCCATCTCGGCCACGCGGTGCGCATCGAGATCGAGCCGGGCCGCTTCCTGGTGGCCGAAGCCGGCACGCTCGTCACCGAAGTGCAGGCCGTCAACCGCCGGCCGAAGCACGACTTCGTGCTGATCGATGCCGGCTTCAACGACCTGATGCGTCCGGCGATGTACGGCAGCTATCACGCGGTGTCCGTGCATGCGCACGACGGTGCGCTGCCCGCAGGGCGGCCGCAGGTCGACATCGCGATCGCGGGGCCGCTGTGCGAATCGGGCGACGTGTTTACGCAGGACGCGGGCGGCGTGGTCACGCACCGCAAGCTCCCGCAGCCGCAGATCGGCGACCTGCTGTTCCTGCACGATGCGGGCGCGTACGGCGCATCGATGTCGTCGAACTACAATAGCCGGCCGCTCGCGCCGGAAGTGCTCGTCGATCGCGGCACGCCGCGGCTGATTCGCCGCCGGCAGACGATCGGCGAATTGCTCGCGCTCGAAACGTTCGAATAAGGCGCGCGCGACGACGTACGGCCACACTCGCTGATGCGGGCGAGTGTGGCTGTTTTGCTTTTCGGCGGGCGGGCCGCACCCTGCCCGTACGCGTGCCGCGCCATCACCCCGCGCGCTGCACCGGCACCGCCTTCGAAAAATACTTCGCGCCCGCGACGCAACCGACGACGATCGCGGTCACGGCCACCATCGACGGCGGCACCGTCTCGTGCAGCACGCCGGCCGCGAGCACGAACCCGAAGAACGGCTGCAGCAGCTGCAACTGGCCGACGCCCGCGATCCCTCCGAGCGCGAGCCCGCGATACCAGAACACGAAGCCGATCAGCATGCTGAACAGCGACACGTAAGCGAGCCCCCACAACGCAGCCGTATCGATGCCGTCGAACGTCGCGGGCCGCGTGATCCATGCGAGCGGCAGCATCAGCGGCAGCGACAGCACGAGCGCCCACGAGATCACCTGCCAGCCGCCGAGATCGCGCGACAGCCGCGCGCCTTCCGCATAGCCGAGCCCGCACGCGACGATCGCGGCGAGCATCAGCGCATCGCCGAGCGCCGACGCCTGCCCGCCGTTGCGCAACGCGAACGCGGCGACCGCGCCGCTGCCGAGCAGCGAGAACGCCCAGAACGGCGCGCGCGGCCGTTCGCCGCCGCGCCATACGCCGAACAGCGCGGTCGCGAGCGGCAGCAGCCCGACGAACACGATCGCATGCGCGGACGTCACATGCCGCAGCGCGAGCGCGGTCAGCAGCGGAAAGCCGATCACGACGCCAAGCGCCACGACCAGCAACGACGCCGCTTCGCCGCGCGTCGGCCGCTTCTGCTTCAGCGCGCCCAGCAGCAACAGCCCGAGCGCGCCCGCGATCGTCGCGCGCGCGAACGTCAGGAACAGCGGGTCGAGCCCCTGCACGGCGACACGCGTCGCGGGCAGCGAGCCGCTGAATATGATCACGCCCAGCAGCCCGCTGAGCCATCCGTCGGTCGTTTTTTGCACGGCACATCCTGAACGGGAAAAGTGGATGACCGATGATCCGCCACGCGTGAAATGCGCGTAAGCTACACCGCAATACAATTCCGACAAACTGTACTGGACAACCGGCCGTACAGTTCACCGCCGACCATGATCCGTTCCGCCCCGAACCCGGCTCCGCCCGCCGCGTCGCGCACGCGCGTCGAAACCGTGATGGATACGCTGCGCGCACGCATCTCGAGCCGCACGTTGATGCCGGGCGCGCGCGTGCCGTCGATCCGCATGATGGCCGACGCGCTGCACGTGTCGAAGTCGACCGTCGTCGACGCATACGAGCGGCTCGCGAGCGAAGGCGTGCTCGTCGCACGCCGCGGCTCGGGCTTCTACGTGTCGGGGCACGCGCCGCCGCTCGCCCTGGCGGATCTCGGCCCGCGGCTCGACCGCGAGCTCGATCCCTTATGGCTGACGCGTCAGTCGCTCGAATCGCTGCCGAGCGCGATGAAGCCCGGCTGCGGATGGCTGCCGTCGTCGTGGCTGCCCGACGAAAGCCTGCGCCGTGCACTGCGCGCCGCGTCGCGCGACGAGTCCGACGCACTGACCGATTACGCGACGCCCGCCGGCCTGCCCGCGCTGCGTCAGCAGCTCGCGTGGCGTCTCGCGCAGCACGGTGTCCACGCGGAGCCCGCGCAGATCATGCTCGCCGACAGCGGCACGCAGGCGCTCGATTTCGTCTGCCGGCTGCTGCTCGAACCGGGCGACACGGTCGTGCTCGACGATCCCTGCTATTTCAATTTCCAGGCGCTGCTGCGCGCGCATCGCGCGCGGATCGTCAGCGTGCCGTACACGCCGAACGGCCCCGATCTCGCGCGCTTCGAGCAGACGCTCGTCGAGCACCGCCCGCGCCTCTACATCACGAACGCCGCGCTGCACAATCCGACGGGCGCGACACTGTCGCCGCCCGTCGCGCACCGGCTGCTGACGCTCGCGGCCGATCACGGGCTGCTGATCGTCGAGGACGACATCTTCGCGGATTTCGAAAGCACGCCCGCGCCGCGGCTCGCCGCCTTCGACGGGCTGCAGCGCGTCGTATCGATCGGCAGCTTCTCGAAGACGCTGTCGGCCGCGATCCGCTGCGGCTACGTCGCCGCGCGGCCCGAGTGGATCGACGCGCTCGTCGACCTCAAGCTGGCGACATCGTTCGGCCATGCGCAGATCGGCGCGAACGTCGTGCACCGGCTGCTCGTCGACGGCACCTATCGGCGCCATCTGGACGGTCTGCGTGCGCGTCTGGCGGATGCGATGGGCGAAACGATCCGCCGGCTCGCACGCGCGGGGCTCGCGGTCTGGACCGAGCCGCGCGGCGGCCTGTTCGTGTGGGCGCAGTTGCCGGACGGGCTCGATGCCGCGCGCGTCGCGCGGCATGCGCTCGACGACGATGTCGTGCTCGCGCCCGGCAACGTGTTCAGCGTGTCGCATGGCGCGACGTCGTATCTGCGCTTCAACGTGTCGCGCTGCAAGGAGCCGGCAGTGTTCGACGCGCTCGCGCGTGCGATGGATGCGACGCGCGCGTCGACGGCTGGAGCGCGCACGGCCGAGCGGCACGATACTGCGTAGTCGCGCAGTCGACGGCGCGCGGGGCTGTATCGATGAAACCCGCGCTCGACTTGACGAAATCTGAACAACGGCGCGATTTTGGCGCGCTACACTCGGCTTCGTCCCCATCCCTTCCCGTCCATCCGGTTTCGGTCGCCGTCATGAGAATCTCTGTCAGTCGCATCGTCGGCGTCGATCGCAGACGCCTCTTCACGTGGTCGCAGGACTACGGGCGGCGACTCGTATGGGACAGCTTCCTCGCCGACGCGTACCTGCTCGACGAGACGACCGTCGAGGTCGGCGTCGACGCGTTCTGCCGCAGCCAGTCGGGCGCGACGATGGTGTCGCGCTACGTGGCGTACCGGCCGCCGCAGGTCGCGGCCATCGAAATGGTCGATGGCCCGAAAGTGCTCGAACGCTTCAGCGGCATCTGGAACTTCACCGAACGCACGGCAGGCTCGACCGAGGTGAAATTCACCTACAGCTTCCGCGCGCAGCCGACCTGGCTGCGCTGGCTGCTCGAGCCGCTGATCGCGGCGTTCTATCTGGTGCACACGCGCCGGCGTCTCGATTCGTTCAAGCGCTGGGCGGAGGCTGAAGCGCTGCCGTCGCGGCCGTAGCACCGGCGCGCGCCGCACGCTGCCGTACCGCCGTTGCGCGGCGCGCGGCGCGCGGCGCCCGCCATAATCGCGCCACATTCCGACTGCATCCGCAGGCCGACAGCCCCAGCGCTCGCCCTACGCGCCTGCGTGGCCGGTGCGCGAGGCAAAGGAAAATCGCATCGACGCTGCGATGCGGCTGATGCCGAAGGGATGCCGCCCCGCCGCTTCCGGAACGCTTGCGATCGCGCGACTGCGCGCGCGTTGGAAGAGGCAGGCGTGCCGACCGTGATCGTCGATGCGGACATGGTGGACGCGCGCCACCGGGATCGCGAATCTTCGCCGGCTCAAATCGACGCGTTCTTACGCGATCGAGTTTGCCTGTAGGTCATCGGCCAAACGTTGCCGCATCGGACAACAGCAGCGCCCGCCGGCTGTCAAAGCATCTCGTCCACGCGTCTGAAGTGATCGATCAGCTTGCGCGCGAGCGCCGTAAATTCGCTCATCTCCTGGTCCGTGAGCACCGACGAGAGCGCTTCGAGCTGCCGATGTTTCGCGTCGAGCTGCGATTCATACGCAGCCTGTCCCGCAGCGGTCAGACGCAGTTCGATACGCCGGCCATCGGTCGGATGAGGCGCCGATTCGACGAAACCGCGCGTCTTCAGCGTGCGCAATGCACGGCTCACGGCGACCTTGTCATAGACCCAATACTGCGCAAACTCGGCCGCGGTAATGCCGGGCGCGCCGCCGATCGCCTCCAGCAGTCGCCATTCGAGCAGCGGCAAATCGTGCAGCGGCAGCATCTGTTTCGAATAGATGCGCCCGAGCAACGTCGAAAGAATCTGCACCTGCGAGAGTTCGTAACGATAGGTGTCGGGCGGAAACGCGCTGACGGCCGGGCGCTGCCCGTCCGCCACCAGCCGTTTCATCAGTGTCTCCGCTTTATGCGTTTCCTCGCTGTGCACGCGCGTCTTCAAAGCTTGCTCCTGTTTTGCCCGCATCGGTCGGTTTGACGACAGTATAGCGGCGCCTCGGTGCGCTCCATGCCGCGCCCCAACGCGCGCGACACGCGTAAACCACTAGCCGGGCGCCATTGCATTTAGTTTCACGTGACACGATACTCGTTACATACGAAACTAAATGGCGGCGCCTGGAACGACGTCGCCGCAACAGGAGACGTCATGCCTGCTCCATCCCACTCTCCGCGCAAAGCTGCGCTCGCCGATCCTTGCTTCGACGCGCGCGCGCCGGAGCGCGCGTCCGCCGGGCTGCGCCGCTGGATCGCGGTCGCGCTGTTTTCGGCGGCATTCGCGCTCGCCTATCTCGACCGCCAGATTCTCACGCTGTTGATCGACCCGGTACGTCAGAGTCTCGGCCTGTCGGACACCCAGGTGGGGCTGCTGCAAGGCCTGGCGTTCGCGCTCTGCTTTGCGATCGGCGGCATACCGCTTGGCTGGCTTGTCGACCACTGCAACCGCGTACGGGTCGCTGCCGGCTGTATTGCGCTATGGAGCGTCGCGACCGCGTCGTCCGGACTTGCGGGAAGTTATGTGCAGCTGCTCGCCGTGCGCTCGGTCACTGCGCTCTCCGAAGCCGGCTGCTCGCCTGCGGCGTTGTCGATCTTTGCGGACCAGTTTCCGCCGCGCCAGTTGCCGCGCGCGACGGCGATTTACACGGCCGCGCCGTACATCGGCGGCAGCGCATCGTTGATGGCCGGTGGCGTCCTGCTTGGGTACTTCAGCCGCACGGGCGGGCTCGATCTGCCGTGGCTCGGTCATCTGCAGCCGTGGCAGGCGGTATTCACCGTCGTCGGCGTGCCAGGGCTGATACTCGCGCTACTGATACTGGCGGGAGTGCGCGAGCCGAGCCGCGTCAACGATATGCGGCTGCCCGAAGCGCGAGTCAGCCTCGGCGACGTGTCGCGGTTCGTGGCCCAAGATGCGCCGCATCTGCGCGGCTATTTCTGCGCGTATGCGTGCATTCTCGCTGCGTTCTTCTCGGTGCTGACCTGGTATCCGACCTTCGCTGTCCGCAACGGCTTCGGTCCCGGTGCGTCGCTCGGTCCGATGCTCGGCACGATGTTCCTCGTCTGCGGACTGGCGGGATCGCTGTCGGGCCAGTGCTTCGTCGGGCGAGTCGCCGACAGCCAGATCGTTGCTCGCGTCATGCGCGTCACAAGCGGCGTCACCGCATTGCTGATTCCGGCGGCGATCGTACTCGCACTGGTTCCGCGGTTCGCCGTTTCGCTCGCCGGTTACGGTGCGATGGTGTTCCTGATCAGCATGACGACGTCGTTGATGCCTATCCCGCTGCAAGTGGGCGTGCCGAACCGGATGCGCGGGCGCGTAATCGGCTGCTTCATCTTTGGCGTCAACGTGGTCGGCACGGGAGTCGGGCCGCTCGCTGTCGGCGCAATCAGCGACCACATTGCAGGCGGCCGCATGGACGGGCATGCGCTCGCCGTGGCGCTTGCGATCGTCGTCGTCGTCAGCGCATCCGGTGCCTTCATCGCAATGCGACGAGCGCTTGCCCGACAGATTCGATAAGCGCATCTCCCACGCCATTCCACGCCTTCAGGACGATTCAGATGATGACCATACGATACTTCGCCGCGGGCGACGACGACCGCCGTTTCGTCGACACGCTGCTCGGCGATCGCGTTTTCTCGACCGTGTACGCCGGGCCCCGATCGGCCGACGCCATGCGCGCAGCGACGTCGTCGATCCTCGCGACGCATGCCTATTCGATCGACGCGCCCGGCCTGGACATCGCGCCGTGCGACATCGCAGGCGTACCGTGCGAACGCATCGCGGCCGGAGTGGCGGATCGCGAGTCATCCGAACTCGTCGTGTTTCTGCATGGCGGCGGCTTCGTCCGAGGCAGTCTCGCACTTGGCCGCCGCAGCGCAATCGAGCTCGCGGTACTGACGCGGCGGCCGGTACTGGCGATCGGCTATCGACAGGCGCCCGAGCATCGCTTTCCCGCAGCAGGCAACGACATGCTCGCCGTCTATCGCAGCCTGGTCGATCAGGGCTACGACGCGCAGTCGCTCGTCGTCGTCGGCGAATCGTCGGGCGGCTGTCTCGCATTGACGCTGCCGGAATGGCTTCGGCGCAACAGGTGCCCGGCGCCGGCCGGCATCGTGGGCATTTGTCCGATGGCGGATCTGCGCATGGACAGCGTGTCGTGGTATGTCAACGCCGCGCGCGACATCGCCACGCGCGAGATGGGGGCCCGCATGATCGAGCTGTATATCGACGCCGGCTCGACCGCCGATCCGCTCGCGGCACCGCTGTTCACGCCGTACGACGCAACGGCAAACGTATTGCTGTGTGTCGGCGCCAACGAGGTGATGTTGAGCGACGTCGAGCGCTTCGCCGATCATGCCGCGCGTGCCGGTGCGACCGTCGCCTTGAATCTTTACGAAGCGATGCCGCATGGCTTCACGAAGTTCGATACGCCGCTCGCGCGCAGTGCGATGCAGCACGTGGCGGCGTGGTGCGTCACGCGGCTTACACGGCGTTAAGCCAGACGCACATCTCATCTCATGCCCATATCGGCAGCAGCCGCGCATCGCGTAGAACCACAACCCTGACTGGTTGGAGACACCATGAAAAGAACGCTGGCGAGCGTCGCGCTCGCAACGGCATCGGTTTCGCTCGTCCATGCGCAAAGCACGTTGACGCTGTACGGCATCGTCGATGCCGGTATCACGTGGGTCAGCAATCAGCGCGGTCATTCGGCAATACTGGAAGACACCGGTATCGCACAGGCGAATCGCTGGGGATTGCAGGGCGCGGAGGATCTGGGCGGCGGAACGAAGGCGGTCTTCACGCTGGAGAACGGCTTCACCCTCGGGAACGGCGCATTGGGCCAGGGTGGCGCGATGTTCGGCCGTACCGCCATGGTCGGCCTGGCCGGCCGCTTCGGCACGCTGACGCTGGGCCGCCAGTATGACTTCATGGTCGACAACCTCGTGTTCAATACGGCGATCGCGCGCTTCGGCGGCGTCTACGCCGCACATGGGCTCGACGTCGACCGGCTTGCGGGCGAACAGGTGAACAACGCCGTCAAATATGCTTCGCCAAAATTCCGGGGTGCCAGCGTCGGGGCGATGTACGGCTTCAGCAACGTCGCCGGCTCGTTCGGCGGCACGACAGGCGCACCGCGTTTCAGCAGCTTCGGTTTCGCGTACGACAACGACGGCCCTTTCGCGATCGGGTTGGCGTATACGAACGCGAACGGCACGGGCGCGTCGGTCGCCGAAGCGGCGCTGCTCGGTACAGCGGTGCGCAACGTGGGGATCGGCGCACGCTATCGCGTCGGTCCCGTCACGGTCTTCGGCAACTACACGAACAACCGGATTCAGCGCGGAAGCGGCGCACCGTCGATTGTGGCAAGCGTCGTCGAGGCGGGCATCGATACGTCGTTCGCCGTCGATACGTTCGCCGGCATCAGCTACATCTACAACCACTATCCGGACGGGCAGGTCAGTCAGCTCAGCACGGCGATTCACTACTTCCTGTCGAAGCGCACCGATCTCTATGCCAGCGTGAACGTCGCCCATAGCAATTCGCCCCAACAGCCTGCCGGGATTTTCCTGATCGTCAATCCCGCGACCAACGTCGGCTATTCGACGAGCCGGAACCAAATCGCGCTGCGCGTCGGATTGCGGTCGAAGTTCTGAGTCGCTCCTCTGTCGACGTCCTGCCCGCGCTACGCAAATCCGTACAGCGCCGCAGGGTTGGTGACGAATATCCGTTGCTGCCAGTCCGGACGCCCGATCCAGCCCGCGATCACGTCCAGCATGCTCGCGTCGTCAGGCTTGTCCGTTTTCTGCGTCGGGTGCGGCCAGTCGGTGCCCCAAAGCATGCGCTCCGGCGCCATGTCGATCAGCGCCTTCGCGACCGGGGCGACGTCGTCGTACGCAGGTGCGCCCGTCTTGCTGTCCACGTAGGGCCCTGACAACGTGATCCACGTATTGCCCTTATCCACCAGACGTTGCGCAGTACGGAACGCGGCCGACGCCAGCCCGCCCGGCTGCGGCACATGCGCGATATGGTCGATCACGAGCGGACAAGGCAGCACCGCGAGATGCCGCTCCAGCTCCGGCAGCCGCGCGCCCTGAACCACCAGCTCGATATGCCATCCGAGGTTCGCGATACGCGCGGCGAGCGGCGCGAGCATGTCGAGCGTCGTCGCGCCCGGATAGCTCAGGTTGAACCGGATCGCACGGATGCCGCCGCGATCGAGCGTCCGCAATGCATCGTCGGTCACGGTGCTGTCGACGACGGCGACACCGCGCGCGTCGGCGCCGAACTGCGCGATCGCCGCCAGCGTGCAGCGATTGTCCGTCCCGTACGTCGACGGCGTCACGACCACGTTGCGCTTCACACCGATACGCGTCTGCAGGCGCCGGTATTGCGCGACGGTCGCATTCGGCGGCCGCAGCGTCGTGCCGGGCGCGACCGGGAATCGATCGTCGTAGATGTGCATATGACAATCGATCGCCCCTTCGGGCAACCGGAACGCCGGCCGCTCGATGCCGCCCGACCCTGTTTCGTCGGCAGCGGCGCGCCTCGGCAATGCAGCCGAAGCCAGCGTCGCGCCAGCGATCCGCAGGAAACCGCGCCTCGCTATCCGCGCCATGATCAGAGGGTCTCCGTCGTGGCGAGCAGCTTTCCGCCCGTATGATTGCGCGTGAGCAGCAGCAGCGTCGCGACGCTCACGAGCGTGAGGATCGCAAGCGGCATCAACGCGAGCGCGTAGCTGCCCGTCGCGGCCTTCACCCACCCGTACACGTTCACCATCAGCCCGCCGCCGAGCAGGTTCGCGATCGCGTTGACCGTCGCGAGCCCCGCCGCCACGGTGCTGTTGGACAGCATGTCGGTCGCGAGCGCCCAGAACGGACCCTTGAACGAATACGCGCCGACCAGCACCGCGCAGAGCATGCAGATCGTCGGCAGCAGCGATCCGCTCAGCGACGTCGCGAACAGGCCTACGCCGATCAGCAGCATCGGTACGACCGTGTGCCAGCGCCGTTCGCCGACGCGGTCCGAGTGCCGGCCCCAGTAGACCATCAGGACCGACGCCAACGCGTACGGCACCGAATTCAGCAAGCCGGTCTCCATCACGGTCAGGCCGAACGACTTCAGCAGCTGCGGCTGCCATACGGACAGCGTGCTGCCTGCCGCGGACGCGCACGTATCGACGAGCGCGAGGCACAGCACGTAGCGGTTGCGGAACAGTTGCGTGAGCGGCAGCGACGGCACCTTCTTATGCGTTTTGTGGCCGGCGGCAAGTGCGCTCGATAGCCACGCGCGCTCGTCGACGGCGAGCCACTTCGCATCGTCCGGCTTGTTCGTCAGCATGGAGAGGCACGCGATGCCGAGCAGCACGGTCGGAATGCCTTCGAGGATGAACAGCCAGTGCCATCCACGCAGGCCCCACACGCCGTCCATCTGCAACAGCAGCGCGGAGATCGGCGAGCCGATGAAGCTCGCGGCCGGAATCGCGACCATGAACGTCGCGACGATCCGTGCACGATACTGCGATGGAATCCAGTACGACAAATAAAGCAGCACGCCGGGGAAGAAGCCGGCCTCGGCCGCGCCCAGCAGGAAGCGCAGCACGTAGAACGTCGTCGCGTTATGCACGAGCGCGGTCGCCGCCGACACGATGCCCCACGTGATCATGATCCGCGCAATCCAGATCCGCGCGCCGTACTTCTGCAGCGCGAGATTGCTCGGTACTTCGAAAAAGAAGTACGAAATGAAGAACAGGCTGCTGCCGAAGCCGAACACCGTCGCCGACATCCCGAGGTCGTGGTTCATCTGCAGCGACGCCATCCCCACGTTGCCCCGGTCGATAAAGGCAAGCAGGTAGCAGATCATCAAAAAGGGAATGAGCCGCCAGACGACCTTTCGCATGGTCCGACGCTCGATCGCGGACGCTTCCATGAAACCCGTTTGCATGTTGTCTCCGTTTATTGTGCGCCTGAGCGCGTTCCTGTGAACCGTTGCCATGCGATGACCGCAATGACGCCGCACGCGAGCACCGCGGCCATGGCCGCGAAGGTGTGTCGCACGCCGAGCGCCTCGGACGCGCTTCCGACCAGCAGATAACCGAACGGCATCGTGCCGTTGTAGGCCATCCCGTACATCCCGACGAGTCCACCGCGGACGTGGTCCGGACACTGGCGCTGAATCGTCGCGTTCGTCGACGTGGCCGCGAACGTGAGGCTGAAGCCGAGCGCATAGAAAGCGGGGATCGAGCTCGCCGCATCGGTCGTCGCGGCCAGCACGGCCAGCGCGCCGACTGCCGTCCACGGCGCATACGCGATGAACCGGTACGACGCGCGCGGCCCGAACGCCGACGACAGCAGGACCGCCGCGCTCAGGGAGCCGGCGCCGGCGCACGCGAAGAACACGCCGGTAAAGCGCGCCGCGTCGTGAAAGCCCTGGTCCGCGAGCAGCGGCACGAGCGTCTGGTAGCTGCCGGCGAACAGGCCGATGCACGCGAGAATCGGCAGATAGCGGGCCGAGAACGGATCGGACAGCACGTAGCCGACCGCGTCGCGCAGGCCGCTCTCCGCGCGCGTCGGGCGGCCCGCCGATGCGGTGCGGATCGACCGCACGCATGTCGCCATGAAGCACAGCGCGAGCGCATAGATCGCAAACGACGTCCTGGGCCCCAGCGTCGGATAGACGAATCCGGCAATGGTCGGGCCCACCATGCGGCCGACGTTGTAGACCATCGTGTTCATCGCGACCGCGTTGGACGTGTGTGTCGCATCCTGCAGGCTCGTCAGCAGCAGCACCTGCCGCGCGGGCGTTTCCACCGCACTCGACACGCCGATCGCGAGCGCATGCGCGAGGATCAGCTTCACGCCGAGCAGGCCGAGCAGCGACAACGTGAACAGGCTGCCCGTCAGCAGCAGCGACGTCATCAGCACGCATAGCGTCACGCGGCGCGCATTGCCCGAGCCGATCCGCGAGCCCGCCACCGGCGCGACGATCAGCTGCGGCCCGTACAGCAGAAAGTTGAGCAGCGCGAGAATCGCCGCCGAGCCGGACAGGTGATAGATCAGCAGATTGAGCGTCACGTTCTGCGTCCAGCTGCCGAGCACCGACGCGACCTGTCCGCTCAGGTAGCGCCGCAGCGATGCCTCCGACAGCGCCGGAAACAGCCTGTTCACCCACCCTGCTTGCGTTGCCACGTTCATGACAGCGCCTTGCCGCGCGTTTCGGGCGCGAACAGCACGACCGCGGCCGCGGCGATGAACGCGACGATCGTCGTCGCGAGCCCGAGCGCAAAACCGCCCGACGTCGACGCCAGCGCACCGATGATCAACGGCGCGACGAAGCCGCCGAGCCGCCCGCCGTTGTATGCGAGGCCCATGAAGAACCCGCGCGATGCCGTGTTGCCGATGATCTCCGCGAGGAACGGACCGGCGCCTGCGAAGATGCCGTTCACGCTGAAGCCGGTCAGAAAGATCGCGGTCATCAGCAGCAACGGATTCGCCGACACGATGTACACGCCGACGGCCAGCGCACCGACCAGCAGGTAGGCCAGGAACATCGGCCGCCGGCCGAGCCGGTCGACCCATGCCGAGAACAGCAGGAACCCGGCGATCGCGCCGAACTGCAGCGCCAGCACGAACGTCAGGCTATGCACGAAGTCGAGGTGCTTCACCGTGACGAGGAACGTCGGCGTCCACGTGAATACGCCCCAGTAGAGGTACTGCAGAAAGAAGATGAAGCAGAACGCGGTGAGCAGCCCGCGCACGTTCAGCTTCTCGCGACTTGCCTTGTCGAGCGGGCGAGCCTGCGCCTTCGCGTGCCTGCGTTCGAGCCAGATCGGCGATTCCGGCGTCTTGCGCGCGACCCAGAACAGAATGAAGAACGGCGATGCGCCGATCAGGAACAGCACACGCCAGCTGTCGCCGGCCAGTCCGCCATGCGCGGCACCGACGATGCCAGAGATCGCGATCGCGAGGATCGCGCCGATCGGCAGGCCCATCTGCATCAGCGCGCCGCCCTTGCCGCGCCGGCTCGGATGCCAGGTCTCCGCGATCAGCGCGGCGCCGGCGGTCCAGGTGCCGCCCATGCCGAGCGCGCCGAAAAAGCGCAGCGCGGCAAACCAGTGCGCGTCGGGCGCACACGCGATCAGGCCGGAGAACAGCGAGTAGATGCCGACGCAGAGCAGCGCGGTGCGCACGCGCCCGATCCGGTCCGATACGAAGCCGAACAGAATGCCGCCGGCAATTTGTCCGGCCGCCGTCACGCTCGTGAACATCCCCAGCTGCGCCTTGCTCAGCCCGAACTGCAGCGCGAGCGTCGGCAGCAGCAGCGACAGCAGGAACGAGTCGTAGCTCTCGAATGTCCAGCCGAGCCCCGCGAGCGCCAGCGAACGCCATTCGATACCGGTCACGCGCGTCAATCTTTGTTCGGCGGCTGCGGACTCGGTGTCCTGCGTCGCCACGGTGGCATTCGTCTTCATCGGTTGTCTCCGGGAATCGCGATGCGATACGTCGATGCGGCCGTCCGGCTGAACAGCGCGGCCTTTTCGTCGGCCGACATCGCGGACGCGAGTCGTTTGAAGGCGTTCCACAGCACGCGATAGCTGAACATTCCCTTGTCGACGGGGAAGTTGCTTTCGAACATGCAGCGGTCGACGCCGAAGCATTCGACGCAGGTGTCGAAATACGGCTGCCACGCCGACGCGAGTTCCTGCGACGACGGCGGCAGATCGCGCGCGGCGAAGTCGAAACCGAACACGGTCATGCCCGCGCCGCCGAGCTTCATGCGCGTGTTCGGCAGCGTGGCCAGACGCGCGAGTTGCCGTTTCCACTGCGCATGAACTTCCGCGTGCCGCCCGGCGTGCGGGCCCACGCCGAGCGGCCCGCCGAAATGGTCGATGACGACGACGACGTCCTCGCATGCACGCGCGAGTTCGTACAGTTCGTCGAGCTGCGTGTGATAGACCCACGCGTCCAGCGACAAGCGGTAGCGAGCAAGCGTCCTCACGCCTTGCCGGAAAGCCGGATCCGACATCCGGTCGCGCGGCGGCGTCACCGGGCTCGATCGCACGTCCGGGCTCGCATGCCAGGCGAGCGGATTGCGGATCCCGCGCAGCCGCCCGCCGGACACCTCCAGCATCGTGTCGAGCACCGCCCCGAGTTCCGCGCCGAGCGACAGATCGGCGCCGCCGACGATGGCGTCGCAGCATCGCGTCGGGCCGTATGCGCCGCTGTCGAACATCGCGGCGATGCCGCTCGCGAACTGCACTTCGCCAACCGGCTTGAACGCATCCGGCCCGCTTTCACGCAACATCGAGCGGCACTGCACGTAGACCGTCGACACGATCCGGTGCCCGCTGCGCACGTCGGCGCCGAACTCGTCAGCGAGATAGCGTCCGGTCTGGCGGTCCCACAGGTGATGATGGGCGTCGACGATGGCAAGCGCGGGTTCGAGCACCGGCTCGTCGCGCAATGCGAGCCACTCGGGCCTGACGGGAAGATGGGGCGCGTGAACAATCTGCATCGCACTCGCCTCAGAACTTCTGGCGCATGCCGATCACCACGCCCGTCTGGTTGCGATCGGGCGCGACCGTGCCGTAGCCGTTCACGCCCAGCGCGGAGCCGCCCTTGTTGCGCGCGAAACCGGCCGTCGCGTAGATATCGGTGCGCTTCGACAGCAGATAGTCGGCACAGAGCACGGCGAGCCACGGATCGGCGCTCGTCGAATGCACGTCCTGGTAATAGGCCGTTGCCGTGACGACGAACGCCGGCGACACCGTGTATTGCGCACCGGCCCAGTACAGGTTCGCCGCACTGGCCTCGGCACCGTTCGCGACGCGAATCGGGTTCGCCGGCAGGAACGCGTTCGATGCACGCAGATAGCGATAGCCGACGAAGCCCCTCACCGGGCCGATCGCGTACGACGCGGCGGCCGTTGCGCGACGCTCGGTGCCCGTGTTCGTCGCAACGGTATTGCTGTTGCGCTGCTCGTACGACAGGCTGGCGGCGAACGGTCCTTGTGCGAAAGTCAATGCGCCGCTGAAGAAGCGGCCGGTGAGCTGTGCACCCGGCACCTCCGGGCCGTACCCGGTGTCGTAGCGCGTGCTGTACATCGCCTGCGCGGTCAACGGCCCGAACACGCCCGTGTACTTCGCCGAGTTATCGATACGCGCGGCCGCTGCGTAGTCGAGCGACAGCACGGAGTATCGCGACGACGCGCCCATCGGATCGAACGCCACGGCCTGCTCGTAGAAGAGCGAGTTCTGGCGGCCGAACGTCAGCTGCTGACCTCGGTACGACAGTCCGACCCATGCCTGCCGGCCGAACAGCCGCGACGTCGTGGCGGCGTTCGGACCGAGGCCTTTCGTCGACTGCGCGGTCGTGCCGTCATTGACGTTGAAGCCGTCTTCCAACTGGAAAATCGCCTTCATGCCGCCGCCGAGATCTTCGACGCCCTTCAATCCCCAGCGCGAGCCTGACAGATTGCCCGACGCTTCGCGCGTCTGCGCGCCGCCCGTACTCGTATTGTTGATGTGCTCGATCCCGACGTCGACGATACCGTACAGCGTGACGCTGCTTTGCGCATGCGCGGCGCCGCACCACAAGGTCGCGCTCGCGACGGTGACGGCGCCCAGCACGAAGCGGGATGACGGGCGGGCATTCTGGCTGGCCTGATTCGACAACATGGAGTCTCCAAACTTTTTTGTGGGTAGGTCTGAGAAACAAGATTCACGTCTTGCGGGCTGCGGGCGCTTCGCCGGCACCCGAGCCCGGATCGCCGAGCCATGCAATCGTCAGTGCGCCGAGCAACAGCACACCCGACACGGCGAAGAGCGGCACGGTGAAGCCGCCGGAGAATTGCTTGAGCGCGCCGATCATCGACGGCCCGACGAAGCCGCCGAGGTTGCCGACCGACACGATCAGCGCAAGCCCGCCCGCGGCGGCACGGCCGGTGAGGAATCCCGACGGGATTGCCCAGTACGTCGCCTGGAACGCGAGGATCCCGCTCACCGTGACGCACAGTGCGAACAGCTTGAACACCGGTGCATGAATGAACGCGCTAGCGCACAACGCCACGGCAGCGACGGCCAGCGCGCCGGCGACATACGGAACGCGACTGGCCGCGCGATTGGCGATGCGCGCCCACCAGAGCATCACGACGGCACCGATTGCATACGGAATGGCCGTCAGCCAGCCGACCACCGTGTGATCGACGCCGAACTGCTTGATGATCTGCGGCATCCACAGGCCGACGCCGAGCGAGCCGACGATCCCGCAGAAGTTGATGAACGCGAGTACGAACACGCGCCAGTTCGTCATCGCGTCGCGCAGTTTGCTGCCGTGCTTCGCGCCGATGTCACGCTGCTCGAGAGCGAGGCGCTTCGCGAGCGATGCCTTCTCTTCGTCGCTGAGCCACGCAGCTTTCTCGGGACGGTCGGCCAGCACGAACAGGCACGCGATGCCGAGCATCACCGCAGGCACACCTTCGATCAGCAGCAGCCACTGCCAGCTGCGCAGTCCGTGCAGGCCGCCGAGTTCGAGCAGCGCGCCGGAAATCGGCGAGCCGATCATGTTCGCGACGGGAATGCCGACGAGGAATGCGGCTGTCACCTTCGCGCGCCACTTGCCGGGGAACCAGTGCGTGAAATACAGATAGATGCCCGGCGTGAAGCCCGCCTCGGCGAGCCCGAGCAGAAAGCGCGCAGCCGCAAAGCTCCTCGGTCCGACGACGAACGCCGTCGCCATCGAGAACAGGCCCCACGTGATCATGATTCTCGCGATCCACACGCGTGCGCCGACCTTCTGCATGATCAGGTTGCTCGGAATCTCGAACAGGAAATAGCCGATGAAGAACAGGCCGGCACCGACACCGAACTGCTCGGCCGTCAGACCGAGATCCTTGTTCATCGTCAGCGCGGCAAAACCGACGTTGGTTCTGTCGAGATAACTGATCACGTAGCAGACGAAGATGAACGGCAGAATGCGCCGGAACGCCTTCGCGAGCGTGCGCTCGCTGGCCGCGTAATCGTCGTCGGCCAGGTGCTGCGCGGATCGCGCGTCGGCGCGCGGTGCGTCGTCGCCGGCACGCAGCGCATGCGAAATCGTCATGCTTGTCTCCTTCTTCGCGCGGCTGGCGGCGCGATTTTTCCGTATAGGGGCCGGAAAGCCGACGAGCGGCTTCCCGGCTCGTGGGCCTCAGTCCTTCTTCGCTGCCTGTTTCGGCAGCGGGCCGGCAATGCTCATGTCCGCCTTCAGGATGGAACCGGACGTCGATTCGGTGATGAAAAGCGTCTTCATGTCCGGCCCGCCGAAGCACACGCTCGTGAGCGACGCCCCTTTCGGTCCGGTCAGGATCTCGACGGGCTCCGCGCAATGGTTGAGTACCCATACGCGGCCGAGCCCCGGGTTCGCGACGAACAGGCGGCCTTCGAGATCGACGGTGAGGCCGTCGGGGCCGCTCGGTCCATAGGACGTGAAGAACTGGCTGACCTTGGTGACCGAGCCGTCGGCCTGCAGCGGCATGCGCCACACGGCATTGCCGCGCGTCATCGCGACGAACAGCACGTTCTCGTCGCGCGACAGGACGAGCCCGTTCGGGCTCGGGCAGGTGCCGAGCAGCATGTCGAGCTTGCCGTCGGGCGACAGCCGATACACGCGTCCCGTCGGATCGTGCAGGCCCGTCTGCCCCTGGTCGGTGAAATAGAGGTTGCCGGCCGAGTCGAACGTCAGGTCGTTCACGCCCTTGAAGCGCTCGGTGTTGCGGCGCTCGAGGTACGGATGCACTTCACCGCGCTCGATATCGACCAGCATCAGGCCGTTCCGGTAGTCGGTGACGATCAGATGCGATGCGTCGAAGCGCTTCATCCCGTTGGGCTCGCCGTCGTATTCGACGACGAGATCCCAGTCGCCCGACGGCGAAATGCGGAAGATGCGCCCGTGCGGAATGTCGGTGACGAACAGATAGCCGTCCGGATCCCAGACCGGTCCTTCGAGAAAGGAATCCGTGACCATGCCGCCGCGGTTCGCGCGCGCCCATTCGGTGCGGACGTCCGGCTTGCGAAACTTCTCCGGCATGCGCGTGAATACTTCAGCTTCGCGCACGTCGGGACTCGTCAGATAAAACATGCGTACCTCGATGTCCAGGAGTTCAAGCCGCGCTGTGCGCGCGTTCGTTCAGCACCGCGAGCACGTTGGCGGCCGCGCCCTTCCCCATGTTCACGTACGCGGCGTCGCTCACGCCGCCGACATGCGGAGACAGAATCACGTTCGGGATCTGCTGGAACGGGTGCGGCGACGTCATCGGCTCGACGTCGAAGCTGTCGAGCCCGGCCGCGCGCAAGTGGCCGCTCGCGAGCGCGTCGGCAAGCGCGGCTTCGTCGATCAAGCCGCCACGGGCGGTATTGACGAGAATCGCGCCACGCTTGAAACGCGCGAGCGCGTCGCGGTTGAGCATCCGGCGGTTGTCGGCCGTCAGCGGACAATGCAGCGACACGACGTCCGACTCCGCGTACAGCGTGTCGAGCGGCACGAGCTTCACACCGGCGGGCGCCTCCTTCGCGAACGGATCGAATGCGAGAACCTTCATGCCGAACGCCGCGCCGATTGCGGCGACGCGGCGGCCGATCGCGCCAAGTCCGACGAGGCCGAGCGTGCGTCCGTCGAGCTCGACGGACTTGTGCGTCGCCTTGTCCCAATGGCCTGCGCGCATGCGGCTGTCGAGCTGCGGAACCGACTTCGCGCACGCGAGCATCAGCGCCCACGCGTGCTCGGCGACGGCGGCCGCATTCGCGCCGACCGCGGCGCGCACCGCGATGCCGCGTGCGGCGGCAGCGTCCTGATCGATCACGTCGATGCCGCTGCCGTGCTTCGAAATCACCTGCAGGTTTTCGGCGGCGTCCATGATGCGCGCGTTGATCTTGCCGTACCGGACGATGATCGCGACCGGCTTGTGCTGGGTGCACAGCGCCACGATGTCGCTTTCGGTCGGTTGCTTGCCGGCGAACACGACGTCGAACGGCGCAAGCATCTCGAGCGCTTGCGGCGCAAGGTCGGCGGCGGTCACGAGGACCACGGGCTTATGCGAAGCGGTCTGCATCACAGTGCCTCGCCTTCGGCCAGCATGCCGGCTGCGCGCAGCTCTTTCTCGATCCATCCGGGACGAACGTCGCCCTTGTGGATCGCCGCGATACGCGCGGTTTCGACGTCGAGCTTTTTCTGCGCGAGATCGACGATGCGCGCGACGTCGGCGCGCGCAATCACGACGACGCCGTCGGCATCGCCGACCACCAGGTCGCCCGGATTGACGGGCGTGCCGCCCAGCGAGATCGGCGCATTCACGCGTCCTGCGACGCTTTTGGTCGGCCCGCACGGATTGAGGCCGGCCGCGAAGATCGGATAGTCGCCATTGGCCAGTTCGTGTGCGTCGCGCACCGCGCCGTCGATGACGATGCCGGCGATGCCGGTCGCCTTCGCCTGCGTCGCCATGATTTCGCCGAGCAGCGCGCACGAGATGTCGCCCTTGCCGTCGACCACGACGACGTCGCCCGGCTTCGCGACGGCGAGCGCCGCATGGATCGCCAGGTTGTCGCCCACACGGACTTCCACCGTGATCGCGGGGCCAGCGACCTTCATCTTCGGCGACAACGGCCGCACGCGACCATGCACCGTGCCGCGTCGGCCCGCGACGTCGGCCAGGATCGCAGCTTGATAGCGCGCGGCAGCCTGAACGAGTTCGGGCGGGACGCGTTCGATGTCGCGATTGATCGGAGAACTGCTGACGAATGGCTTGCTCATGATTCGACCTCGAGTTGTGCGTTGTACTGTGTACAACGTTGGTGTACGTGGTGAAATCACTATAACCATCTGGCGCCGACCACGGCACTGGCGTTTACCCTTTTACGTGGTAAATCAGCGTTTTACTCTGTACAATTCCGGCTGAATGTCGACGGGAGAAAGGGAATGGGAAATGACGGGGTGGTGGCTGTGGAAAAGGCGCTTTCGCTGCTGGACTGCTTCAAGCCCGGCGCCGAATCGCAGTCGCTCGCGATGCTGTCGCAGGCGTCCGGCATGCACAAGACGACGGTCTATCGCTTGATGAATTCGCTGGAGCGAATGGGCTATGTCGTGCGCGCGCAATCCGGCAACTATTCGCTCGGACATCGCGTGCTGTACCTTGGGAAGCTGTACGAGCAGTCCTTCCATCTGTCCACGGTCGTTGAACCGGCGCTGCATGCGCTGGCCGCGCTGACGAAAGAAAGCGCATCGTACTACGTGCACGACAACGGGCAGCGGCTTTGCCTGTTTCGCGTCGAGCCGTCCGAAGGACTGCGTGAAACGCGGCTCGCGGGGACGGCGCTGCCGCTCGACGATACGGCGATCAGCCACGTGATTCGCTTCTGGGGACTCGGCGAACCGATCTACGACAAGCCGCCTGCACTGCCCCTCTTTACCGCGGGCG
Organism: Burkholderia multivorans ATCC BAA-247; assembly: GCF_000959525.1. Taxonomy (NCBI): domain Bacteria; kingdom Pseudomonadati; phylum Pseudomonadota; class Betaproteobacteria; order Burkholderiales; family Burkholderiaceae; genus Burkholderia; species Burkholderia multivorans. Next base: position 1,896,457 of record NZ_CP009831.1, read on the forward strand.
CGCGCGATGTGCACACGGCAGCGTTCGCGGTGCCGATCTTCGGCGCCGGCGACAAGTTCATGGCGGCGCTGACGCTTTCCGGTCCTGCATCTCGGCTCAGCGTCGCGCACGAGTCGGGCGAACTGGATCGACCGCAACTGGAGGCGGCCGCCGATCTGTCACGGAAGCTGGGCGCGAGTGCCGCGTTCTGCGAGAACATCTACGGAAAGCGTTGAATGGCGGACGGCAGCAGACTCTGATCATCGCTCGCACAGATCCGCCAGGTCAGACTCCCGCAGTCGCAGAGACGTGCATGCTACGATCAGTCGGTCGGCGTCGACCTCTGACCGCTCACTCCTCGACTTTGAGGGTAACCGTGCCCATCGATTATCTCCGCGCATTCACTATCCCCGAACGCAGCGACGCCGCGAATCGCCGTCTCGGCCGATCGCTGGCGTTCGTCGCGGGCGCGGCCAACGCCGGTGGATTCTTCGCTGTCGGGCAGTACACGTCCCACATGTCCGGCATCGTGTCGTCGATGGCCGACAACCTCGCGCTTGGCGACATCGGCGTCGTCGTGGCCGGCTTCAGTTCGTTGCTGTCGTTCCTCGTCGGGGCCGCCACGTCGGCGATCCTGATCAACTGGGGCCGCCGCCGGCATCTGAGCAGCCAGTACGCAATGCCGTTGATTCTCGAGGCGACGCTGCTTCTGCTCTTCAGCCTTCTAGGATCGGGGCTCGAGACGCACCAGGTGCTGTTCGTACCGGCAACCGTCTGCCTGCTTTGTTACGTGATGGGCCTGCAAAACGCGATGATCACGAAAATCTCGAAGGCGGAGATACGTACGACGCATGTCACCGGCCTGGTAACGGATATCGGAATCGAACTCGGCAAGCTCCTTTATTGGAACCTTGGAACAACGCACCGGGATCTCGTCCGCGCAGACCGGCAGAAACTCCTTCTGCTTGGATCGCTGCTGCTGTCGTTCCTCGTCGGCGGGCTCGCAGGCGCGGTCGGCTTCCGCCACGTCGGCTTCATGTCCAGCGTTCCGCTGGCCATTGTCCTCGTCACCCTCGCTGTCGTTCCGATCTTCGACGATATGCTGGCCCGACGCCGTTGGCCGAAACGGTAGCCGTCGCCGGCCGGCATGGTCGCAGCGGTCCACACGATCGGTCACCGCTTTTCCCACCGATGTACTCAACGTCGCTGCGTAACCGGACTCTCGGCGTCGACAGCCCCAGCCGCGTGGAGCGAGCCGCCAACGGCGATCGGGCCACGCACTTCCAGATCGCCGTATACGGTCAGCGGCCCATGCACCGTAAGCGGGCCATGGAATGTATTGTTTCCACCGCGTTTGCGTATGGCGTGACCGTCGGCGGGATTCCGTTCGATCGAGGCTGCCGTGATCGGGCCGTGAGCGGAGATGTCGCCGGCCACCGTCAGCGAACCGTCGACCGTCACCGGCCCGAGGACGACGAGCGATCCATCGACGTTCAGCGGCCCCGTGACGACCGGCTCCGCGTGGGCTGACGCGACAGCGATAAAGGACGCCAGCACGACAACGCTCGCTATGGCGCTCGCTGCCGGCCTGCATGCCATGCGCCTTCCTGGCGCCGGATTGAAGCGTTTCACGTGTCCTCCTGGTCGTTGCACCCTACACGGGCGCTAGCGGTTCGCTGGCCCGCGACAGTGGCCGGCCATTGCAGCAGCTTCGGTTCCTGCATGGTCGTCATGCGTAGCGACGTGACGTCGGCAGGGCTGCCGCAGCGGCTTGAGCGAATCACACGGAGTCCGCTCCGCATCCCGTTGTCTGGAAAATTTTCCGACGCTCGTATCGTTGGCGCAACATGTTCGGCGGCCTGGAGTCGTGGACGCACGCCGGCTCGAGGAACTGAAATCGGAGAACGATCGGCGTCCGGGCAAACGGGCTGATTGCATCCGCGCAGACAAACGTCGCCTATCCGTGCCGCGATTTTCAATGCGTAGATGTGAATCGGCGCCGTCGACCGCCGATTGCGTATCGATGCTTCATTCATCGTTCCGGACTCCGTATGGTGCGCAACAATCCCGCGTGAAGGTTCACCGCATTTCATACGAATCGGCTCGGCGGCGACTATTCTGTCTAAAGGATCGACTGTCCGCGCACATCGTTCGCCGCCCGCCTCGCCCGCGCGCGACGAACGCGCGCAGCCCCATGCGCCCGCACCGCCTCTTTTCCATCGACTCGACCGACGTCGCGCACGACGCGGCCACGGCGAGTGTCGTCGCCACCGCGCTGCTGGCCGTCGCGCTCGCGAGCGCGCTGCATCGGCTCGGCAGTCTCGACGCGACCGTCGGCACCGTGTGGGCGTCTTACGTCGCGGGCAGCGCGGCCGGTCTCGCGATCATCGCGCACCGCGATCGGCGCTCGGCCATGCGCGCCGGCGATCGCACCGTTTCGATCGCGTGGAGCGTAGCGTTCGGCGCCGCGGCCGGCATCGGCTGGGGATCGGCCGGCCTTCACGCGGCCGCCGTCGCCGACGCGCACGCGCAGGTCGCCGTCGCGATGGCGACGCTCGCGGTCGTCACGGCCGCCGCACCGCACTTCAGCCCGTCGACTCCCGCGCTGCTCGCCTTCGTCCTGCCGGCGACCGTACCGGGCGTCGTCGCCGCCGCGCTATCTACACACGCCGCACAACGCGCGCTCGCGCCGACGCTGCTCGCGATCGCCGCGCTCGCCGGCATCGTCGCACTGCTCGCGCACCGCGCGATCGCGCGCCACGGCCGGCTGCGGTCGGACGCCGAACGGCGCGCCGCCGAGCTGCAGCGCGATCGCGACGCCGCGGTGCAGCGCGCGGTCGAGCTGCGTCGACAGAAGCTGCGCGCGGAAGCCGCGAATCTCGCGAAGTCGCGGCTGCTTGCCGCCGCGAGCCACGATCTTCGCCAGCCGTCGCACGCGCTCGGCGTGCTGGTCGGCGCGCTGCGCGGCGTACCGATGCCGGCCGACGGTCAACGGCTGCTGCAGCAGATCGAGCTGTCGACGCGCGCGCTCGACACGCTGTTCGGTGCACTGCTTGACGTGTCCCGTCTCGATGCCGGCGTCGTCGACGTGCATCGGCGACCGTTCGCGATCGACACCGTGCTCGGTCGCGTATGCAACGAATATCTGCTCGATGCGGCCGCAAAGGGCCTGCGTCTGTCGCGCGTGCCGTGCCGCGCGATCGTCGACTCCGATCCGGTGCTGATCGAGCGCGTCGTGCGCAATCTCGTCGGCAATGCGGTGCGCTATACCGACGCGGGGCGCATCGTCGTCGGCTGCCGCTACCGCGGCGCGCGCATCGCGATCGAGATCCACGATACGGGCCGCGGCATCCCGCGCGATCAGCTCGAACTCGTCTTTCGCGAGTATTACCGCGTCGACGGCGCCGCGTCGGACCACGACGGCGGATTCGGGCTCGGGCTCGCGATCGTGCGCCGCCTCGTCGCGCTGCTCGGATGCCGGTTGTCGGTGTGGTCGGAACCGGGGCGCGGATCGTGTTTCGTCGTGTCGGTGCCGCGCGCGCGGACCGCGGGCGGCGTGGGCCGGCACGCCGCGCGGGCCGCCGCGTTCGTGGTCGTCGTCGACGACACACGCGCCGTACGCGACGCGATCGCACGACGGCTCGTGCGATGGGGTTACGACACGCTGTCGGCACGCTCGGCCGACGAAGCGATCGAACGGCTGTCGCGGTGCACGACACGCCCGAGCGTGTTCGTCAGCGCGTTGCATCTGCAGGGTACGGAGACCGGCATCGACGTGATCGACCGTCTGCGCGCCGAATACAATCTCGCGATTCCGGCGCTGCTGATCGGCGACGCATCCGATACGGCGCCGCTCGCCGATGCAAACGGCTGCCTGCTGCTGCACCGCCCAATCGAGAACGGGCAGTTGCGCGCGGCCATCGCGCAACTCGTCGCGGCCGGTGCACCGGTCGAAGCGGTCGATGGCTGACGCGCGGGCGCGCACAGATGTGCCGCAACCCGCCCGTTTATGTCATCGAGAAATATATCGACGCCGGCGCGGGAAGCGACGCGCCCGCTTCCCGCAAACGCGCAGCAGCATCGATCTCGGGCCGGCGACAAGCGAACAGCCTTGAGCATGGGAGGCACTGCACCTGCATTACGCACCGCGACGACCGAGTTCGCACGATTTCCGGTCGAATCGCAACGCGGCGTTGAACGCGCGAACATTTCGATCGGCCGACGCATCCAACATCGGGACACCTGCCGGTAAGATCGGTCGATCCGCTCAACCGGTTCTTGCCGCGAACCCAGACGCCATGAAAATTCTGATCGTCGACGATCATCCGGTGCTGCGCGACGGCGTCGAGGCGCTGCTGCGTCGCAACGATGCGGCGCTCGCGGTCGTCCAGGCCGCGAGCGCCGACGACGCGATGCAGATGCTCGACCAGCACGCGGACATCGACGCGATCGTGCTCGACCTCAAGATGCGCGGCACGAGCGGCGTCGACGCGATTGCCGCGCTCGCGCGTGCGCGCCCGGCGCTGCAGATCATCGTGCTGTCATCGTCCGAGGATCCGCGCGACGTGCGCGCGGCGTTCGCGCACGGCGCGCTCGGCTACGTGCCGAAGTCGGCGAGCGCGCATACGCTGCTGTCCGCCATCGTGATGGTGCTGAACGGCGAGCGCTACGTGCCGCCGCTGCTGCTCGACGACGGCGCGGCCTACGCGATCGAACCGACACGCCACGCCGCCGGCGCGCCGCTGACGCCGCGTCAGATCGAGGTGCTTCGCTATCTCGCGGAAGGCGTGCCGAACAAGGTGATCGCGGATCGGCTCGGCTTGTCGGAAAAAACCGTGAAGGCGCATATCACCGCGATCTTCCGGACGCTGCACGTGCTGAACCGCACGCAGGCGGCCGCTGCCGGCAGGAAGGCCGGGCTGATCTGACGCGGTGCGTGCATGACCTGCATTGCATGCCCCGCGCGCATCGCTGCCGGCAGCGGGCCGCGGCCGTCAGCGGTGCTTCGGCATCCGCGTGCCGCTCGTCTGCATCAGCTCGGTACGCACGGTCGGCAGGCTGGTCGTCACGGCGCCGCCGGCCGGAATCGTGCCGGACGTCGAGGCGCCGATCGAGGGCGGCAGTGCGACGCCGCTCAAGGTATTGCCGTACACGACGATCGCGCTCGCCGGGCAGGCGTTCGTCAGCAGCGACACCGGCGCATCGGCGATCGACGTGAACGCGTTGTCGATCACCGCGAACTGGCAGACGTTCCCGTACGCACGAAAGCCCGCAAAACCGGACCGCGACACGCGATTGCCCTTGACGACGCCATACGACACGGAGCCCGACCACGTATCGAGCTCGATCGCGGCCTGGTGCGTCGGCGGCAATCCGTTGTTCGCGTTCGTGCCGTCCTGAATCGCATCGACGACGTTGTTCTCGATCCTCACGTCCGTCACGCCGTACGTGTGCCAGCTGTCCTCCTGCGCGACCAGAATCCCGGCCGCCTTCTGCACGCCGACCACCGTATTGTTCGAGATCGTCACCGAGCGGCCGCCGACGACCGAGATGCCGCGTCCCCACGGATTGCCCGATACCGAATTGCCGTCGATCAGCACGTTGCCGCTGAGGCGGCCGTCGGCTTCATAGCTGACGACCGCGATCAGATCGTCGCCGGTGCCCGTCACCGTGTTGCGCTGCACGCGCACGTCGGTCGAGCCGTTCGTCACGTGGATGCCGTCGGCGAGCGTCGCGCTTACCGCATTGCCGACGATCGCGACCTGACGACCGCCGTACACGAAGATCCCCGCACTCGCGCCGCCGCGTATCGTCACGCCGAGCACCTGCACGCCGCTGCCGGTCACCTGCACCTTCGTCGACTCGCGCGTCGCGAGCCGCGTCGTGCCGGTGCCGATCAGCGTGATGCCGACGAGCGTCGATCCGCTGCCGCTCATCGTCAGCGTCTGATCGCCCGCCGTCGTCGCGATGAGCGTCGCGCCGTAACCGGAGATCACGACGTCCGCTTTCGAGACCGTCAGCGAGCGTCCGACCTCGTAGCGCCCGGGCGCGAGCACGAGACGCTGGCCCGGCTGCAGCGCGTCGAACGCGGCCTGCAGCGCATCGGCCTGATCGCCGCCGTTCGCGCTCGGCTGAATGGTCGCGACCGGCAACGCACCGGCGGCACGCGACGCGCGCGCATACCGGTCCGACACGCGCGTATGCCAGGCGTCAAACCGCGTCGGCCAGCCGGACGCGGGCGATTCGGCAACGGCCGGCCATGCGGCCCAGCAGCCGGCGCAAAGGAGCACCGCGGCCGGCGCGGGGCCGCGGGCGTGCAACATGTTTTTCATCGCATGTCTCTTTCGCGCGGCCGCCGACGACGGCCGGCAGACGGCCGCGAGTGGTCCGCGCATCGAAACGGCCGATCGGCGCATGGCACATGCGCGGAACGACCGGACTTCAAGCCTTGCTTGCTCCGCCGAGATGGCGGCACAACGGCAAATGGCGCATCGCCGCGCGCGGCGGCCGATACGCGATCGCACGTTCGCCCGCCGGCGCACGTTGCGTGGTCCCCCGTAAAGACGGCTCGATCGCGGCGGCGCCGGCACTGCGTGCCGCGATCGAACCGATCAATTGGCCCTGCGTTCCCGAGCGTGGCTGGATGATCGGCTTGCCCCCAAAACTCGCCGATTCGTTCCGTCCCTCATCAATCAGTCTATTTCGCGCGCATCGCGCGTAAATGCGACATAAGGCGCGCGACGTCGTAAGACCGCGGCACGGCAATTGCGCACGTGCGCAAGCATGCGCGCGCCTGTATCTTTTCCGGCACGCGGCGCAAGCCGATAATGACGGCCTCTCGCGTGCCGCGCGAGCGCGTATCGATGCAAGGAGGACGCTGTCATGACGACACGATTCCGGATCGGCGATCACGTCCGGTGGAATTCCGAAGCCGGCTATGTGACGGGCACGATCGTCGCGATCCATACGGAAGACTTCGACTACAAGGGTCATCGCCACCGCGCGTCGCCCGACGATCCGCAGTACGAGATCAGAAGCGACCGAACCGACCATATCGCCGCGCATCGCGGCCGCGTGCTCGAACGCATTTCCGGCAAAGGCGACACGTGAGACTGCCCTACTACACGATCGGTCATTCGAACCGTCCGCTCGACGAATTCATCGCGATGCTCGCCGACGCGGAGGTCGCGCTGCTCGTCGACGTCCGCAAGATGACGCGCTCGCGCGCGAACCCGCAGTTCAACGAGGCCACGCTGCCGGACGCACTCGCCGATGCCGGCATCGCGTATGCGCACATCGCCGCGCTCGGTGGGCTGCGCGGCAAATCGCACGACGTGCCGGGCGACGTCAACGGCTTCTGGACCAACGCCAGCTTTCATCGTTATGCGGATTACGCGCTGTCCGACACGTTCCGCACGGGCCTCGACGAACTGATCGCGCTCGGCCAGCGGCAACGCTGCTCGATCATGTGCTCCGAAGCCGTGTGGTGGCGCTGTCACCGGCGCATCGTGTCCGACTATCTGATCGCGCACGGCGAGACGGTGCTGCACATCATGGCGCGCGGCCGCATCGAGCCGGCGCGGCTCACGGCGGGCGCCGACGTGCAGCCGGACGGCACGGTCGTCTACCCGCGCACCGAAGGCGCCGCGTCGTCGCAGGCGTAACGCCGTGGCGTAGCCGCGCATGCCGCGAACGGCGGGCTTCACGGCCCGCACGCCCGCACTCATCGCTCGCGCAGCGCCTCGGCCGCACGATTCAGCGGCTTGACCAGATACTCGAACACCGTCCGGCGCCCGGTGCGGATTTCCGCGGTCGCGACCATCCCTGGCAGGATCGGATGCCGCTTGCCGTCGCGCGTTTCCAGATACGCGTGCTGCGTGAGCACGTAGACGCGGTAGTAGTACACGCGGCGATCGACCTGGTCCTCGATCGTATCGGGCGAGATCCGTTCGACCTTCGCCGGCAGCGAGCCGTAGATCGACGGCTCGAACGCCGTGATCTTCACGGTCGCTTCCTGGCCCGGATGAATGAAGGCAATGTCGCGCGGGCTCAGCCGCGCCTCGATCAGCAATTGATCGTCGAGCGGCACGATCTCCATCAGCACGCCGCCCGGCTGCACGACGCCGCCGACCGTCGACACGCGAATGTCCTTCACGATGCCGCGCGCCGGCGAGCGGATCACCGTGCGCCGCAATTGGTCGGCCCGCCCTTCACGCACCTTCAGCAGCGGCTCGAGATCGGCCATCGTCTTCGAATAGTCGGCTTTCAGCGCGACGTAGTACTCGCTCTGCGTCGCCGCGAGCTTCGTCGAGAACTCGGCCGCCTTCTGCCGCAGCCGCAGCACCTCGACCTCGTTCGTCGCGCCGGTCTTCAGCAGCGGCAGCGCGATGCGCAGCTCCTCCTCCGCGAGACGCAGCTGCTCGCGCAGGTTCGCGACGTTTTCGCGAAACGCGCGCCGGTTCGCGACGAACAGCTGCCGTTCGCGCTCGGTCACGGCCTTCTCGTTCGCCAGTTCGGCCGGAAACGCGACGCTCGGCAAATCGTTCATCTCCGCATGCAGCCGCGCAGCGCGACCCTGCAACGCGGTGATGCGCTCGAGCGTCTCCTCCATCGACGAACGCGCGAGCACCGGATCGAGCGTCGCGAGCGTCTGCCCCGCATCGACGACGTCGCCCTCGCGCACGGCCAGTTCCGACAGAATGCCGCCTTCGAGGCTCTGGATGATCTGCCCTTTCGATGCGGGCGTCACCTTCCCTTCGCCGACCGCGACTTCGTCGAGCCCCGCAAACACCGACCAGACGAGAAATACGAATAGCGCCGCGACGATCAGCCACAGCACCGGGCGCGCATGCGCCGCTTCGCGCGCACCGCGCGCCGACCACGTGAAATCGCTCATCGTGCCTCCTCCGCGATAGCAGGCGGCAGTGAACCGCCGTCGCCGGCCGCCGCGCGCGCAGCGGCCGCGCCCGATTGCGCGGCCGTCGCCGCATGGCCGCGCAGCGCCTGCAGCACTTCGTCCTTGGGACCGTCGCGCACGATGCGGCCGCCGTCGATCACGATGATGCGGTCGACGATCGACAGCACCGGATAGCGGTGCGTCGCGACGATCAGCGTCCGGTTGCCGAGCCACTGCCGCAGCCGCTCGACGATCGCGCGCTCCGTTGCATCGTCGAGCGACGCGGTCGGCTCGTCGAGCAGCAGCACGTTCGGCGCGCGCAGGATCACGCGCGCGAGCATCAGCGCCTGCTTCTGGCCGCCCGACAGCCCGAGGCCGCTTTCGCGCAGCTTCAGGTCGAGGCCGTGCGGCTGCCGCAGCAGCAACTGATCCGCGCACGCGACCTTCATCGCGGCCAGGATCGCGTCGTCGGTCGCGAGCGGATTCGCGATCAGCAGGTTTTCGCGCAGCGTCCCGTAGAACAGGCTCGACTCCTGCAGCAGCATGCCGACGTCGCGCCGCACGTCGGCGACGTCGATCAGCGGCAGCGGCGTGTCGTTGAACAGGATGCGGCCCTGCACCGGCGTCGCGAGGCCGCCGAGCAGCCGCAGCAGCGTCGATTTGCCGGCGCCGACGCGGCCGAGGATCGCGATCCGCTCGCCCGGCTCGATCGACAGCTTCGGCACGTTCAGCACGGTCTTCTCCTGCGGATCGAAGCTGTACGCGACGTCCTCGAACCGATAGCGGCCGACGAGCGACGGCCGGTGATACGCATCGGCGGCCGGATCGTGATCGACCGGCAGCGCGAGCAAATTGTCGAGACCCTTCTTGCCGGCGCGCACGTTCTGGATTCGCGACAGCACGGCCGGAATCTGTCCGAGCGGCGCGATCGTGCGGCTCGTGAGAATCGAGCACGCGAGCACCGCACCGAACGACAGGCTCGAATCGAGAATGCCGTACACGCCCGCGATCAGCACGCCGACGTACGCGAGCTGCTGCACTGTCTGCGCCAGATTGACGAGCAGCCCGGCGATGCGGCGCTGTCGCAGGCCGACGTCCGCATTGACGCGGTTCGTGTGGTCCCAGAGCTGCCGGAAGCGCGGTTCGGCCTGCAATGCCTTGATGTCTTCCGCGCGATAGATCGACTCCATCAGGATGGCGTTGCGCATCGCCGATTCGGCAAGGCCCTGGTTCGACAGCTTCGCGAGCGGGATCTGCGCGAACACGCCCGGCAGGATCAGCAGCGGAATCGCCGCGAGCGGCACGAACGCGAGCGGGCCGCCGAGCATCCAGATGATGAACAGGAAGGTGACGACGAACGGGATGTCGATCAGCACGCCCATCGTGCTCGACGTCAGCAGCTCGCGCAGCTGTTCGAGATCGCGCAGCTGCGCGACGAGCGTGCCGGGCGAGCGTGGCCGCGCGTCGTTACGGATGTCGAGCACGCGCGCGAAGAACATCGCCGACAGCTTCAGGTCCGCCTGCTTGCCGAAGTGATCGGCGATCGACACGCGGGCGGTGCGCAGCACCAGCTCGAGGACGAGCGCGAGCGCGACGCCGGATGCCAGCACCCATAGCGTGTGCGTCGCGCGCGCCGGCACGACGCGGTCCCATACCTGCATCGCGAACAGCGACGTCGCGATCGCGAGCAGATTGCCGAACAGCGAACCGGCGCCGAGATCGAGCAACACTTTCCATTGGGCGGCGAACAGGTCGTGCAGCCACGTATCGGGCTTCGCGGACAGGTAGTCGTCGACACGCGCGTCGCGCATCGGAACGGACCGCTGCACGAGCAGCACGCGCGCGGCCCACGTCGGCGCCGGCGCGTTCACGTCGATCGCGCGCTCGACCGGTTGCCCGTCGATCGCGAACTGCACGATCGCGCGCCCGGCCGCGATCGACACGATCACGCCGACGTGCACTTCGTCGATCATGGCGAGCGCCGGCAGCATCGTCGACGTCAGCTTCGCGACCGGCAGCTCGACGAACTGCGCGGCCAGCCCGGCGGCTGCCGCGATGTCGACGATCGCGGTATCGGGCTCCGAACCGGCCGCCCACGCGGCCGTGCCGCGAACCTGTTCCGGCGATACGGTCAGCCCGAGATGACGGGCCGCAAACAACAGCGGGTCGACCCAGCGCGCAAGGTCCACGCAGCTGTCGCGCGCGGGGCGAAACGCATCATTCATGACGGCTCCCTTCTTGTTCACGCAGCAGTTCGACGAACTTGCCGACCGCGACGTATGCCTTCACGCGCGCGATCGAGCCGTCGGCAAGCGCATTGATCCACTCGACCTCCGATTCGAAGATGTCGCGTTCCGGATTCACGACGTCGGTCAGCGTGCGCTTGTTCAGGATGTATTCCTGCCAGTACAGGTCGCGCGAGGCGCGCGACAGCGCGATCACCTTCTCGTAGCTCGCGCGGCGCGCAGCCGCGCCCGACACTTCGATCTGCGCGGCCTTCAGCGCGCTGCGTGTGACGAGCCGCTGGTTCTCGAGGCTCTCGCGACTCGCGCGCAACTCCGCTTCGGCTGCCGCGATCTGATGCTTCGCGAGGCCGCCGAGCGAGTAGTTGCCGCTCACCGCGAGCCCGATCCACGTGTCGTTGCTCGCGTTCGGGCGGCCGCTCGAAATCGCGCGGCTCGCGCCGATGCCGATCGACGGAAAGCGCTCCGCTTCCGCGAGCCGCACACGCGCGTCGGCCGCGTCGACTGCCGCTTCCGCCGCGAGCACCGACGGCGTGTGCTCGACGTTGCCGCCGATGCTGCCGAGCCCGCCGACGAAACCGACCGTCCCGCCGAGACCCGCGACGCGGCGCGGGCGCGCGCCGATCAGCTCGGTCAGCTTCGCGGCCGCGACGTCGAAGCGCGTGTGCGCCTTCAGCACTTCGGCCTGTGCGTGCAGGATCGCGAGTTCGACGAGATTGCGGTCCGACGACACCGACAGGCCCGCGCGCACGCGATCGAGAATCTTCGCGCGCGTTTCGGTCAGCGCGGCGACCTGACGTTGTGCGGCCGCGATCACGTCCTGGCTCGCGGCGAGCTCGATGAACGTCGACGCCGTCTGATACGCGACCGTCTCGATCGTGTCCGCGAGCTGGAAGCGGCGCTGGCTCAGCGTCGAGTCGGCCGCGGAGATCCGGCTCGACGTGCGGCCGAAGTCGTACAGCAGTTGCGATACGCCGATCGACGCGCGCGTGCCGGTGCGATTGCCGTTGCTGCCGAAGCTGCCGCCGTAGCCGGGACGCACGCCGTAGTCGATCTTCGGATACCACGCGGCCTTCGCGACTTCGACTTCGGAAGTACTCTGCGCGACTTCCGCGTTCGCGCGGCCGATATCCGGATGGCGTGCAATCGCAATGCCGACCGCATCGCGCAGCGACAGATCGTCGAGCGCGATGCGCAGCGTGTCGTCCGACGCGCCGGCGGCGTCCGCGACGGGCGGCGTGTCGATGGGCGCATCGAGGGCGCCGTCGATTGGATCCGGATCGGGCGTGATCGTCGTCACGCCGTCGCGCGACGGTCGTACGGGCGGCAGCTCGTCGGACGACGCAAACGCACGCGACAGGTTCGACAGCACGATGCGCCGCATCGGGTCGGCCGGCATCGCGCGCGGCAACGGCGGCGCATCGAAACGGTGCGGCGCGGCGGGCGGCAACGCGCTCGGCAGCGGCACGACCGACGCATTCGATCGTGCGGCCGTGGTAGCCGCGACGGAAAGTCCGCCGGCGGACAGCGGCGGCGACGCCGACACGGCGGGCGCGATGCCGAGCCAGGCAGCGGCGAACAACAGGTGGCCTGAAAGCGAAACGGTGTGGGCCGCGCGCTCGGCGCGGCACCGGACGAATCTGAAACGAGCGGTTGTCTTGTGCATCATCAGGACGCCGACGGCGTACCATTCGGCGAATCAGGTTCCCGCGTCATGCCGGGACGATCGATTGCCGGACGCACGCGCTTCGACGGCGAGCGCGCGCGTCCGGTCGGGGAGGCAGGCCGGCCTCCCCGGGCGTGACGGTCAGACGATGATCTGATGGTTCGCGAGCAGGGTCTCCAGGTTGGTCGTCACGTTGTTCAGCGTGACGAGCGTTTCGGAACCGAACGCGGTGCCGGCACCGTCGCGGTCGATGCTGATCACCGTATCCGAGCCGACGTTGGTCACGTTCAGGTACTGGCCGATCGTGTCGCCCGAGTCGATCGTCGGGACGCCGTCGACGTAGTGCGCGGGGCCGTCGGCATCCGCGGTGTAGCCGACGAGCAGCTTCGACAGGTCGATCTTGTCGCCGCCGGTGTCGGACGGGCCGCTCGCGAGCTGGAAGTCGGTGATCGCGTCGTGACCGTTCCCGCCCGTGTTGTCTGCCGGCGTGACGACCTCCCACAGGAACACGTCGGTGCCGGCACCGCCCGTCAGCGTGTCGTCGCCGGCGCCGCCGATCAGGATGTCGTTGCCGTTTCCGCCGTTCAGCGTGTCGTTGCCCGCGCCGCCGCGCAGCAGATCGTTGCCGTCGCCGCCGTTCAGCACGTCGTCTCCGTTGTAGCCGTACAGACGATCGTTGCCCGACGTGCCGTTGACCGTGTCGCCGTTCTGCGTGCCTTCGACGATCGACGTCGACTGCGACGAGCCGAGCAGGTTCGCGTTCAGCAACTGGCCGGCCGTCGCCGAGGCGGACAGTCCCGTCTTGTCGGTCGCGGAGATCGTCACGCTGTCGAGCGCGCTGATGCTGATCGCGCCGCCCGTCAACGTGATCGAGCCGAGAAACTCGTTGAGCTTCAGGTTGTCGATCGCGCCGCCGTCCGCCGCGGTGATCGTCATGTCCGACGACGGTCCGATCACGCCGAGGATCCCGTTGTTGTTCACGACGTTGAAGCTCAGCCCGAGCTCGTTCGCGAGTGCCTGGTTCGCGCCGAAATGCAGCGCGCCGAGCCCGAGCAGCCCGCCGTAGTGCAGCGTGACGTGATCGATGTTGTTGTTGTAGTCGGATGCGCCGAACGCCTGCTGCGTACCCAGGTCGATCAGGTCCAGCAGGTTCGCGCCGACGATCCCGAGCAGGTTGCCGGATGCTTGCGCAGAGACGACCGGCGCGACGTTCGGATCGATCGTGAACGTCTGCTGCGACGAGCCGCCGATATTGCCGGCCGCGTCGACGACACGCACCGTCGCCGTATAGTCCGCCGCCGCAAGGACGCCGTCCGTGTACCACGTCCAGTTCGTGCCGTTAACGGTCGCCGCGCTCCAGTGTGCGCCGCCGTCGAGACTGACCTGCACGACTTCGCCCGCACCGAGCGCGCCGCTCAGCGTGCCGCCGAGAATCGGCGTCGTATCGCCCGTGACCCAGTCGTTCGGTGCGCCGGTGTTGTCGGTGAGCGTCGTGAGCGTTGCCGTCGCGGTCGGCGCGACCGTGTCGACGTTGATCGAGAACGCCGCGCTCGGCGTGCTGACGTTGCCGGACGCGTCGGTCGCGGTGACGGTCAGCGCGTGCGCGCCGTCCGAAAGACCGGTGGTCGGCGTGAAGGTCCAGTTGCCCGATGCGTCGGCCGTCGTCGTGCCGAGCAGCGTCGTACCGTCGTAGACGTTGATCGTGCTGCCGCCTTCGGCCGTGCCCGTGAGCGTCGGCTTCGTATCGTCGGTCGATGCGCCGTTTGTCAGTGCGCCGACGATCGAACCGACGTCGTCGGTCACGCTCGCGATAACGGGTGCCGCAGGGGCCGTGGCATCGCCGGTCACGGTCACAGTTGCGGACGGGCTCGTGTTGCCGGCTGGGTCGCTCGCCGTTACGCCGATCTGCGTGCCGATGGGCAGCGGTGTCGTGGGCGTGTAGGTCCATGCGCCGCTCGGGTCGGCTGTGACCGTTGCGTCCGGCGTGCCGTCGCCGTTCGTGTCGATCTCGATCGTCGCGCCTGCTTCGGCCGTGCCGGACAGAGAGGTGCCGTCCGTCGGGTTCACGGTCGGGGTCGACGGAGCGGTCGTGTCGACCGTCAGATCGAATGCTGCGCTCGGCACACTCACGTTGCCCGATGCGTCGGTCGCCGTCACCGTAATCGCGTGTGCGCCTTCACCGAGACCCGCCGCCGGCGTGAACGTCCAGTTCCCCGACGCATCGGCCGTCGTCGTGCCGAGCAGCGTCGTACCGTCGTAGACGTTGATCGTGCTGCCCGCTTCGGCCGTACCGCTCAACGTCGGCGTCGTGTCATCCGTGCTACCACCGGAAACGATTGCGCCAAGAACCGAACCAACGTCGTCAGTCACGCTAGCAATGATCGGCGCCACCGGCGCAGTGACATCACCGGTCACCGTCACCGATGCAGACGGGCTCGTGTTGCCCGCGGCATCGCTTGCCGTTACGCTGATTTGCGTGCCGACAGGCAGCGGTGCCGAGGGCGTGTACGTCCATGCGCCGGTCGGATCAGCCGTCACCGTCGCATCCGGTGTGCCGTCGCCATTCGTGTCGATCTGGATTGTTGCGCCTGCTTCGGCGGTGCCCGACAGAGACGTGCCGTCCGTCGGATTCACTGTCGGCGCCGAAGGTGCGGTCGTATCCACCGTCAGATCGAATGCCGCGCTCGGCGTGCTCACGTTGCCCGACGAATCCGTTGCCGTGACCGTCAGGCTGTGTGCGCCTTCGCCCAATGCAGTCGCCGGCGTAAAGGTCCAGTTGCCGGATGCATCGGCCGTTGTCGTGCCGAGCAACGTCGTACCGTCGAATACGTTGATCGTGCTGCCCGCTTCCGCCGTACCGCTCAACGTCGGCGTCGTGTCGTCGGTGCTGCCGCCGGAAACGATTGCGCCCGTGACTGAGCCAACGTCGTCGGTTACACCCGCAATAACCGGCGCTGCCGGCGCCGTGACATCGCCAGTCACTGTCACCGATGTAGGCAGACTCGTGTTGCCGGCAGCATCGCTGGCGGTCACGGTGATTTGCGTACCAACCGGCAACGGCGTCGAAGGCGTATACGTCCACGTGCCACTCGCATCGGCCGTGACGGTCGCATCCGGCGTGCCGTCGCCATTCGTGTCGATCTGGATCGTTGCGCCGGCTTCGGCCGCACCGGACAGCGACGTCCCATCCGTCGCGTTCACCGCCGGCGCAGCCGGTGCCGTCGTATCCACCGTCAGATCGAACGCGGTACTCGGCGTGCTCACGTTGCCCGACGAATCCGTTGCCGTGACCGTCAAGCTATGTGCACCTTCGCCCAATGCACTCGCGGGCGTGAAGCTCCAGCTGCCCGATGCATCGGCCGTCGTCGTGCCGAGCAACGTCGTACCGTCGTAAACACTGATCGTGCTACCCGCCTCTGCGGTACCCGTGAGCGTCGGCGTCGTATCGTCGGTGCTGCTACCGGAAACGATTGCGCCCGTGACCGAACCAACATCGTCGGCCACACCAGCAATAACGGGCGCAGCAGGCGCCGTCACATCGCCCGTCACCGTCACCGATGCAGACGGGCTCGTGTTGCCCGCTGCGTCGGTGGCCGTCACACTGATTTGCGTGCCGATGGGCAGCGGCGTCGAGGGGGTGTACGTCCATGCGCCGGTCGGATCGGCTGTAACCGTTGCGTCCGGCGTGCCGTCGCCGTTCGTGTCGATCTGGATCGTCGCGCCTGCTTCGGCCGTGCCGGACAGAGAAGTGCCATCCGTCGGATTCGCCGTCGGCGCCGAAGGTGCGGTCGTATCAACCGTCAGATCGAATGCCGCGCTCGGCGTGCTCACGTTGCCCGACGAATCCGTTGCCGTGACCGTCAGGCTATGTGCGCCTTCGCCCAATGCAGTCGCCGGCGTGAAGCTCCAGTTGCCCGATGCATCAGCCGTCGTCGTGCCCAGCAACGTCGTGCCGTCGTAAACGCTGATCGTGCTACCCGCCTCTGCGGTACCCGTGAGCGTCGGCGTCGTATCGTCGGTGCTGCCACCGGAAACGATTGCGCCGAGGACCGAACCAACGTCGTCTGTCACACCAGTAATAACCGGCGCAGCAGGCGCCGTAACATCGCCGGTCACCGTCACAGTTGCAGACGGGCTCGTGTTGCCGGCTGCGTCAGTGGCCGTCACCCCGATTTGCGTGCCGACAGGCAACGGCGTCGAAGGCGTGTACGTCCATGCACCGCTCGGGTCGGCCGTCACCGTTGCGTCCGGCGTGCCGTCACCATTCGTGTCGATCTGGATCGTCGCGCCTGCTTCCGCCGTACCAGACAGAGAAGTGCCATCCGTCGGGTTCACCGTCGGCACAGCCGGCGCGGTCGTATCGACCGTCAGATCGAACGCCGCACTCGGCGTGCTCACGTTGCCCGAAGAATCCGTTGCCGTGACCGTCAAGCTATGTGCACCTTCGCCCAATGCAGTCGCCGGCGTAAAGGTCCAGCTGCCCGATGCATCGGCCGTCGTCGTGCCGAGCAGCGTCGTACCGTCGTAGACGTCGATTGTGCTGCCCGCTTCGGCCGTACCGCTCAACGTCGGCGTCGTGTCATCCGTGCTACCACCGGAAACGATTGCGCCAAGAACCGAACCAACGTCGTCGGTCACGCTAGCAATGATCGGCGCCACCGGCGCAGTGACATCACCGGTCACCGTCACCGATGCAGACGGGCTCGTGTTGCCCGCCGCATCGCTTGCCGTTACGCCGATTTGCGTGCCGACAGGCAGCGGTGCCGAGGGCGTGTACGTCCATGCGCCGGTCGGATCAGCCGTCACCGTCGCATCCGGTGTGCCGTCGCCATTCGTGTCGATCTGGATCGTCGCGCCGGCTTCAGCCGTGCCCGACAGAGAGGTCCCGTCCGTCGGGTTCACTGTCGGAGCCGAAGGCGCAGTCGTATCCACCGTCAGATCGAATGTCGCACTCGGCGTGCTCACGTTGCCCGACGAATCCGTTGCCGTGACCGTCAAGCTGTGTGCGCCTTCGCCCAATGCACTCGCCGGCGTGAAGCTCCAGTTGCCCGATGCATCGGCCGTTGTCGTACCGATCAGCGTCGTACCGTCATAGACGTTGATCGTGCTGCCCGCTTCAGCCGTACCGCTCAACGTCGGCGTCGTATCGTCGGTGCTGCTGCCGGAAACGATTGCGCCAAGGACCGAACCAACGTCGTCCGTCACGCCCGCAACAACTGGCGCTGCCGGTGCCGTGACATCGCCGGTCACCGTCACAGTTGCAGACGGGCTCGTGTTGCCGGCTGGGTCGCTTGCCGTCACGCCGATTTGCGTGCCAATGGGCAGCGGTGTCGCGGGCGTGTAGGTCCATGCGCCGGTCGGATCGGCCGTTACCGTTGCATCCGCTGTGCCGTCGCCGTTCGTGTCGATCTGGATCGTCGCGCCGGCTTCAGCCGTGCCCGACAGAGAGGTCCCGTCCGTCGGGTTCACTGTCGGAGCCGAAGGCGCAGTCGTATCCACTGTCAGATCGAATGCCGCGCTCGGCACACTGACGTTCCCCGACGAATCCGTTGCCGTGACTGTCAGGCTATGTGCACCTTCGCCCAATGCGCTCGCCGGCGTGAAGCTCCAGTTGCCCGATGCGTCGGCCGTCGTCGAGCCGAGCAGCGTCGTACCGTCGTAGACGTTGATCGTGCTCCCCGCTTCGACCGTACCGCTCAAGGTCGGCGTCGTGTCATCCGTGCTACCACCCGAAACGATTGCGCCCGTGACTGAGCCAACGTCGTCGGTTACACCCGCAATAACCGGCGCTGCCGGCGCCGTGACATCGCCAGTCACTGTCACCGATGTAGGCAGACTCGTGTTACCGGCAGCATCGCTGGCGGTCACGGTGATTTGCGTACCAACCGGCAACGGCGTCGAAGGCGTATACGTCCACGTGCCACTCGCATCGGCCGTGACGGTCGCATCCGGCGTGCCGTCGCCATTCGTGTCGATCTGGATCGTTGCGCCGGCTTCGGCCGCACCGGACAGCGACGTCCCATCCGTCGCGTTCACCGCTGGCGCAGCCGGTGCCGTCGTATCCACCATCAGATCAAACGCGGTACTCGGCGTGCTCACGTTGCCCGATGAATCCGTTGCCGTGACCGTCAGGCTATGTGCACCTTCGCCCAAGGCAGTCGCAGGTGTGAAGCTCCAGTTGCCCGATGCGTCCGCCGTCGTCGTGCCCAGCAACGTCGTGCCGTCGTAAATATTGATCGTGCTGCCCGCCTCCGCGGTACCCGTGAGCGTCGGCGTCGTATCGTCGGTACTGCCCCCGGAAACGATTGCGCCAAGGACCGAACCAACGTCGTCGGTCACGCCCGCAATAACTGGCGCTGCCGGTGCCGTGACATCGCCGGTCACCGTCACAGTCGCAGACGGGCTTGTGTTGCCGGCTGGGTCGCTGGCAGTCACGCCGATTTGCGTGCCGACAGGCAGCGGTGTCGACGGCGTGTACGTCCACGCGCCACTCGGGTCAGCCGTCACCGTCGCGTCCGGCACGCCATCCCCATTCGTGTCGATCTGGATCGTCGCGCCCGCTTCCGCCGTGCCCGACAGAGAAGTACCATCCGTCGGATTCAGCGTCGGAGCCGAAGGCGCAGTCGTATCCACCGTCAGACCGAACGCCGCACTCGGCACACTGACGTTCCCCGACGAATCCGTTGCCGTGACAGTCAAGCTATGCGTGCC
This sequence comes from Burkholderia multivorans ATCC BAA-247, assembly GCF_000959525.1. Classification (NCBI taxonomy): domain Bacteria; kingdom Pseudomonadati; phylum Pseudomonadota; class Betaproteobacteria; order Burkholderiales; family Burkholderiaceae; genus Burkholderia; species Burkholderia multivorans. Next base: position 1,915,952 of record NZ_CP009831.1, read on the forward strand.
TTCACCGAGGCCCGTCGTAGGTGTAAAACTCCAGCTCCCTGATGCATCTGCCGTCGTCGTGCCCAACAACGTCGTGCCGTCGTAAACATTGATCGTGCTGCCCGCCTCCGCAGTACCCGTGAGCGTCGGCGTCGTGTCGTCGGTACTGCCTGCGGAAACGATTGCGCCGAGGACCGAACCAACGTCGTCTGTCACACCAGTAATAACCGGCGCAGCAGGCGCCGTGACATCGCCGGTCACAGTCACCGATGCGGCAGGACTCGTATTACCCGCCGCGTCGCTTGCCGTCACACCGATCTGCGTGCCGAGAGGCAATGGCGTGGAAGGCGTATACGTCCACGTGCCACTCGGGTCCGCCGTCACGGTCGCATCCGCCACGCCATCCCCATTCGTATCGATCTGGATCGTCGCGCCCGCTTCCGCCGTGCCCGACAGAGACGTGCCATCCGTCGGATTCACCGTCGGCGCAACCGGCGCCGTCGTATCGATCGTCAGACCGAACGCCGCACTCGGCGCACTGACGTTGCCGGCGATGTCGGTCGCCGTGACCGTAATCGCGTGGACGCCCTCACCGAGCGCCGCGGCGGGCGTCAAGGTCCAGTGCCCCGACGCATCGGCCGTCGTCGTACCGATCAGCGTCGTACCGTCGTAGACGTTGATCGTGCTGCCGGCTTCGGCCGTCCCGCTCAGCGTCGGCGTCGTATCGTTCGTCGCGCCGCCGCTGACGATCGGATGCTGCGCATCGTCGCTGACGGCCGTGATCGCCGGCGCGCCCGGCACCACCGTGTCGACAACCACGCCGACTGCAGCCGGCGCGCTGCTAGTGCCGTTGGCGTCGGTCTGCGTGACCGAGATCTGATGGCTGCCGTCGGGCAGCGTGCCGGGTGTGTACGACCAGCGGCCGCCGGCATCGGCGGTCACCGTTCCGACCGGCTGTCCATCGATGAAAATCGTCACCTTCGCGTTCGGCTGCGCGCCCGAGCCCGTGATCGTCGGCGTGCCGTGACGCGTCACGACGCTCGCGTTTCCGCCGATCGACTGCTCTGCAACCGACTCGATCGTGAGCCGTCCGGGCGCCGAGCCGCCGCCCAACCCGCCCACGCCACCGGAGCCGCCGCCGTCGCCGCCCCCGCCGCTGGCCGCAGCCGCCGCAATCCCGCCGGCCGCCGCAACGCCTCCGAGTATCCCGAGCAGCGCGCCGGTCGACAGCCCGTCGCCGATCGGCGCATATGCGACAGCCGACTCGACGATGCCGTCGCCGCTCGCCTGCAGCGCGGAGCCGAAGTGGACGAGAAAACGCCCGTCGTCCTGCACGAACACGAGATTGTGATAATCGGCGCCGTTTTCGAAGAACGCCTGCACGCGCAGCGTCCGGCCATCCTTGAATTCGACGATCAGGTCGTTCCCGGACCGCGCGTAATTGGCGACGTCCTCTTTATGAGCCGATAGCAGGAAATTGGCGGGACCGCCGGGCGACGATGCGCTTTGCGCGCCGGCAGCGACCGGGACATCGACGTGATTGCTCAAGACGGACGAGGAAACCATTGCCGAACTCCTTCTAATGGTGTGGCAAAACGCCGGCCCGCATCGTGCGGGCGATCATGCGGACACACGGTCGCGGCCGGCGCGGCCGCAACGCGACTCGCCTTGCGCAAGACGGACGGCCGCGCCGTACGGACGTGACGAGTCCGCCGCTCGCGCGAAGCGGCATACGACTGAATCGAGAAGAAAGAAAAGGGAGAGTGGGCTACGGACTCAGGAAACCGTCCGGGCCGCAATCGATACCGTTGGCCTTTCGAATCAGCACGGCGTTGAAGCCGCGATTCGAATCACCGGCATACCGCGGTTCGCCGGCCCCGATGCAGCGGATATTCGCCGCACGACGAATGCTGGTTTGATATTGAATGTGCATCTCTACGCCCTCGCCACATTTTTGTATCGACTGTTATCGCGAATCACCAACAATGCGCTTTTAAGAAGCGACTTGTTGCGGCGCACAAGCTTCCTTATCGTGCCCGCCTCGTGCCTGTATTGAGATTACACCGGTCTTTCATAGACATGATTGCACTTCGGCGACGTTTTTACAAATATTTTCATTCCTTCTTTCCGGCCGCTTCCGTGAAAAGCAAAAAGATAAACAATTTGCAAGATTGAGTCGGCTGTCGGCTTGTCGACGCAAGCATTTCGCCCCCTGTAAATCGCAAAATGTGAATACGTTTATCACCAGATTTAACGCCGCGATCGGCGCCGGCCGGGGCTGCGCGAGCGTAGGGGGCGCGATGCGTACTTGGCGTTGCCACCTTTTAAAACCCTAAAACCGTAAGGCAAAAGGAACATATCGGTAAGCTTTTACTGAATAACAGTTTGTCGGCCGTGGCTCGGCAAAAAATACCGAATCGATCGACAATCTCGTTACTTTCTTTCAGCCGGAGACACCAGGCAATGAAAAACCAGTCAACAATCACTTAGATACTTCATATAAAGGCAACCGAGATAATTTCCGAATCGAAAATGAAAACCACCCAACCCCTTTGGATTTTTGTTCAATGCCGTGCAGAAACGCCCCCTCACCGCTTCTCCATTAATTCAAGCGAAGCAGCGAATAACAAAATCTCCGTCTGGATTAATTCATCGAAGTAACGAATCCCCGGCGATAACGCCAGTCGGAGCGCACTCCAAAACTTCACGCGACGCGCAGGTGCCTCGCCACTCCGGCATTCGCACAAAAACCCGCCATCCGCTCACGCCCGAAGTGCATGCGCCGCTGTCCTGAATTACCATCGCTCATCCCCGCGCGGCACGCAGCACCGTCAAGCGGCCACTCTCGGCATTCGGGTTCATCCATCGTGCTTGCGCTCGTCATCCTCGCCGGTCTGTGGGCCGGTCTGCAAAACGCCCTGGCGGGCGGCGGCTCGTTCGTCACGCTGCCGGCGCTGATCGTGTTCGGCATGTCGCCGCTCGCCGCGAATATCACGTCGACAGTCGCGCTGTTCCCGGCGCAGGTCGCTACCGGCTGGGCGAGCCGCCGTATGGTGCGCGGGGCCGGCAAGCTGCCGTTTCGTGCGCTGTTCGCGATCAGCGTCGTCGGCGGCGCACTCGGCGGCCTGCTGCTGTTGAAAACACCGTCGTCGATCTTCTCGCGGCTCGTGCCGTGGCTCGTCCTGTTCGCGACGGTGCTGTTCGCGTGGGGCAGCTTCTTTCGCCGGCCGGCCGGCGAAGCCGCGCATATCGGCCCTGTCGCGGCCGCGATCTCGCAGTTTTTGATTGCAATCTACGGCGGCTATTTCGGCGGCGGCATCGGTTTCCTGATGATGGCCGCATTGACGATGGCGGGCCTGTCGCCACGTCACGCGACGTCGACGAAGAATGCGCTCGCGGGCGTGATGAATGCGTCGGCCGTCGTGCTGTTCGTGACGTCGCCGCAGCTGCATTGGGGCGCAGCACTCGCGCTCGGCGGCGGCGCCGTGGTCGGCGGCCTGCTCGGCACGTGGGCACTGCATCGCGTCAACGAACGCATGCTGCGCATTGCGATCGTCTGTATCGGCGCGGCGCTGACCGTCGCGCTGTTCGTCAAGCCGATCTGAGACGGCGCGGCGGCACGGCGGCGATGGTCGCCTGCCGGCGCGCCGCCAGGCGACGCGGATGAGCCCTTCCGCGCAAGCGCGCGAACGCGCCAGAGGCCGCTCAACCGAACGGCCGCACGCCGATCAGCCAGCCGTGCAGGAACGACGCGAACACCGCCCACGCGACGAGCCCGGCGACGACCGTGCCGACGTCGCCGGCGAGGCCGCCCGCCGGATACCGGACGCCATCGCGCCGATCGCGCGCGCGCAACACGACGAAGTCGGCGAGCGACCACACGAAGAACGCGCCGAACAGGACGACCGCATGCAACGTACCGTTCGCGAGCAGATGCGCGATCGCCCAGACCATCACGCCGGCGGCCATCGGATGCCCGACCAGCGTCTTGATGCGATTGCGCGGCACATACGCGGCGGCGAGCAGCACGAACGCGATCGCGGTCAGCATGCCGGTCAGATGACGCACACCGATGGGCGACACCCACAGCAGCGCCGCGTTCTCGCGCGCGAGGCCGTAGCCGCGGACGATCAGCACGAAGCCGACGATCGACACGATGGAAAAACGGGCCCGCCAGCCGTTGGCGCCGAATCGCGCGATCATCGCGGCGCGCCAGCCTTCGGCGACGATCCGGATCGAGTGCACACCGAGGAAGATCGCTAAACCGGCAATCAGGACCAGCATCGGCTGTCTCCGTCTGGAAGGGTCATTGGGGGAAAGACGTCCGCGCGGCGTTCGATGCGCCGTTCGCGGGCCGGCTGCGCGGCCGGCATGGGCGCGCCGCTGCGTCGGGAGCGGCCCGCGCCGATCATAAACGGCGCGGCCGTCATTGTGAAGCGCGGCCCATCACCGCTCGATCGCCGATGCGGGCCGCGTTGGCCGAGCGACCTGGCAAGTGCGGGCACGCGCGCGCTTCAGCGAGTTTCAGCGAAAGCGACGAAAACAGCAGACGCGACGGCGATCACGTGCGCTTGCGCGCCGTCACGCGCTTCGCTTTCGGTGCCGCGCGCGTGCGCCCCTTCGGCGGCCCGGCGAGCAGCGCTGCGCGATACGCGCTGCGGCACCAGTCGAACAGCGCGCCGGCATCCTCGAGCACGTCGGCCGGCGTTTCGTAATAGCCGTCGAGCGCGACGGTCCGCGTACGCCCCGCATACGAAAACGGCCCCATGCCGGCCGCGACGAACGCGGGGCGATTCACGTCGTCGACACGCAGAAACAGCGAACCGCGCGCGACGAAGCCGAACATCACACCGTCGAGCCGCAGCGCCGCGCCGCCGAACAATCGCGTGACCGTCACCGCGCCGAGACTCGACAACTGATACGCGATCTCGTCGCCGCGTGCCTTCTCCGCCTGCCAGCTCATCGCGTGTGCCTGCTCAGGCGCCGACGCAGCAGCGCTGCGTCCACGCATCGAGCTCCGCTTCGTCGAAGCCGACCGCGGCTGCGCTGTCGCGGATCTGCCGCCACGTCGCGCGGTCGACCGGAATGCCGGCTGCCGTGCGCGCGGCGCGGCTCGCTTCCTCGGGTTCGCCCGGCACGCGCACGGGCTCGTCGCCCGCCGGCGGCGACGCCTTCGCCCAGTCGACGAACGCGTCGGCTTCGCGCGCGGCATCGGCCGCATCGAATGCATTGGGGTCGATCAGCACCGACAGCATCCCGTTGACGATCGCGCTCGTCTTCTGCACGGTTTCGGCATACGTCGTATGCCCGCCCACCAGCGCACCGCCGAAGACTTCGCACATCGCCGCGAGCGCATAGCCCTTGTGCAGCCCGAACGGCAGCAGCGCGCCGAACGGCGGCACGTGCATCACGGCCGGGTCGTCGGTCGGCTGTCCGCGATGGTCGATCAGCGAACCGGCCGGCACGTGCCGGCCCTGGTTGTAGGCAACGCGCGTCTTGCCGTACGCGATCGCGCTCGTCGCGAAGTCGAGCAGCAGCGGCGGCTTGCCGGCGCGCGGATACGCGGCGCAGAACGGATTCGTGCCGAAACGCGCATCGGTGCCGTGCAGCGGCGCGACGAGCAGGTCGCCCGGCACGTTGACGAAGTGAAACGATACGAGGCCCGCACGCGCGCACTGCTCGGCCCAGTGGCCGATCCGGCCGAGATGATGGACCTCGCGCAGGCCGATCGCGCAGATGCCGATGCGCCGCGCGCGCTCGATGCCTTCGACCATCGCCTCGAACGCGACGACCTGGCCGAAGCCGCGCCCGCCGTCGATCGTCAGCACGGCGCCGCCGTCGCGCACGATCGAGGCATGGCCGTTCAGGCGCAGCCCTCCTTCGCGCCACGCCGCCACGTAGTTCGGGATCATGCCGATCCCGTGCGAATCGTGGCCCGCGAGATTCGCGCCGACCAGATGATCGGCGACGAGCCGCGCTTCGCGTGCGTGACTGCCGGCCCGCTCCCACAGCGCGGCGACGAAGGCATGCAGCGGATCGGCGCCCATGCGCAGCAGGTCGGTGTCGGCAGTCGGCGGCACGGTCATCGGCGTCTCCGTCGGGACGAGGGGAGTGAATGAAACGAATCGAACGGCAGACGGCGGCGGCCCGACGCCCGGGCCGCCGCGAGCGCATCAGCGCGCGGACGCGATCACGTCCGCCACTGCCGCCGTGAGCTTCTTCGCATACGGCACGTGCAGGAACTCGTTCGGCCCGTGCGCGTTCGACTTCGGCCCGAGCACGCCGCACACCATGAACTGCGCGGACGGGAAGCCTTCCTGCAGCACGTTCATCAGCGGGATCGTGCCGCCGAGGCCCATATACGCGCAGTCCGCGCCGAAGTGGCGACGCGACGCGGCGTCGAGCGACGACGCGAGCCACGGCGCGAGATCGGGTGCGCTCCAGCCGGTGGCCGCGCCGGCATCGGGCTTGAACGTGACCTTCGCGTTGTACGGCGGATCGACTTCGAGCAGTTCCTTCAGCTGCTGCACGGCCTGGGCGGCGTCGACGAGCGGCGGCAGGCGCAGCGACAGCTTGAACGCGGTGCGCGGCCGCAGCACGTTGCCCGCATCGGCCAGCGCCGGCAGGCCCGCCGCGCCGGTCACCGACAACGACGGCCGCCACGTCGAATTCAGCAGCGCCTCGCGCGGATCGGTCGTGGTCGGCAGCACCGGCTTGCCGTCCGCGCCGCATGCCCACGGCAATCCCTTCCACACCGCGTCGCCGAGAATCGCGGCGGCCGCGTCGGCCTCGCGCAGGCGGCTGGCCGGAATCTCGCAATGGAACACGCGCGGCAGCAGGTTGCCGTTCTTCGCGTCCTCGAGACGTTCGAACAGCTGACGCATGACGCGGAAGCTCGACGGCGCGATGCCGCCGTACACGCCCGAATGAATCCCTTCCTCGAGCACCTCGACCTGCAGGTCGCCGGACACGAGCCCGCGCAGCGACGTGGTCAGCCACATCTGGTCGTAGTTCCCGGCGCCGGAATCGAGGCAGACGACGAGCGATACCTGGCCGAGCCGGTCGCGCAGCGCGTCGACGTACGGCAGCAGGTCGTAGCTGCCCGATTCCTCGCAGGTTTCGATCAGGCCGACGCAGCGCGGCCGTTCGACGCCCTGCTCGTCGAGCGCGCCGAGCGCCGCGAGGCTCGCATAGATCGCGTAGCCGTCGTCCGCGCCGCCGCGGCCGTACAGCTTGCCGTTCTCGAACTTCGGCGTCCACGGGCCGAGATCGGCGCGCCAGCCGTCGAATTCGGGCTGCTTGTCGAGGTGGCCGTACAGCAGGATCGTGTCGGTGCTGCCCGAACGCGTCGCGGGCGTCTCGAAGAAGATCACGGGCGTGCGGCCCGGTAGACGGACGATCTCGAGCTTCAGCCCTTTCACCGGCTGGCGTTCGGCCCACTGCGCGGCGTCGGTGACGACACGCTCGAGATAGCCGCGCTTCGCCCAGTCGGGATCGAATGCGGGGCTCTTCGCGGGAATCGCGATGTAGTCGGTCAGGGCGTGGAGGATTTCATCGTTCCACTTGCGCTCGATAAAGGTGACGAGCTTGTCATGGTCGAGGACGGGGGTAGTGTCGACGGAGGTCATGGTGGGTGCCTGGATCGGGCTGACGAAAATCCAGATGATACGCCGATGCTCCGCCTGCGGCGGCCGTTTGCGGGTGCTTGGCGGCGCGCTGCGCGGGCGGTCGGCGCGCGCGGCGCCACGCGGTCGTCAGGCGTCCCAGCGTCGCGCGCCGCGATCCATGCCGCGCCGATAAGCGGCCGGACTCGTGGCCGCGATGCGCCGGAAATGCCGGCGCAGCGATTCTTCCGAACCGAAGCCTGCCCGCGCGGCAACCTGCGCGAGCGACAGCGCCGGATGCGTTTCGAGCAGATCCTTCGCGACATTCACGCGCTCGCGAATCAGCCACGCGAGCGGCGACATCCCTGTCGCATCCGCGAACTGCCGCTGCAGCGTGCGCGGGCTCATCGCGGCCTGCGCGGCGAGCGATGCCAGCGTATGCGGCTCGGCCGCGTGCGCGCGCATCCAGTCGATCAGTTTCGCGAGCCGGTCGGTGCCGCCCGGCGCAACGGGGCGCGGCACGAACTGCGCCTGTCCGCCGTCGCGATGCGGCGGCAGCACGAGACGCTGCGCGACGCGGTTCGCGATCGCACCGCCGTGATCGCGTCGCACCAGATGCAGCAGCATGTCGAGGCCGGCCGCCGATCCGGCCGACGTGATGATCTGCCCCTCGTCGACGTAAAGCGCGTCGGGATTCACGCGCAGCGCCGGATAGCGCGCCTGCAGCTTCTCCGCGTAGCGCCAGTGCGTCGTCACGGTGAGGCCGTCGAGCACGCCGGCCGCCGCCAGCACGAACACGCCCGAGCAGATCGAACAGAGCCGCGCGCCGCGACGATGCGCGGCGCGCAGCTTCTTCAGCAGCGGTTCCGGCGGCAGTTCGTCCGCATCGCGCCAGCCGGGGATCACGATCGTGTCTGCGCGATCGAGCATCGCGAGCCGGTACGGCGCGGCGACCGTGATGCCGCCTGCCGCGCGCACCGGCCCCGGCTCGCTCGCGCACACCGCGAAGCGGTACCAGTCGACGCCGAGTTCCGGACGGTCGAGCGCGAACAGTTCGACCGTGCAGCCGAATTCGAAGGTGCAGAGCCGGTCGTAGGCCAGCGCGACGACGCGATGATTTTTCATGACGCGATGTTACCGGAACTTGTCGATCGCGCCACTGCCGCGCGGCGCGCGAAACCGCGATACTGGCCTCCGATCGCGCACATCGCGCCCTTTTCGAGGAGAACCTGCCCATGTCTTTCGTGACCGACGTTCCTGCCGCCGACAGCGCCGCCGCGCTCGCCCACTTCGACGCGTCGCTGCGCTTCGAGACCGACTGCTGGGACGTCCACGACGCGCTCGCGTCCGGCGCGCCGGACTTCGTGCTGCTCGACGTCCGCAGCCCCGAGCTGTTCGCGGCCGGCCATGTGCCCGGCGCGCTGAACCTGCCGCACCGGAAGATCGTGGAGGGCAAGCTGGCCGGGTATCCGCGCGACACGCTGTTCGTCGTCTACTGCGCGGGGCCGCACTGCAACGGCGCCGCACGCGCCGCGAGCCGCCTCGCGTGGCTCGGCCGGCCGGTCAAGCTGATGATCGGCGGCATCACGGGCTGGCGCGACGAAGGTTTCGCGCTGAGCAACGATACGCGATCCGAAACGGCCGATTCGCCGCGACCGTGATCGAAAACGCAACAATCAATTGCCGGCACGTGAACGGAAAAAGCGCGACAATCGGCCTCATTGCAGTTCGGACGGAGCAGCACCATGCAGAACGAAGTCCTGATTCAAGTCGCCGGGTCGGTGGTCGCGATCGCGCTCTATTTCCTGCCCGCGATCGTCGCCGATCGACGCGGCCGGCACGACAAGCTGATCGTCGCCGTGTTCAACGCGCTGTTCGGCTGGACCGGCATCGGCTGGCTGATCACGCTGTACTGGGCCTGCCAGCCGAATCCGCAGGTCGACGTCGCGCAGACGATCCTCGCGAAACGCCGCGGCATCAGCATGCGCACGTTTTCGACGGGCCTCGTCGAACGCGTGCAGCGCCGCGTCGCCGCACAGGAACGATGGGCGGAAAAACAGGGGTGCCGCTGAACCGGCTTCCCGTCATCGCGCCGCGTCGAACTTCGGCATCCTGATATTGGCCGACGCGCGGTAGCTCCACTTCAGCGCTTCGCGCGGCGGCCAGCCGCCCGCGCGCAACAGCGCCCCGAACGCTCCCACCGTCACAGCCCGCGCGATCCGCGCGCCCGGACATTGATGCGGCCCCGTGCCGAAGCCGAAGTCCGGGCCCGGCGTGCGCGCCGGCACAAAGCGATGCGGATCGCGATGCACGGCCGGATCGCGGTTCGCCGCGGCGAGCACGACGAGAATCGCCGCGCCCGCGTCGAGCGTCACGCCTTCGAGCGTCGTGCGCGCGGCGACGAAGCGTCGCGTGTTCTGCACCGGTGTCTCGAAACGCGCGACTTCCGCGACGAACGCGTCGAGCGTCGCATCGTCCGGCACGTCGGCTGGCGACACCGATTCCGCAGACTGGCGATGCCACGCGACGATCGCGTTCGCCAGCCATGCGGCCGTCGCTTCGCAGGTCTGTGACAGCAGCCCGACGAGGTTCGCGACGAGCGCACCGCTCGCGTGCCACCCCGCTTCCGCGGCCGCGTCCTTGACCGCAGACACCAGCGTGCCGTCCCGAGCATGCGACTGCGCGACGCGCACCGTCATCCGGTCGAGCAACTGTCGCGCGGCGTCGCTCGCGCGCGCAAGCGATGCGGCGTCGGACAGCGGCGACAGCGCGGCGACGAAATCGACGACCGATGCGGCGATGTCGTCAAGCTGCGATTCGTCGAAACCGAGCAGGTCGGCCACCGCCCGAACGGGCGTGGCGATACACCATGCATTCAGCGCACCGGGATCGTCGAGCGCGGGCAACTGCGCGGCGGCAAGCGTCGCCGTGCGCCCGCGCGATGCCTGCACGTCGATCTGCGCAAGCGCCGCGTGCAGCGCCTGCTTCGGCACCTGATGCCGCAGCGCGCCGTCGTTCATGCGCACGAGTTCGCCGAACAGCGCGCCGGCGGACGTACCGCGCAGCGCGGGCGGCACCGGCAGATCGAGCGGACGCACGCGGCACGCCGGATGGCCGAGCACGGCCCTGACGCTCGCCGCGCGCGTCGCGACCCACAGGCCGAGCGACGCGTCGTACGCGAGCGGCGGCCCGTCGAGGAGCGCGGCGTAATACGGATAGGGATCGCGGTGCATGACCGCGGCAATCGGATCGGTCGGGTTCATGTCCGCAGTATCGGGCCGCTCGGCCGCCGCTTGTTTCGGGCTCGTCTGAAATGTCGCCGTACGGCGGCGCGCACGCGCTGCGGTCCGCAGGCGAACCGGCTACGCCGCCGACCGGCAGCGGCTCGCGTGCATCCGCATGCGCGCGCGGCCGGCCGAGATGGCGCGCGGCTCGGCCACGACGGTTTGGTGATGGAACATTTCCTGCCGGAAATGCCCGGCTTCGTCGAACCACTGGCAGATCAGCCAGTCGGCGTCGTCGAACACGACCGGCCCCGCATACGTGACTGTCATGCGCGGACCGCCGGTTTTCAGCGTGACGACGTCGCCGATACGAAATCGGCTGCGGTGATTTTCTCGGATCGTCATGGCTCTCTCAGGACTTTTTTATATATTGATTTTCCGGCCGCTTGCCGACCGGTTATTTCTCTGTCGCGCAGATTACCAATCCGGAAAATAACCGGCAACTCCCGTGTTTCAAACCGGACACGCCCGTCGAGCGCACCGGCGGCCGGCACGCATGGAGCAGCGCGCGACAGCACGGGAAAACGCGCTGCCGCGCCGATTCGCATCGTTTCAATATCGCGCGATGTGTGCCGATTATCGGCAATGAAGTTTTTGCTGAAAACGATTTTTCGGGCCGATTAAGGTTCGAATTCGACCGGCGGATTGCCGGACGCCGCAAACCAGCGATCGAGATCGCGCGACGGTACCGCGTGGGCGGCGAATTCGAACGTGCCGGCATGCGTGATCTCGCCGATCGCGCGCACGAACGCACCGAGTGCGGCACGCGCGAGCGCGCTGCCGACGCTGATGCGCTTCACGCCGAGCGCCGCCAGCGCATCGACGCTCAGCGCCGCGCCCTGCAATCCCATCACGACGTTGACGGGCACCTGCACGGCCCGCGTCACGGCCTCGATGTCGGCCGGATCGGTCAAGCCCGGCGCATAGAGCACGTCGGCGCCCGCGTCGCGATACGCGACGAGGCGCGCGATCGTGTCCGCGAGATCGCGCCTGCCGTTCAGATAGTTTTCGCAGCGGGCGGTCAGCGTAAACGGAAACGGCAGCGCGCGTGCCGCCGCGGCGGCGGCCGCGATCCGTTCGACCGCCGCGTCGCGCGGATAGATCGGCGCGTCGGCACGGCCGGTCGCGTCCTCGATCGATCCGCCGACGGCACCCGCTTCCGCCGCGAGCCGGATCGTCTCGGCGACGATCTCGGGCGCGTCGCCAAAACCGTTTTCGAGGTCGGCGCTGACCGGCAGCCCGCCGGCGGCGGCGATCACGGCAATGTGCTCGAGCATCGCGTCGCGGCCGATCGCGTTGTCGGGCAATCCGCGCGAATACGCATAGCCGGCGCTCGTCGTCGCGAGCGCGGGGAAGCCGGCCATCGCGAGCAGCCGCGCGGTGCCGGCGTCCCACGGATTCGGAATGACGAATGCGCCGGCGCGCGCGTGCAGCGCACGGAACGTTTCGGCGTGACGGGTCTGGTGAGCAGCATGCGGCATCGTCGTCTCCTCGGAATCGGAGACGTCAGCATACGCGCGCACGATGCGACGACGTTTCGCTGTGCGCTGAAGCGTCGCGGAAACAAGCACGGCGTGCGCAGCGGCCGCCGCCGAAGTCAAACGACGTAAGCGCCCTTCGCGTGCAGTTCGGCTTCGGCGCGCTCGAGTTCGGCGATGGCACCGCCGCCCTCGAGCGCGAGCAGTTGCGCGACGAGCGCCTCGGCCACCGCATGCGCGGCGACGAGCGACGGAAAGAACGACGGGCTGTCGTGCGTGAAGATCAGTTGCGCGTCGGCATGCAGCGCGATCGGGGATACCGCGCTGTCGGTGATCGCGACGACGCGGCTGCCCTGCGCCTTCGCGGCCTGCGCGACGCGCGTCGCTTCGGCCGAATACGGCGCGAAGCTGACGATGACGGTCGCACTGTGCTTGCCGATCGCGCGCAACTCCATTTCGAGCGACCCGGCGACACCGTTGAGCAGCGACACCGACGGGCGGAACAGCCGATAGCCGTACACGAACCCGAACGCGACCGGATAGCACGAACGGAACCCGGCGACATGGACGTGCGATGCCTTGCGGATCAGCTTCGCGGCATCGGCGAGCGCGTGCTCGTTGTGCGCGGCGGTGGCGACGAGATTCTGCTGCTGCGCGGCGAGCAGATCGTGCGCGAGCGACGCCTGTGCATCGGGCCGTACGAGCGAGCGCGCGCGCTGCGTGAGCGGCTCGGGCCGCGTGCGCACGCGCGCGACGCACAGATCGCGCAGCTCGTTCCAGCCGGGAAAGCCGAACTGCTGCGCGAGCCGCACGAGCGACGCAGGCTGCACCTGCGCACGCTGCGCGACCTTGCGCATCGAGGACATGGCCACTTCTTCGGGATGATCGAGCAGAAACGCCGCGCCCGCCTGGAATTGCGGGCTCAGCTCGGAAAATTGCGCCCGGATTCGGGACGCCAGTTCGTCGAAATTGTCGGCCATCGTGATGAAAGCGGGAACCGGTCGCTCATGGTATCACCGGCCCCGCGCGGCGATCAGCGCAGCACTTCGACGCGATCCGCATCGACCTTCACGCGGCCCGACCACTTGCGCTCGAATTCGCCGATGACTTTGACCTCGCTCTTGTCGCCGACGGGCGGGTTGCCGATCCAGAGCTTGTCGTCGATCTCGACGACGATCGAACCGGTCGCATCGGCGAACTCGTAGTCCTCGCCGCCGAGGTGCTTGACGATGCGCCCCTGCAGCTGCACGTGCTGATCGTCGCGGCCGTTCGCGAGCAGCTGCTTCACCGTCGTCGGCGCGAGCGCGGACGGCCCCGTATATTGCGCATGACCGACGGCGGGCAGCGCAGCGAGCGCGACGGTCAGAATTGCGGCCAGATGTTTCATGATTGCTTTCCTCTTCTTCGATGTAACGCCGCGCTCGACACGAACGCGGCCCGCCAAGATTACGGACCGTAAGATTAAGCAAACCTGAATGCGCTGCCGAAGCGACAAGGCGCCGCATAGGACAGGTCCTAAACGACTGGCGCGCAGTAGGACCGCGCGCATTAAGCTGCACCTAAGATGCGCGCGCTTATCATGGAGGTCCGGGCGCACGGCGCCCTCCAGGACCTACATCGAACATGCGCGTACTGCTCGTCGAGGACGATCCGCTGATCGGCAGCGGGCTCGAACAGGGGCTGAAACAGGAAGGCTTCGCGGTCGACTGGGTAAAGGACGGCGACGCCGCGTCGCTTGCCCTGCGCTCCACCGGCTACGGCCTGCTGCTGCTCGATCTCGGGCTGCCGAACCGCGACGGCCTCGCGGTGCTCGCGTCGCTGCGCCGCCGCGACGAGACGCTGCCCACGATCATCATCACCGCACGCGATGGCGTGCGGGACCGCATCGCCGGGCTCGACAGCGGTGCCGACGACTATCTGGTCAAACCGTTCGAGCTGGAGGAGCTGCTCGCGCGCATCCGCGCGGTGAACCGGCGCCATGCCGGCCGCGCGCAGACGACGCTCGCGATCGGCGCGCTGCGCCTCGATCCGGTCAAGCATCAGGTGTGGCTGCACGACGACGAGGTGCCGCTGTCGCCGAAGGAATTCGTGCTGCTGCACGAGCTGATGCGCGAGCCCGGCGCCGTGATTTCACGCGAGCAGTTCGAGGAACGGCTGTACAGCTGGGGCGAGGAAATCGAGAGCAACGCCGTGCAGGTGCACATCCACAACCTGCGCAAGAAACTCGGCCACGACATGATCCGCACGGTGCGCGGCGTCGGCTATCGGATCGGTGACGGCACATGACGCGCCTGCAACGCGCGATCGCGCGCTGGCGCGGCGTGTCGCTGCGGCGCCGCCTGCTGGTGTGGCTGCTGCCGGCGGCATGCGTGATCGGGCTCGCGGCGAGCGCCGGCACGTACTGGGGCGCGCTGCGCGAGCTCGACGATCTGCTCGACGACCAGATGCGCAGCATCTCGAAACAGATCGTCGTCGGGCCGAACGGCGAACTGTCGTTCCGCGACCGCGCCGACGACAAGCACGCGTTCAAGGCCGACGACCCCGACGCCGTGCTGCTGCAGGTCTGGCGCAACGGCACGCTCGTCTATACGACCGATCGCGAGGTCGCATTGCCGCCGCCCGCGCATGCGGGGACCGCGAGCGTCGACGTCGACGGCCAGCCGTGGCGCACGTACGTGACGCAGCGCGGCGGCACGACCATTCGGCTCGCGCAGGCTCGCCACGCGCGCTGGGAGGCGATCGCCGGCATTGCCGTGCATCTGCTGTGGCCGGTGTTCTCGATGCTGCCGGTACTCGCGATCGGGCTGTGGTTCGGCATCGGCGCCGGACTGCGGCCGCTGCGCACGATCGCGGCCGGCCTCCGGCGCCGAAATGCCGGCAACCTCGAACCCGTCGACGTGGCGGCGATGCCGAACGAGGTTCGCCCGCTTGCCGAAGCGATCAACGACCTGCTCGCGCGGCTCGACCGCTCGTTCACGCTGCAGCGGCACTTCATCGCCGATGCCGCGCACGAGCTGCGCACGCCGATCATGGGCCTGTCGATCCAGTCGCAGCTGCTGCGGCGTGCGGCCACGGCCGAGGAGCGCGAGCGGATCCTCGCGCAGATCCATGCGGGGACGACGCGTCTCGGCCATCTCGCCGAGCAGTTGCTGACGCTCGCGCGCCTCGAACCCGACGCGCAGGCGGCCGCCTTCGCACCGGTCGATCTCGCGGCGCTGTGCCGGTCGGTGGTCGCCGATCGCGCGCGCGTCGCCGATGCGCACCGCATCAATCTCGGCGCGATCGTGTCGTCGCCCGTGATCGTCGCAGGCCATACCGACACACTGCGCGTGCTGCTGAACAACCTCGTCGACAACGCGATCCGCTATGCGGGCGACGGCGCACGCGTCGACGTGTGCGCGCGCAACGACGGCACGACGCCCGTGCTCGAAGTCGCCGACGACGGCCCCGGCATCCCGGAAGCCGAACGCGCGCACGTATGGAAGCGCTTCTATCGCGGCGAAGGCGCGCAGGCCGCGACGTCGTCGGGCAGCGGGCTCGGCCTGTCGATCGTGAAGCGGATCGCGGAGCAGCATCGCGCGACGGTCGCGCTCGGCACGACGCACGGCGGACGCGGGCTCACGGTATCGGTACGTTTTCCCGAGCCGGCGTGACGGCTTGTCCACAGATTTTGTTGGCAAGCTTGTGGATATCCTGCGCATCGCGTCGCTAAGCCGTTGATCCGACGGACATTGGCACGCGTGATGCAGACGACGCACGCGCGCACGCCAGGATCCGCATCGACGCGCCGCATCGCGCATCGCGATGCCGCAACGCGGCCCAGCACGTCGCGCGGTTACCCACAGATTTTGTTGGCAAGCTTGTGGATAGGCTGCGCATACGACGCGCAAGCATTTGATCGGAAACGCTTTGTTCGCGTCGCTGAAAATGCGTCACGCGGGTCGTACGTGACGCCGCCCGGCGGCGACCGTCGCCGCCGCGCGCCGCGCGCTTGTCCACAGATTTTGTTGGCAAGCGTGTGGATAGCCTGCGCATACCGCGCTCAAGCGCTTGATCCGAAACGCCTTATTCGAATCGCCGCGAACGCGGCAACGCATCGCTTGGCCGGTGCGCGCGATGCATCGTCATGCGCTTTTCCACATTTTTTGTTGGCAAGGATGTGGATAGGCTGAGCATACGCGCGCCAAGTCGTTGATTGCACAACGTTTCGATGCGCAGATCACGACTGCGGCACCGCGCGCGCATGCTTCATTCACGGGCGGCCGCTCAGCCGAGCGTCGCGATCGCGATCCGCGTCGCGGTCGCGATCACGTCGTCCTTCGCCTTCGCATCGGCACGCGTCTGCGTGTAGTAGACGGCAAGCACGATCGGCGCGCGCGACGGCGGCCACAGCACGCCGACATCGTTCGTCGTCCCGTAGTCGCCGGTGCCCGTCTTGTCGCCGACGCGCCAGCCGGTCGGCACGCCCGCGCGGATACGCTTGTCGCCGACCTTGTTGCCGCGCAGCCATTCGATCAGCTGCGCGCGCTGCGCGGCCGGCAACGCATCGCCGAGCACGAGCACGCGCAGGCTCGCGGCCATCGCCGCGGGCGTCGTCGTGTCGCGAAGATCGCCCGGCAGCGCGGTATTCAGCTCGGTCTCCCAGCGATCGAGCCGGAAGGTGTCGTCGCCGATCGAGCGCGCATAGGCCGTGACCGCCGCCGGGCCGCCGATCAGCTTCATCAGCTCGTTCGCGGCCGTGTTGTCGCTGTACTGGATCGTCGCCGCGCAGAGCTCGGCGACCGTCATGCCGGTGTCGACGTGTCGCTCGGTCACCGGCGAGTAGCTGACGAGATCGGACCGGCCGTACGTCACGCGCTGCTGCAGCAGGCCGGGATGCGCGACGCTTTGCGCGAGCACCGCCGCGCCGAGCATCGCCTTGAAGGTGCTGCAGAAAGGGAAGCGCTCGTCCGCGCGATGCAACGCGCGCCGCCCGGTCGCGGTATCGATCGCGCAGACGCCGAGCCGGCCGCCGGCCGCGCGTTCGAGCGCGGCGAACGATGCCGGTGCCGCGCCGCCAGGCGACGCTGCGTTGTCCGTCGGCGCATCGCGCGCCGCGCATGCGCCGACGGACAACGCGAGCGGCGCCGCCGCGGCAGCCAGCAACAGGATTCGACGTTGAGATGAATGAGTCATGGCGAAGGTCTCGTGATGAAAGGGAACGCGAAACGAATGGGAAATGCCGGCCGGCGAGACAGCACTATCGTCACTTTACGGTTACCCGACAAGCAACGATAATTGAGCGCTGCCCAAAGAAAACCTTATGGCCAAGCTCCGCCCTCACCTTCCGCTCAATGCCCTGCGCGCGTTCGAATCGTCGGCGCGCCATCTCAACTTCACGCGCGCGGGCCTCGAGCTGAGCGTCACGCAGGCGGCGGTCAGCCAGCAGGTACGCGCGCTCGAAGAACGGCTCGGCTGCGCACTGTTCACGCGTTTGCCGCGCGGGCTCGATCTGACGGACGAAGGCCGCGCGCTGCTGCCCGTGCTCAGCGATGCGTTCAGCCGCATCGAGACGGTGCTCCAGCAGTTCGACGGCGGGCGGCTGCGGCAGGTGCTGACGCTCGGCGTCGTCGGCACGTTTGCCCTAGGTTGGCTAATGCCGAGACTGAAGCGCTTCCGCGATACGCATCCGTTCGTGGAGCTGCGGCTGCGCACGCACAACAACGTCGTCGACCTCGCCGCCGAAGGGCTCGACTTCGCGATCCGCTTCGGCCAGGGCAACTGGCCGGCCACGCGCAACGAGCGGCTGTTCGACGCACCGCTCACCGCGCTGTGCGCACCCGACATCGCGCGCCGCCTCACGCAGCCGGCCGATCTCGCGCACGAAACGCTGCTGCGTTCGTATCGCACGGACGAATGGCTCGGCTGGTTCGACGCCGCGCGGCTCGAACCGTGGACCGTCAACGGACCGGTGTTCGATTCGTCGCGGCTGATGGTCGAAGCGGCGATGCAGGGCGTGGGCATTGCGCTCGCGCCGGCCTGCATGTTCGAACGCGAACTGCAGCTCGGCCTGCTCGCGCGGCCGCTCGACATCGACGTGCACGCGGGCGGCTACTGGCTCACGTCGCTGAAGTCGAAATCGCTGACGCCCGCGATGACGCTGTTTCGCGACTGGATTACGGCCGAGGCATCCGCGGCCGCCTCGGCAGCTGCGGATGCCGACTGAGCGACGCGTCGCTTGTCCACAGATTTTGTTGGCAAGGATGTGGATATCCTGGGTATCCGGGCGCTAAGCCCTTGATCGCGCACGATTTACGGCGCCGACTCGGCCATCGGGCAGCGCGCGGGGCAACGGCCGAGCGCGATGTTGCGACGCGCCGGATTCCACGCTGAAGCGACATAATCGGCCGGCGCTTGTCCACAGATTTTGTTGGCAAGCCTGTGGATATCCCGTCGATGCGGGCTGTAACGTCTTGATACAAAGGGGGAATTTGCGGCGATGCCGCGGCGCGTCAACGCGGCGGCAGCGGGTGGCGGTTCGCGTGCGATGCGCGGCGCGGGCGCGCCGCGCGATGCCGGTTCTCCACAGTTTGTGTTGGCAAGCTTGTGGATATCCTGCGCATCGCGCACGTAAGGCATTGAGCGGACGGCGTTTTGCGATGTTTTCGCGGAAACGGGCAGCGGAGCCGCGCGGCTCAATGGCGCTCGAGGCCGCCGCGCAGTTCGTTCGCCTTGTCGCGCAGCGCTTCGTAGCCCGAGCGCGCATGCTCGGGCAGGTCCGGGTCGCCGATCAGCGCGCCGAGCGTTTCGATCAGGCTGAACAGAATGCCCTTCGCGGCACCGACCGCGATGCTCTGCGATTCGATCGACCTGTGCAGGTGGTCGACTGCCGCCTCGAGATTTTCGAGCTTGTGCTCGCCGTCGTCCGGCCGGTTGTCGGTCGCCATCGTGTTCCTCCGCGTGGGTTCAACGGTCATGTGTCGATTCTATGCCGCGCTGCGCGAACGTGGCGCGTCATCGCGCCACGCCCGCGCGGGCGCCGTTACAGCACGGCGACGACGTTCACGCGCCCCGGCTCCGACGCAGCCGCGACGACCTGCCCGTCGACGCGGCGGAACGTCAGCGACACGGTCTCCTCGCCCACGCGCAGATCGTCGATGCGCAGCCACGAAACACCTTCGGGCAGCGCCGGGCGTTCGACGCGCACTTCCAGGCGCGCCGCATCGATGCTGACGCCGAGACACGCCTGCAGCATCATGAACGGCGCACCCGCCGCCCACGCCTGCGGCAGGCACGCGACCGGATACGCGGTCGGCGGCTCGCCGCGCCGGCGCGGAAATCCGCAGAACAGTTCCGGCAGCCGCATCTCGAAGCTCACGGCCGCTTCGAACAGCGCACCGAGCAGGTTCACCGCGGCCGTCTTGTCGCCATAGCGCGCGAGCCCGCGCGCGATTAGCGCATTGTCGTGCGGCCACACGGACCCGTTGTGATACGCCATCGGATTGAAGCGCGGCTGGCCGGCCGCGAGCGTGCGCACGCCCCAGCCCGTCTGGAACAGCGTCGAGCCGAGCACGCCGGCGACCGCCGCGCCGCGCGCGTGCTCGGGCAGGCCGAACGCAAGCAGGTGCCCGGCGTTCGATGCGAGCACGCGGCACAGGTCGCCGTGCCCGTCGAGCGCGATGCCGTAGAAGCCCGACTCCGGCATCCAGAACAACGCTTCGACCTGCTCGCGCAGCGTCTTCGCACGCAATGCGTAGCGCGTCGCATCGGCCGAGTGGCCGCGCCGCCGCGAGCACGCGGCCATCGCGTCGAGCGCCGCGCACGCATACGCCTGCACCTCGACGAGCGCGATCGGGCCGTCCGGGAAACGGCCGTCCGCGTGGAACACCGAATCGTGGCTGTCCTTCCAGCCCTGATTGGCGAGGCCGCGCTCCGACGTGCGCTGATAGTCGAGCAGCCCGTACGGATTGCGGTCGCACTTGTCGATCACCCAGCGCGCGGCGCTCTCGAGCGCCGGCCACAGCTCGTCGATCAGCGTGTCGTCGCCCGTACGTTCGGCGTATGCGCCGGCGAGGACAATGAACAGCGGCGTGGTATCGACGCCGCCGTAGTAGAGCGCGAACGGCACTTCGCCGGTTGCCGCCATCTCGCTGCGGCGGAACTCGTGCATGATCTTGCCCGGCTCCGCATCGCGGAACGCGGACGTCTCGTGCGCCTGATGCGTGGCCAGAAAGCGCAGCACGCCGCGCGCGAGCGACGGCTGCAGCCACAGCATCTGCAGCGACGTGATGATCGCGTCGCGGCCGAACGGCGTCGAAAACCACGGAATGCCCGCATACGGGTACGGTCCCGTGTCGAGCTGCGTCGTCAGCAGCCCGAGATCGGCGAGCGAACGGTCGAGCCAGGCGTCGAACAGCGGGTTGCCGGTCCGCACGCGCGCCATCGTCTCGCGCCGCGCGCGCATCGCGCGATGCACGCCGACCAGCGCGGTGCGCAGCGCGACGCGGCCGCAGCCCGGCGCTTCTCCCGGCCGCTCGCCGACCGTGGCCGCGACGGTCAGATAGATCGACACGCAAGCCTGCGCGGCAATCGTCAGCGTGTAGTCGGCGCGGTCGACCGACAGCGCGTCCGGTGCCGGCGAGAAGTGCACGGTGACGTTGCGCTCGACGCCGTCGAGACCGTCGTAGCGCAACCGCACCGCGCCTTCGGCGACGCACGGCTCCGCAATCGTGCCGCGCTTCGGACGCGGCGTGCCGCGCACCTCGAACATGTCCTTGAAATCGGCCGCGAACGACAGCGACAGCGGCACTTCGGCTTCGGTCGCGCCGTAGTTGGTCAGCGTCAACGCCTCGTAGAGCACGTCGCCCTCGAGCACGCGCATCCGCTCGATATGGATCACGCCCTCGGGCGTCTCGCGGCCGCCGAGCGGCGGCAGCGGGCGGTTCGTCAGGTGCGCGGTGAACGACGCGTTGTCCGCGCTCGTCGCGCCGGACAGCAGCGACGGCGCACGGCCGCCGAACGTCAGCCGCCATGTCGACAGCACGCGCATGTCGTCGACGAACAGGCCGTCGTCGCGGCCGCCGATGTCGCCGAGCGCGTCGCTGACCACGAACGCGTCACCCGATTTCAGGACGTACTGGTTGTTGCGCGCCGGCGCCTGTGCATCGGCTTCGGGCGCAATGAACACGGGGCCCGACGCTTGCGCCGGGGGAACAGGCGCGACTTGCGGCGCCTGGGTGGTCGTTGCTTCGTCGTGATTCGCCATCGATGCTCCTGTGTCGAAGCGCGACGCGCGGCGCACGTCGCGTGTTTCGCACAGGATAGGTCAGATCGATGCATGCGCGCAGCGCGCGTGGCCGTATCGCGACGCGCAGGCGTGCGCCGTTGGCCGCTTGAAAGACACTCGATGGCGGCCGCTGCCGGCGCCGCGCGGCGCGTGCGGCCGTCAGCCGAGCGCGCGCACCGCGAGCCGCCCTCTCGCCTCGCCCGCGCCGCGCACCGCGCAGGTAGCGGGATCCTCGGCGATGCGCGCGTCCAGCCCCGTCTCGTCGCGCAGCAACCGCTCGAGATCGGCCAGCAGCGCGCCGCCGCCCGTCAGCACGATGCCGCGATGCGCGATGTCCGTCACGAGTTCGGCCGGCGCGTTCTCGAGCACCGACTTCACCGTGCCGATCACCTGCTTGAGCGGCGCCGCGAGTGCGTCCGCGACGTCGTGGTTCGACAGCTCGATCGCGCGCGGCAGGCCGTCCTCGACGCCGCGGCCGACCGCCGGCGCGGTCCGGCGCGGCACCGCGCGCGTCGCGGAGCCGATGGTCTTCTTCACGTGTTCGGCCGTCTGCTCGCCGAGCAGCACGCCGTGCAGACTGCGCACGTGGTTGACGATTGCTTCGTCGAACTGGTCGCCGCCGACGCGGATCGCCTCCCGATAGACGATCCCGCCGAGCGAGATCACCGCGACTTCGGTCGTGCCGCCGCCGATGTCGACGACCATCGAGCCGACCGGCTCGGTGACCGGCAGCCCCGCGCCGAGCGCCGCCGCGAGCGCCTCGTCGATCAGCGCGACTTCCGACACGCCGGCCGCGAACGCCGCCTCGCGCAGCGCGCGGCGCTCGACCGCCGTCGCATCGGACGGCACGCAGAGCGTCACCTCGATGCGGCGGCCGAACCGCGAGCGCGTGTCCGACATGTCGATGAACCGGCGAATCATCTGCCCGGCCGCGTGCGCATCGGCGATCACGCCGTGCTGCATCGGCCGCACGGCCTCGATATGCGCCGGTTCGCGGCCGAGCAGCGCCTTCGCGAGCTCGCCGACCGCCGCGAGCGTCGAGCGCGACGCGGCGCCGCCCGCCTTGCGGAAGCAGACGACCGACGGCTGATTCAGCACGACGCCGCGATCGTGCGTATAGATTCGCGTGCTCGCCGTTCCCGGATCGATCGCAACGGGTTGCGCAAACAACTTTCCGAACAGCGGTGTCGACATATCGAGCCTTTGTAGACGAAGGGAGCGCGCGGCCGGCCCGCACGCGGCCGCTTCCCGGCATTAGCGGCAATTCGTTCCGATACTTTAGGCAATTCTGATGATTTTTTCGCGACGAAATGACCGGAAACGCGCGGCCGAGCGCGTGCGACACCCGGCCGCCCCTCGCGCCGGGCGCGCAAAACACGTTAATCTCTCGGTCTTGCCTGCTCCCGGCAGGCCTCCGACGCCCGTTCCCGTCAGGTATTTCACAATGACAATGACAGCGACCGCCTCTTTCCGCCGGCCGGGGGTGCGCCACCTCTGCACGATGCTCGTCGCACTCTGGTGCGCTACGGCCGCCGCGCAGCCGCTGCCCGCCGCGGGCACCGCCGCGACCGTTTCGGTTTCCGGTTCCGCGCCCGCTTCCACTTCGGCCACTTCGGCCACTTCCACCGCTTCCACCGCTTCCGGGCCGACCGACGGCGCAGCGTCGCACGTCTGCGTCGCCGACGGCGGCCCGAGCGGCCGCCCGTCGATCGGCCTCGCGCTATCCGGCGGCGGCGCGCGCGGCTATGCCCATCTCGGGGTCCTGAAGGTGCTCGAGGACAACCGGATTCCGATCGACTGCATCGCCGGCACGAGCATGGGGGCGGTCGTCGGCGGGCTGTATGCGAGCGGGATGCCGGCGGAGGACATGCAGAAACGGCTGTCGCAGATCGATCTCGCGGACATCGCGTTCGACGTGACCGAGCGTGCGGACCTGCCGCAAAGCCGGCGCGAGGACGAACGCTATTACATCAACGGGCTCACGCTCGGCTTCGGCGCCAAAGGCGTGAAGGCGCCGGCCGGCCTCGTGCAGGGCAACCGGTTGCAGGCGCTGCTCGCGGACTGGACCGCCTCGGTGCCGACCAACCAGCCGTTCGACCGGCTGCCGATCCCGTATCGTGCGGTCGCGACCGACCTGCAGACCGGCCAGATGGTCGTGCTCGACCACGGTTCGCTGCCGCTCGCGATCCGCGCGAGCATGGCGATGCCGGGCCTGTTCGCGCCGGCCGAGATCAACGGGCGCGCGCTCGTCGACGGCGGGCTCGTCAGCAACCTGCCCGTCGACACCGCGCGGCGCATGGGCGCGGACGTCGTGATCGCCGTCGACATCGGCTCGCCGCTGCGTCCGCTCGATGCGCTCGCCTCGCCTGCGGACGTGATGCAGCAGATGGTCGGTATCCTGATCCGGCAGAACGTGACGTCGCAGCGCAAGCAACTGCACGCGGAGGACGTGCTGCTCACGCCCGATCTCGGCACGATCGCATTCACCGATTTCCAGAGCGCGAACCAGGCGATCGCCGCCGGGGCGGCCGCCGCCACCGCCGCGCTGCCGCGCCTGAAGCGATTCGCGCTGACGCCCGAGCAGTACGCGGCGTACAAGACCGCGCACGCGCAGCCGCTGCCGCCGCCGATCCGGATCACGAGCATCGACATCCGCACGAACGGCGGCGTGCCGAAACGCGTCGTCAACGATGCGCTGCACGTGCGGCCCGGCGATCTCTACGATCCGCAGGCCGTCAGCAAGGATCTGCTCGCGCTGACGACGAGCGGCAACTTCGAAAGCGTCACGCAGCAGGTGATCAGCGAAGGCGACGAGAACCGGCTCGTGATCGATGCGCGGGAGAAGTACTGGGGGCCGAACTTCCTGCTGTTCGGGCTCGGGATGTCGAGCAGCTCGACCGACGAGGGCGGATTCCGGCTGCACCTCGGCTATCGGCGGCCGTGGCTGACCGAATCGGGCCTCGAATTCCGCGCCGACACGACGCTCGGCAGCGATCGCCAGTCGGCGCGCGTCGAACTGCGCCAGCCGCTGTCCGCGAGCACCGGCCTGTACGTCGCGCCGTACGCCGAGTACCAGCGCCGCTTCGCAAACGTGTATCTCGACGACATCAAGCTCACGCAGTATCGGCTGCAGACCGAGCGTGCGGGCATCGACTTCGGGATACCGATCCGCCGGCTCGGCGATTTCCGGATCGGCCTCGCGTACGCGCACGGCCATGCGTCGCCGGACTACAACGTGCCCGCGGACTTCGGCCCGAACGGCGAACCGACCGCGTTCCTGTTCGACGGCACGAACGGCCGCCAGCTCAGCGCGCGGGCGCGGCTGCTGATCGATCAGCTCGACGATCCGCAATTCCCGCGCAAAGGCTATTTCGGCGAACTGCGCGTCGAGCGCTCGTTCGTGTCGAGCGAAGCGCAGCAGTACACGGAAGTGTTCGGCAAGGCGATGGTCGCGCAGCAGTTCGGGCGGCACAGCGTGAACGCGAGCATCGAAGCGGGCAAGAGCTTCGGCGGCGTCAGCCCGGTCAACCTGCTCGACTTCACGCTCGGCGGCTTCCAGCATCTCGCCGCGTATGCGGCCGATCAGCTGAACGGCAACGCGCTCGTGTACGGGCAGGTCACGTACATGAACCAGCTGATGACGTTCAACGCGTCGCCGGTCAAGGCGCTGTTCGTCGGCGCGAGCGCGGAACTCGGCAACGTGTGGTCGCTCGACAGCCCGGTCAGTGCGGGGCCGCTGAAGCAGAGCTATTCGTTCTTCACGAGCCTGACGACGTCGTTCGGGCCGCTCTACGTCGGTGTCGCGCTTGCGCCGGGCGGCCGCCACAACCTGTACTTCCAGCTCGGCCGAACCTACTGACGACGGCGCGCGCCTAGATCGGCCAGCTGATCTCGAACCGCGCGCCGCCGAGCTCGAGCGGATCGACGACGGCGATCCGCCCGTTGTGCGCGTGCAGCACCTGCCGCGAGATGGCGAGCCCGAGCCCGTAGCCGCCCGTACGGCGGTCGAGCCGCACGAACGCGTCGAAGATCCGCTCGCGTTCGTGCTCCGGCACGCCGGGGCCGTCGTCCTCGACGAACACGACGATATTGCCGTGATGGAGCGCGATCCCGACGACGATCCGCGACGCCGCGTACTTGCTCGCATTGCGCAGCAGATTGCGCATCGCGTACGACATCAGCCGCCGGTCCATCTTCACGCGCAGATCGGACGCGATCGCGATCCGCGATTCGATCGTCCGCTCCGGATACAGCAGCTGCGCATCGCTCACCTGATGCTCGAACCACGCGACCAGCGCCGTCATCTCGAGATTCGACTGCAGCGAACTGTATTCGAGGCGCGCATACGTGAGGCTCATGTCGATCAGCTCGTCGAGCTCGGTCACGTCCTGCGCAATGCTGTCGAGTGCGCTCCGGTATTCGGCTTCCGAGCCCGGCTCGCGCAGCATCTCGAGCGCGAAGCGCACGCGCGCGAGCGGCGTGCGCAGTTCGTGCGAGATGCCGTTCGTCAGATCGCGCTGCGCGGCGATCAGCCGCTCCATCCGCATCGCGAGCGCATTCAGCGTGCGTGCGAGCGGACCGATGATCACGCTGCGCGATTCGCGCGCGCGCGTATTGAAACGGCCGCCGGTAAAGTCGATCGCGCGCTCGCGCACCATCACGAGATCCGACCAGACCGGCCGCATCCATCGGTACGCGGCGAGCGCCGGCGCGACGAAGACGAACGCGAGCACGATCCAGATGTCGCCCGGCAGCGCGTCGAACGAATGCCACACGACTTCCGGCGACAGCACGATGCACAACGCGAGCGCCGGCACGAGCGCGGTCAGCAGCACGAGGCCGAGCAGATGCAGATAGGTCCGCAGGTAGAGGCGCGACCAGCTCGGGATGCGGTCCGAGCGCGTGTCGGTCCACGCGCGGCGGAAATGCAGCCAGCGCCATTTGACGTAGCGCAGCGGCGACAGCCGCGGCGCGTTCGGGTGCGAGCGAGGCGTACGGATCATCGCGGCGCCCCGCTGCCGCTACCGCGCGCGACGGCCGCGCGCCGATGCGGTTTGACGAGCGCGCGCAAGCTCATTCCCATGCGTGCTTGCTGAACTGGTAGCCCTTGCTGCGGATCGTCTTGATCCGCTGCGGGTTGCTCGCGTCGTCGCGCAGCTTGCGACGCAGCTTCGAGATGCGGCCGTCGATCGTCCGGTCGAGCCCGTCGAATTCGACGCCGCGCAGCTGCAGCATCAGGTCGTCGCGGCTCACCACTTCGCCCGCATGGCAGACGAGCACCCACAGCAGGTCGAATTCCGCCGAGGTCAGATCGGGCGTGCTGCCGTCGGGCAGCACGACGCTGCGGTCGGTGCGGTCGATCGAGAACTTGCCGAACGTGTAGCGCTCCGGCTGCGGCGCGCCTTCCGCGACGCGCGCGGGCGCGCGGCGCAATTGCGCCTTGATCCGCGCGAGCAGGATGCGCGGCTCGACCGGCTTGTGCACGTAATCGTCGGCGCCGATCTCGAGGCCGAGCAGCTCGTCGAACGGCTCGTCGCGCGCGGTGACCATGATGATGACGCCGTCGTAGTGCTGCCGCGCGTCGCGGCAGATCTCGAAGCCGTCCTTGCCGGGCAGGTTCACGTCGAGAATGACGAGATCCGGACGCGTGGACAGGATCGCCGGCACCGCGGCATCGCCGTGCAGCACAGTGTCGACTTCATAGTCGTTCTTGCGCAGATAGCCGGCGATCAGCGTGGACAGGCGGACGTCGTCTTCGACGAGCAGGATGCGGAAAGACATGGCTAACGGTGAATTCGTACGGGGAAACCGCGGCGGTGCGGACGGCGCCCGCTGCCGGCCCGCGGCCGAAACGTACCGCATGATACTGCGCTTGCGGACCGCCGGTGACGCGATCGGCAAAATCGGGGACAGGCGGCGCGACGCGGGCCTGCTTGACGAATCGACGCCGAAACGGTTCCATACGGGCTCGCCGGAATCCGGGCGGCGCGCCGCCCTTGCCTGATCTGATGAACTACCAACCGATTCTCGAACGCATCCATACCGAACTCGCCCCCTGGATCGGCCAGGGCCGCGTGGCCGACTACATTCCGGAACTCGCGAAAGTGCCCGCCGACAAGTTCGGGATGGCGGTCGTCACGCTCGACGGCAACGTCTGCACGGTCGGCGACGCGCAGGAGCGCTTCTCGATCCAGAGCATCTCGAAGCTGTTCGCGTGCACGCTCGCGTTCCAGCTGCTCGGCGACGCGCTGTGGGAACGCGTCGGCCGCGAACCGTCCGGCACCGCGTTCAACTCGCTCGTGCAGCTCGAAAGCGAGCGCGGGAAGCCGCGCAATCCGTTCATCAACGCGGGCGCGCTGGTGGTCACCGACGTGCTGTGCCGCCGCTTCGTGAAGGCGGAGACGGCGCTCGTCGAATTCGTGCGGCGGCTGATCGGCGCGAACGACATCGACTACGATTCGCGCGTCGCGCTGTCGGAATTGCAGCACGCGGAGCGCAATCGTGCGATGGCGCATTTCATGGCGAGCTTCGGCAACATGCAGATGCCGCCCGAAACGGTCGTCGATGCGTACTGCCGTCAATGTGCGATCGCGATGAACTGCGTCGAGCTCGCGCGCGCCGCGTTGTTTCTGGCGAATGGCGGTGTGGCGCCTGCGACCGGCGAGCGGATCGTCGATCCGAGTTCGGCGAAACGGCTGTCGGCGCTGATGCTCACGTGCGGCACGTACGATGCGGCCGGCGATTTCGTCTATCGCGTCGGGCTGCCGGCGAAGAGCGGCGTCGGCGGCGGGATCGTCGCGGTGCTGCCCGGCGAGATGGCGGTCTGCGTGTGGGCGCCGGGGCTCGATGCGAACGGCAATTCGTTGGCGGGGACGTTGGCGTTGGAGTGGTTGACGACGTATTCGGGGCGGTCGATCTTTTGAAGCATCGAAGTCAAGCACGCCTCGTGTGGCGCGACGGCGGCAGATTCCTGTCGGCGCGCGCCAGAGCGCTCAATGGGGAATTCTGCCATCGGCAGCAATCGGCCCAGAGCCGCCCTTCACCGCATCGGACGTGCCCCGTCGGTTTGTAGATCTTCAGCGGTCGCTCGATGAATACTTCCGGTCGTCGCGATGCTGCACACGCAGTTTCCACGCGGAACCACACGTTTAATAATGCAAGCCGAGGTCACACTGAACGATGGCTGGCTGCTACACGCTATAGATATCCAAGGCATCCGTAGGCACATGCAATTTGCTATCCGCCGTTAGCGCTTCCAGCAGATGTTTCACGGTGACTTGCACTCGTGGCGCGACAAGCGCCCGGTGTGGATACTGCATCACCATCTCATAGCTTCCGGGATGGTGAAACCTGTGGAGAATGACCTTCAGCGCACCGGAACGCAACCGATCCCACGCAAGATGCACCCCGACCTCCGCGATGCCAACGCTATCGCACGCCGCCTGCACCAGCGATTCCGGTGCGGATAGTGTCAGCATTGCCTTGCCGGAGGGGTCGATCGTCGTGATGCTTTTGTCGTCGCCCGTGAAGTTCCATGGCGCGACCTGGCCGCTCAGGAATCGCCGTGCAATGAGCCGGTGCGCGTGCAATGCATCCGGCGTTTCGGGCACGCCATGGTTCGCCAGATAGTCGGGAGACGCTACCAGTACCGTATTCAAGCGACAAATGGGGCGAGTCACGAGCGCGGAATCCGGGATGTTGCCGCCTCTCACCGCAATGTCGTAGCCGTCCCGGACAATATCGATGACCCGATCGTCGAAATCGACCTCGACCGACAGCGCCGGGTAGCGAGCGAGCAGCGCGGGCAGCGCCGGAAGCACGTGGTTATGCCCGAAGGCGGCACTCGTCGAAATCCGCACGCGCCCGGCCGGCTCGGCCCGCCGGGCGGAAACCGTATCGATCGCGGCATCCAGTGTTTCAAGTGCGATGCGCGCGTGGCGCAAAAAAGCCTCGCCTTCCTCGGTGAGTTTGAGTGTGCGGGTCGTCCGGTTCATCAGCCGCACACCCAATGCCTTTTCGAGGCCCGCCACGTTCTTGCTCACGGCAGCCGACGTCACGCCCAATTGTCGGGCCGCTGCCGCAAAACTTCCCGCATCCACAGCCTGGACGAGAGAAATGATGGCTCGAACACGCTGCGAAGAATCCACATTTCCTCCATGACCGACATCGCGCCGATCTGTCGTCGCGCAGCCGGATTCTAAACTTGCAGTTGAGGGTGGTTCAACCCTGCCAGAACTTCTCGTAATGAATAACGCTGGTGACAATGGTGGACATCGCCCCTCCTTCCGAAGCTTGCGAGTCTTCAATGCTCATCACGATCCTCTATGACAGTGGCTATGGCCACACCGCGAAACAGGCCCAAGCCGTTGCAGACGGCGTTCGTCGCGTGCCGGGTGCCGAAGCGCAGTTGATCGCCGTTGCAGATGGCGATACGCCCTGGGAAAAACTCGCCGCGAGCGACGCGATCATCTTCGGTTCGCCGACCTACAACGGCACCGTCAGCGCGAGGCTCAAAAAGGTGATGGAGGACTCGACGCGGCCCGCGTGGATCCCGCAGTCGTGGCGGAACAAGATTGCCGCAGGCTTCACGAATTCGGGCGCCATGCACGGCGACAAGCTGAATTCCCTCGTCACGATGGCGCTGTTTGCCGCCCAGCACGGGATGATCTGGGTCGGCCTCGATATCTTCCCGGGCAAGTCGCCGCAGGAGAAGAATCGTGTCGGCGGATGGCTAGGCGCGATGGCGCAATCGGACGATGCATCACCGGACATCACCCCCATCGAGAGCGATATCGATACCGCTGCGCATCTGGGCGAGCGCGTCGCTCACGTGACCAGCCAGTTCAAGCCAGGAGCCGCACGATGAAATTGCTTTGTCTCGACGTCCCGCTGCCGGGGGCCAGCCCGGACGCCTATCAGCCCCATCTTCTCGAAGAAGTGCGCCATGCGTGGCATCTGTATAAAACGGGCTTCGTGCGGGAAATCTCGTTCCGTCAGGACCGCCCGGGCGTCGCCATCATTGCCGAAAGCGATTCGATCGATGCCGCGAGACAGGCGCTCGCCGAGTTTCCGCTGGCCAAGGTCGGCCTGATCGACTGGGAGATCATTCCGCTCGGCCCGTTTGTCGGCTGGGAGTCCCTTTTCGCGTCGCGCGACGCTTGACTGCTTCGGCAGCGTCTATCGCGGTGTCGGTCCGTGGTTGTCGTGTAGCGGTGACACCGGACAGATCGTCAACCACGGGCCTGCCGCAGGCTGCCTATCGACGTGATGTGATCATAGATCTTCGAAGGTGAACATGGAATATGTCAATCTGGGCCGAACGGGCCTGAAAGTATCTCGTCTTTGCCTGGGATGCATGAGCTACGGGGAGCCCGCCCGCCTGCCCCAGCCTTGGTCCCTCGATGAAGCGGCCTCCCGCCCGTTTTTTCGGCAAGCGCTCGAGGCGGGCATCAACTTCTTCGACACTGCCAATATCTATTCGGGCGGAAGCTCCGAGGAGATCACGGGCCGAGCGCTCAACGACATGGCCCGGCGCGAAGAGGTCGTTGTCGCCACCAAGGCGTTCTTTCCATGGCGCAATTCACCCAATACCGGGTTTCTCTCGCGGAAAGCGCTGCTTCAGTCTATCGACGACAGTCTGACCCGCCTCGGCATGGACTACGTCGACCTCTACCAGATCCACCGTTTCGACCACGGCACGCCTGTGGAGGAAACGATGGAGGCGCTGCACGACATAGTGAAGTCAGGCAAAGCCCGCTACATCGGCGCATCGTCGATGGAGGCATGGCGCTTCGCGAAAATGCAGCACGTCGCGGAACGCAACGGCTGGACACGCTTCATCTCCATGCAACCGCAGTACAACCTGCTCTATCGGGAGGAGGAACGCGAAATGTTGCCTCTTTGCGCCGACCAGGGCGTCGGGGTCATTCCGTGGAGCCCGATGGCGCGCGGCAGGCTGACGCGCGACTGGAGCGAAACCACGCGCCGCACGCAGAATGATGCCTTTGCGCTGCAAATGTATCGGAACGCTGAAATCCAGGACCGGAAGGTGGTTGACGTCGTCGCGCGTATCGCCGAGGCGCACCATGTGCCGCGCGCGCACGTCGCACTGGCGTGGCTGTTGACGAAGCCGGCGATCACCGCGCCGATCATCGGGGCAACGAAGCCCGAGCATCTGGCAACCGCCATCGCCGCGCTCGACTTCTCGCTGACGCAGGACGAAATCGCCGCGCTCGAAGCGCCGTATGTCCCCCATCCGGTGGATGGCATCGTGCCACCGCTTCCGGAACATCCGCCGACGATTTCAGTGCCGCGGAACTGAATGTCGCGAGCGGCGGTACGTTCGATGGCGGTAGCTTGCGAACTCGCCGCCGCCGTTGAACGTACCGCCGCTGGACGAATATCGAATGCGAAAATAGATATGAAGGACCCGTTCATCGAGCGCCGACGCCTTATCCTCTTCGCGCTCGTTGTGATGTGTTGGGTACTGCCGTTGGGGCAACACGGTAACGTCCATGCGCAGGAGCCAAAAATGTTAGTCCGTATCTCCGAAATCGAGATATTCAATCAGCATCTCGAAGCATATCGGCGCATCTTGAACGAGGAGGCTGAGGCGTCGATGCGCGTCGAGCCGGGGGTAGTGTGCATTTTTCCGATGGCTCAAAAGGATAGCCCGACGCACATCAAGATTGTGGAAATTTATGCGAGCCACGATGCGTACGACGCACATATCCAGTCGCCGCATTTCAAGAAGTACAAGCGTTCGACGCTGGACATGGTGAAGTCCCTGCGACTGGTTGACATGGACGGACTGGATGCTGACGCAATGCCGCTCATCTTCAGGAAATTGAGGGGTCGGTCGTAACAAACACCGGCCAGATGGGAAGAATGGATCGCCATGAAAACGTGCGTGTCCGTTGTCGGAACTCGACCTGCCTAGCGGATGTCTTGTTGCTGTTGTTGGTCCACGACCGCTTTTGGCCGAACTCGGTCGCCGAAGGCAGCACGGCACTCGCCCGTCCGTCGGTACCGATGGAATCACATTGCGAGTTGATATATTCGTAGCGCAGGAACGTTGGCGTTGGAATGGTTGACGACGTATCCGGGGCGGTCGATTTTTTGATGCGGTGGGCGGGTGCCCGTCAGTGCGAAGACGAGTCCCCGGACAATCGGATTCTTTCTCATCACGGCGTTTACGGTCGCTTCCGACTGTTTCTTTAACAGCACGCGGAAAAATGAGTGCGTAGACCGAATCGCGCTGCAAAGCCCACCACGGCGGCCGGCAACGCCCCCCCTGATCGAGGATGAGGGAATCGGCACGTGTCGAGTACCCGACGCGACGCTGGACGATTTATATTCCCGTAGTCCGCCGCCGCGCACGCTCGGCCGACTGCGCGAGTTTTCGAAGCGCTCCATCTCCCGACACGCCTGAACGACGACCGGACCATCGCATATGACCCTGCACCGCGCACCCGCCGCCCGATCCGCCGCTCCTTCCGACGACAGCACGCCCGCCGCCCTCACCCCCGCACGCACCGCGCTGCTCGTCATGCATTACCAGACCGACATCCTCGGGCTGTTCCCGTCCGTCGCGCCCATGCTGCTCGCGAATACGCGCGCGCTCTGCGACGCCGCGCGTGCGAAAGGCGTCCGCGTCTATTTCGCGAATCTGGACTTCAGCCCCGGCTATCCGGAAGTCAGTCCGCTGAACAAGAACGGTCAGGGCATCAAGCGACTCGGGTTGTTCGTCGGCGACCGCACGTCGCCGGAACTCGGGCCGCGCGACGACGAACCGGTGATCGGCGCGCAGCGCGCGAGCGTCTTTTTCGGCACCGATCTCGAAGCGCGACTTGTCGCGCGAAACATCGACACGCTGATCATGGTCGGCATTGCGTCGACCGGCGTCGTGCTGTCCTCGGTCGCGTATGCGAGCGACGCGGACTTCCGGCTGTACACGGTCAAGGACTGCTGCTACGACCCGGACCCCGTCGTCCACGAACATCTGTTCGCGACCGCATTCGAATCGCGCACGAACGTGCTGTCGTTGCGGGATGCATTGACGCTGCTCGCATAGCCGCGGCTGCTCACTTCACCGAAGCCGTACGCGACCCGCCACCCGCGAGCGCCTCGTTGTCCTGCTCGCGCCACCCGCGGCGCAGCGCGATGATCGCCGTCACGGCCGAGCGCGCGACCTTCCACCACGCGAACGGCCGCGGATCGGCGAGCACGCTGAGCGCACGCGCGTAGTCGAGCGTGAGGCCCGGCGTCCACGCCATCGTCACCGCGCGTTTGCGGATTTGTGCGGCGACCCACAGCTCGGGCGTCAGCAGCAAGCGCACGAATGCGCCCCAGCCGGCGCGCGCGCCCTTCAGCCGCCACACCGCGCCGTCGAGCGCCGCTT
The DNA here is from genome assembly GCF_000959525.1 of Burkholderia multivorans ATCC BAA-247. NCBI lineage: Bacteria > Pseudomonadati > Pseudomonadota > Betaproteobacteria > Burkholderiales > Burkholderiaceae > Burkholderia > Burkholderia multivorans. Next base: position 1,949,962 of record NZ_CP009831.1, read on the forward strand.
CGAGCGCGTTCGACACGCTGCTCGAGCAGTTCCGGTGCGTCAGGTTGTACGTCGTGTTCTGCCGATACGTCGACCAGAACGCCGCGAGTTTTGCCGGATCGTAGTTGCGGATGCGCACGCGCACGGTCGACGGACACCACGCTTTCGACTCGGTCGCATAGTCGGGCTGGAACAGCCCCGGCACGTCGTTCTCGCGCGTGGCGCGCAGGATGCGCGTGAACTCGTCCGGCGAGCGGTCGATTTCGACTGCGGGATACAGGCTGATGTAGATGCCCTCCGGCGATTCGAGCGCGGCGTGCCCGGTCGAGATCACGCCGTTGACGTCGACCGCCGCGATGTAGCGGTCGATCACCGGATAGCGATGCGCCTCCGCCTTCGACGAACCGGTCGGCGTCCACACATGCACGGTCAGCGCGCGCTCGTCGTCGGCAGGCGGGCCGTCCCATTCGGTCTGCGTGAACGACGGCACCGCGCGCGTGTCGTCGAGATCGGGGGCGACCGACGGCGCGGGCGACGTCGCGAACGCCGGATTGCGCGTCAGCCGCCGCACGCGCGCGGCGAGGCTCAGCAGGTGCATGCCGCCGAACATCAGCAGCAGCCCGAGACAGTACGGAACGGTACCGACGTAGTGCGTCGGGTACGGCTGATAGAAGAAGACAGCGAGCAGGATCTCGACGGCCCCCCATGCGAACGCGACATGCCAGCGCCGGTAGCGCACCATCCACGCGGCCGTGCATTGCAGCAGCCCGTCGACGAGAAACAGCGTGCCGAAGATCATCGACAGCAGGAAGTGCCCATGGTGATGCCCGGCGAACACGAGCGTCGCGGCCGTCACGGCCGCAATGCCCTTCACGTAGCGCAGGATGCGCTGTCCGCCGACGCCGCTGCCCGCAACGGCGAGCGTCGCGAGTCCTTCGATCAGGAACAGCCACGCGAAGAATTCGATCGGAAAGTGCAATGCGCCATCGAGCGCGTCGACGAAGATGCCGACGCCGGCGACGACCCATAGCCAGCCCAGCGCCCTCAGTCCGCGCCAGCGCGTACGCAGATATTCAATGCCCAGCAGTAGCAAGACCAGTCGTACCATCGTGCCCTCGAATGTCCTTTTTTGAGAAACGCGGCCATCATGCGTTTCGTGTTGTGTGTCTAGCACGCACTGCGCTGCGCGTGCCGCAGCGCCGCAAGCGGTGGCGGCCTGTCGCGCGGCAGCGGCGCGTGTCGTTCTCGGCATGCATCGCACCGCGTCGAATAATAAGATATGACGCGGCGGGTTGAAAGGCGTGCCGAAATGGTCGGCCCACGTGCGGCGCTTCGCACAAAGGTGCGGTCGTATTCGACGGTTCGAATGCGATCGCCCGAGAATGACGGCTCCGCGTGCATGTGACGTCCACCGGCCGCCGCACCGCGCGCACCGATAACGGCAGCCGCCCTCGATCGCACGCCAATGCGCGACGCCCGCCCTGTCGCCCTCGGCGGCAACGTGCTGGCGCCGTTTGTCCGAATCGCGATGAAATCGAAAAGCACGTCCCGTGATCTAACGCGACGCCAACGCGCACCGCGCCGCGTTGAACGCAACGACTGTACCGACGGAGCACCGACATGCCCGATTCGCCGCTTCATACGCCGCCGCTGGGCCCGCAGCTGAAACGCTGGCGCCTGCTGCATCGCGTCAAGCAAAGCCATGCCGCCGAGCTGTTCGGCGTCGCGCAATCGACGATCTCGCGCTGGGAAGCCGGCGTCCAGCAGATGTCGCCCGACGAGCGCGCGACGGCCGAACGCCTGCTCGCCGCGCACCTCGACTCCGCGGGCGACCATGCGCTCGCGCGGCTGGTCGCAGGGAGCGCGGGCCGCATGCATCTCGTCTGCGATCTGACGCACCGGCTGCTCGCATGCTCGCCGTCTCGCGCAGCCGAGTTCTCGCAGCCGCTGTCGATGCTGCTCGGCACGTCGCTGTGGCGCTATGCGACAGAAGAGATCGTCCGGATGGAAACCGCACTGGACACACTCGGCTGGCACGATTGCGCAGGACCGCCGAGCGTCGAATTCGACACCGGCACGAACGCGTCGCGCGTCGTGCCGATCCACCGCAGCCGATGCCGCTGGACGCGGATCATGCTGTCGGACGGATCGGCGGCACGGCTCGTCGAAACGCTGTAGCAGCCGCCGGCGGCTTGCTTGCCGGTCTAAGCGACAACCGCGTCCACCGCATCCGATGTCCACGCATATTTCATGCGTGGACATCCCGCGCGCACGCAACGTACGCTGGACGCCCCTGCACACCAACCAGAACCATGAACCCCGACACGATCCGCGCACGGCTCGATTTCCTGCGCGAAGCCGAACGCCTGAAGGACGTGCTGCGCAGCGGCCGCACGTCGTCCGGTCGCCGCGAAAGCACCGCCGAGCACAGCTGGCGGCTGTGCCTGATGGCGCTCGTGTTCGCCGACGCACTGCCCGGCATCGACACGCTGAAGCTGCTCAAGCTGTGCGTCGTCCACGATCTCGGCGAGGCGCTGCACGGCGACATACCGGCGCCCGAGCAAGCCGCGCATCCGGACAAGAACATGCACGAACGCGACGACCTGCTCACGTTGACGGCCGCACTCGATCCCGTGCTGCGTAACGAGCTCGTCGCACTGTGGGACGAATACGACGCGGCCGCGTCGCCCGAAGCGCGCGCCGCGAAGGCGCTCGACAAGCTCGAGACGATTCTGCAGCACACGCAGGGCGCCAACCCGCCCGACTTCGACTACGCGTTCAATCTCGACTACGGCCGGCGCTATACGGATGCGGCACCGCTGTTCAGCGCGATCCGCGCGATCGTCGATGCGGACACGCAGCGCAGGATCGACGCGCAAGCACAAACGTAATCGCAAACGCAAACACAAACGCGCACGCGCCGCGCATAACCAGCATCGAAGGCCGCACACAACGCGGGCCACGCGGCAGCACATCCCACCGCTCGCGCGCTCACTCGCACACCGCCGCGCTGCGCCGCGCCGGCGCGAACGCGATGGCACTCGCGGTCGCCAGCACGGCCACGCCCACCGTGCCGTACACCATCACCCAGCCGAACCCGTGCACGAGCGCCGCATGCAGCGCCGCGCCGGTCGGGTCGGCCTGCGCGAGTGCCGGCGCAATCGCATGCAAATCTTCCGTGCGCCCCGCGGCGATTTCCTGCGCGAGCGCACGCAGCGGCGCATCGCCAATGGTCGCCGCAACACCGCCCTTCAGGCTCGCGACGATTCCAGCCACGAGCACGAAGCCCATCATCGCGATGTTCAACGCGAGCGAAATCATCCGCGCGCTCATGTCGATACCCGACGCCATCCCGGCCCGCGCGCTCGGCACCGCACCGGTCGTCGTGTTCGTGACCGGCGTGTTGGCGAGCCCGAGCCCGATGCCGGCGATCACGCAGCCGGGCAGCATCGTGAGCCAGCTCGCGTGTTCGGCCGCGCTGCCGATCCGCATCAGCGCAAACCCGGCCGCGATCGTGAAGAGGCCGCCCGGAATCACGACGCCCGGCCCGTAGCGCAACGCGAGCCGCTCGCCGAACGGCGGCGCGACGAGCGTCGGCAGCGTATAGGCGAGCAGCGCGAGGCCGGCCGTCACGCTGTCGTAACCGAGCGCGACCTGAAACCAGATCGGCAGATAGATCATGAACGGCCAGAAGCTGAAGTTCATCCCCATCGAGCCGAAGATCGCGCCGGTGAACGCACGAATGCGGAATACCGAGAAGTCGAACATCGGCCGCGCACTTCTGCGCTCCGCGACGACGAACGCGCCGGCTGCGAGCACGGTCGCACCGAGCACGCCGAGGCCGGCCGCGCTCGCGAGCCCGAGCGCCGCGCTCTGCGTGATATAGAACGCGAGGCCGAGCACCGCGAGCGACAGCGTGACGATGCCCGCGACGTCGAGCGTGCCCGCATGCGGGTCGCGCGACTCCTGCACGGTTCCGCCGATCAGCGCGAGTGCGACGGCGGCAAGCGGCGCATGCACGAGAAACACCCACGGCCAGCTCGCGACCGCGACGATCGCGCCGCCGACGATCGGCCCGAAGCCGAGGCCGATTCCGAACACGATCCCCCAGATGCCGAATGCGCGGCCGCGCTCGTGTCCTTCGCGAAACTGGTGCGACAGCACGGCAATCTGGCAGATCAGCATCGCGCCGCCGCTCGCGCCCTGCAGCAGCCGGCCTGAGACGAGCACCGGCACGTTCGGCGCAAGTCCGCACAGCAGCGACGTCGCGCCGAACAGCGCGGTGCCGATCACGTACACGCGCTTGCGGCCGAAGCGATCAGCGAGCGTACCGGCGGCCATCAGCACGGTCGTACACGCGATCGTGTACGCGTTCATGATCCACTGCATGCCGTTGAAGTCGCCATGCAGCACATGTTCGAGCGTCGGCAGGATCACCGGCACGCTCGAGATTTCGAGGCCGAACATCAGCGATGTGAGACAGACGGCCGCCAGCGCGACCGCATTCCTGCGGGATTCGGATAGCGTCATGCGTATTGCGCGCGGCCCGTCGCCGAGTCGTGCGCCTCCAGGTCAGAAGGATTCGCCGCGTGCGCGCCGGCGCCGCACGCTGGACGGGAATCGGTACTATAGTGAGAATTTCGATCCCCATTGACGCGTCCATTTCCCCGAACTGCGGAACACCAGGACGCAATCCCGCACAAATCCCATGACGGACAAACTCGACGGCGTGACGACCTTCGTGCAGGTCGTAGAATCGGGCAGCTTCGCGCTTGCCGCGGAGCGGCTCGGCATGACGCGCTCGGCGGTCGGCAAGGCGATCGCGCGGCTCGAGAAGCGGCTCGGCGCGCGGCTACTGCAGCGCACGACGCGCAGCCAGAGCCTGACCGACGACGGCCAGGCGTACTACGACCGCTGCGTGCGCGCGCTGGCCGAACTGGAGGCGGCGGAAGCCGATCTCGACTGTGGCCGCAACGAGCCGCGCGGCAAACTGCGGCTCAGCGTGCCGCTCGCGTTCGGCCATCATTGCGTGACGCCGATCGTGCTGGATCTCGCGCGCACCTATCCGCATCTGCGGATCGACGTGTCGATCACCGATCGTTTCGTCGACCTGATCGAGGAAGGGATCGATCTCGCAGTGCGGATCGGCCCGCTCGAGGACAGCACGAGCCTCGCGGTGCGGCGGCTCGGCACGCAATACGGCAGCCTCGGCGCGGCGCCGTCGTATCTCGCGCGCTACGGGATGCCGCAGTCGCTCGACGATCTGAAAAACCATCGAACGGTCGCGTATTCGCGCTCGGGCGTCGTTCAGCCCTGGTACCTGCGTGCGCCGGACGGCTCCACGGTCTACATCGACATGCCGCACCAGCTCAGCTTCGACGACGTGCAGGCGATCGCCGCGGCCGGCGCATCGGGCTTCGGGATCGCATGGCTGCCGAGCTGGCTGCTCGATCAATACGTGAAGCGCGGCGAGATGGTTGTGGTGCTCGACCGCTGCTTCGTCTGCGAAGGCGACATTCACGCGATCTGGCCGAAAACGCGCTACCTGCCGCGCAAGACGCGCTGCGTGATCGATGCGCTGGTGGAAGCCGTGCCGCCGATGATCGAGCGCGCGCCGGCGAACGCATGACGCAGACGAAGCCCGACGCGCGACGCGGCACGTCGGGCGCGCGCGATCACGCGGCCCCGAGATCGGCGAGCGGATGCGCGAACAGCTTCCACGGCGATGTCAGGAAATGCCGCACGCGTTCGGCACGCAGCTCGACGAGCGTCGCGGGCGCCCAGCGCGGCTTGCGATCCTTGTCGAGCAGATGCGCTCGCACGCCTTCGCAGAAGTCGCCTTCCTCGATCGCGCGCGCGACGATGCCGAGCTCCATCCGGAACGACTCCGCGAGCGTCATCTGCCGGCCGCGCAGCAGCGCTTCGCGCGTGACGGCAAGCATCGTCGGCGAATGGCCCGTCAGCGCGTCGAGCGTCGACTGCAGCCACTGACGCTGTTCGCGCGACAGCTCGTCGCGCGCGAGGTCCTGCTTCAGCGTCGCGACGATCCGCTCGACCGGCGAACGCTTGTCGAAGTGCCGGACGATCCACGGCAGTTGCGTGTCGAGCGCCGCGTGCGGGACGACGTTGCACGGCGGCTCGAACACCTTGCGCAGCGCGGGCAGCGCATCGCCGTCCCAGTTGACGCGCTCGATGCGCGTCTCGAACGTGTCGAGCCACGACGACGGCACGCAGAGGTCGGCGAGCTTCGCGCTCAGCGCATCGGCGCCCGACAGCGTCGCACCGGTGAGGCCGACGTACAGCTCGAGTTCGACGGGCATCCGCGCGAGAAAATGCGTCGCGCCGACATCCGGCACGAGGCCGATGCGCGTTTCCGGCATCGCGATCTTGCTGCGCTCGGTCGCGACGCGCAGCGCGGCGCCCTGCGCGAGCCCCATGCCGCCGCCCATCGTCACGCCGTCCATCAGCGCGACGACCGGCTTCGGAAACGTATGGATCGCATGGTCGAGCCGGTATTCGTCGACGAAGAACGGCAGCCACGTTTCACGCTGCGCGACCATGCGGTGCAGTTGCCGCACGTCGCCGCCCGCGCAGAAACCCTTGTCGCCGGCACCGCGCAGCACGACCGCGACGATCCGGTCGTCGTTACGGCAGCGTTCGAATAATGCGGCAAGCGCGCGCACCATCTCGTACGACAGCGCGTTCAGCGCGGAGGGACGATTCAGCGTGATCAACGCGACGCGGTTCACCACGCGAAACAGCACGTCCTGCGCGGGATCGGTGAAGGCATCCTGGTTCGTGGCCGGCGTGCTCATCGTGACTGCTCTCCTTCGGGTTGCCATTGCGGCGCGCGCTTGCCGAGAAACGCGGCCACGCCTTCGCGCGGATCGTTCGTCTCGAACAGATCGACGAAGCGCTCGCGTTCGACCGCGAGCGCCGCGCTGCGCGGCACGCCGCGACGCGCGAGGCCGATCAGCTCCTTGCTCGACGCGACCGCATGCGGGCTCTGCCGCGCGACGTTGCGTGCGAGCGCGAGCGCCGCGTCGCGCGACGTGCCCGTATCGACCACGTCCTCGACGAGGCCGATGCGCAGCGCGGTCGGTGCATCGACGCGCGTGCCGGCCAGGATGATCTTCTTCGCCCAGCCTTCGCCGACGAGCCAGGGCAGCGTCTGCGTGCCGAGCCCGCACGGCAGCAACCCGACCGACGGCTCCGGCAGCGCCATCTGCGCATGCGTCTCGGCGATCCGCAGGTCGCACGCGAGCGCACATTCCAGCCCGCCGCCCATCGCATAGCCGTTGATCGCCGCGATCGTCACGAAGCGCGCATCGTGCAGCGCCTCGAACGCCGCGCCGAAGCGCGCGGCCATTTCGCGCGCGACCGCGCGATCGCCGTCGGCGAACGTGTTGAGATCGGCGCCGGCGCTGAAGAATTTCGGGCCGTCTCCGGTGACGACGAGTGCGCGCACGCGTGCATTCGCGTTCAGCTCGGCGACGTACGCCTGCAATTGCCGCAGCCCGTCGGCGGTAAACGCGTTCGCGGGCGGACGCTTCAGCGTCGCGCACGCGATCGCGCCGTCGTCGACATAGTCCAGTTCGATCATCACGCGTCCTTCTTCGTTGCCGGTTGATACAGGCGGATCACCGCCGAGAAATCGAGCTGGCCGTCGCCGCGGCTGCTCATCGTCTGGTACAGCTGCTGCGCGAGCGCGCCGAGATAGACGGGCTGACGCGCCTGCTTCGCGGCATCGTTCGCGAGGCCCAGATCCTTCAGCATCAGGTCCGTGCCGAAGCCGCCCGTATAGCTGCGCGACGACGGCGCGGTCTCGATCACGCCCGGATACGGGTTGTACGTGTCGGAACTCCAGCAGCGGCCGGTCGACGTGTTGATGATGCCGGCCAGCACCTTCGGATCGATGCCGAGCGCGACGCCGAGCGCCATCGCCTCCGACACGGCTGCCATCGAGATGCCGAGCACGAGGTTGTTGCAGACTTTCGCGACCTGCCCCATGCCGGTCGCGCCGCAATGGACGATGTTCTTGCCCATGCCCGCAAGCACGGGCTTCACGCGCTCGAAATCGGCGTCGCTGCCGCCGACCATGAACGTCAGCGTGCCGGCCGCCGCGCCGCCCGTGCCGCCCGACACCGGCGCATCGACGAACGCGCCGCCGTGCTCGCGCACCAGCGCGCCGAACGCCTGCGCACTCGCCGGATCGATCGTGCTCGAATCGATCACGGTCGCGCCGGATTCGAGGCCGGCCAGCACGCCGTGCTCGCCGGTCAGCACCGAACGGACGTGCGGCGCGGCGGGCAGCATCGTGATCACGAATGCGGCGCCGCCGGCCGCGTCGCGCGGCGACGTCGCCACTTGCGCGCCGGCGTCCTGCAGCGCGCGCAGCGCATCGGCGCTCAGGTCGAACGCGCGCACGCCGTGGCCGGCCTTCAGCAGGTTCAGCGCCATCGGCGCGCCCATGTGGCCGAGGCCGATAAAACCGATCTTCATCGTTTGTCTCCCATCGTCGGGCGCCGCCGCTCGCGCCACGGCGCCCGTCCATCGTTTCGTCGCATGTGCGCGCTCAATGCAGCCGGATCGTCGTGTTGACGGGGCCCGCCGTCGTGTCGTCGTCGAACCAGCGTGCGGTGACGGTCTTCGTCTGCGTGTAGAACTGCACGACCTGCTTGCCGTACGGGCCGAGATCGCCGAGCTTCGAGCCGCGCGAACCCGTGAAGCTGAAGAACGGCACCGGCACGGGAATCGGGATGTTGATACCGACCTGCCCGATGTCGATCTCGCTCTGGAACTTGCGTGCGGCCGCGCCGCTCTGCGTGAACAGCCCGACGCCGTTGCCGAACGGGTTCGCGTTGACGAGCGCGATCGCGTCGTCGAGCGTGTCGGCCTCCATCACGACGAGCACGGGCCCGAAGATTTCGTGCGTATAGATCGACATGTCGGTCGTCACGCCCGAGAAGATCGTCGGGCCGATGAAGTTGCCGTTCTCGTAGCCGGGCACCTTCACGTCGCGGCCGTCGAGCACGAGTTTCGCGCCTTCCTTCACGCCCGCCTCGATCAGCGACAGGATGCGCGCCTTTGCGCCGCGCGAGACGACCGGGCCGACGTCCGTGCCGGGCTCGTGTCCTGCGTTGACCTTCAGCGCCTTCGCCTTCTCGACGATGTCGGGCAGCCAGTCGCGCGCCGCGCCGACGAGCACCGCGACCGACGTCGCCATGCAGCGCTGCCCGGCTGCGCCGAATGCGGCGCCGACGAGCGCGTTGATCGCCTGCTCGCGGTTCGCGTCGGGCAGCACGACCGCGTGGTTCTTCGCGCCCATCATCGATTGCACACGCTTGCCGTGCTGGCTGCCGAGTTGGTAGACGTGCGTACCGACCGCGGTCGAGCCGACGAACGAGATCGCCTTCACGAGCGGATGCGAGCAGATCGCGTCGACGACCTCCTTGCCGCCATGCACGACGTTCAGCACGCCCTTCGGAATGCCGGCCTCGAGTGCGAGCTCGACGAGTTCCATCGTCGTCATCGGGTCCTGCTCGGACGGCTTCAGCACGAACGTATTGCCGCAGACGATCGCCATCGGAAACATCCAGAGCGGAATCATCGCGGGGAAGTTGAACGGCGTGATGCCTGCGCAGACGCCGAGCGGCTGGCGCAGCGTGTACGTATCGACGCCGCCGGCGACGTTCTCCGCGAATTCGCCGAGCTGCAGCGTGCCGATCGAGCACGCGTGCTCGACGACTTCGAGCCCGCGGAAGATGTCGCCTTCCGCATCGGGCAGCGTCTTGCCCTGCTCGGCGGTCAGCGTCTTCGCGATGCGCTGCTGGTTCGCGCGCACGAGGTCCTGGAACTTCAGCATGATCCGCATGCGCGCGGCGATCGGCGTGTTCTTCCACGTCGCATAGGCGGCATGCGCGGCCTGCACGGCCGCGTCGACTTCGGCGACGGTCGCGAACGGCACGCGCGCGAGCACCTGTTGCGTGGCCGGGTTGACGATGTCGCGCCACTCGTTCGTGGCGGACTCGACGAAAGCGCCGTCGATCAGCAGCTTGACCGTCGGCACGTCTTGCCCCGTACGGGGCGTCGGATTCGCGTTCATCGATCCTCTCTCCTTCAGCGCGCCGCCGCGCGACGTGCGCGGACGGCAGGTTCAGGCCGGCCGCGCTGCGCGCACGCGGCGCACAGCGCGCGGCACGGTCATTTCAGTTCGGCGGAAAAATCCTCTTCCCAGTATTCGCCGGGCATGCGTGCGGTCGCGTCGTCGCCGCGCTCGATCTCGCGGCGGCGCAGCTCGACGCGGCGAATCTTCCCGGAGATCGTCTTCGGCAGCTCGGCGAACTGCAGCCGGCGGATGCGCTTGTACGGCGCGAGCTTGTCGCGCGAGAACCGGAAGATCTCGAGCGCGAGCGCCGCGCTTTCCTCGTAGCCCTGCCGCAGCGTGATGTACGTCTTCGGCACCGACAGCCGCACCGGGTCGGGGCTCGGCACGACTGCCGCTTCGGCGATCGCCGGATGCTCGATCAGCACGCTTTCGAGCTCGAACGGGCTCAGCCGGTAGTCGGACGACTTGAACACGTCGTCCGCGCGGCCGATATAGACGTAGTAGCCGTCGTCGCGACGCATCGCGATGTCCGACGTCCGGTAGTGACCGTCGCGCATCGCGTGCGCGGTCGCGTCGCGATTGTTCGCATAGCCCGTCATCAGCCCGACCGGGCGCGCGCCGTCCGCGTCGAGCGGCAGCGCGACCTCGCCCTCGCTCACCGGTGCGCCGTCGGGATCGAGCAGCGCGATCCGATAGCCGGGCAGCGGCCGGCCCATCGATCCGGCGACGACCGGCTGGCCCGGCGAGTTGCCGATCAGGCAGGTCGTCTCGGTCTGGCCGTAGCCGTCGCGGATCGTGATGCCCCACGCCTTCTTCACGCGCTCGATGATTTCCGGATTCAGCGGCTCACCCGCGCCGACGATCTCGCGCAGCGCCACGTCGAACGACGCGAGCGGCTGCTGCACGAGCATCCGCCACACCGTCGGCGGCGCACACAGCGTCGTCACGCGGTACTTGACGAGCGCGTCGAGCACGGCCTTCGCCTCGAAGCGCGCATAGTTGAACGCGAACACGCAGGCCTGCGCGTTCCACGGCGCGTAGAAGCAGCTCCACGCGTGCTTGGCCCAACCCGGCGAGCTGATGTTCCAGTGGATGTCGCCCGGCTGCAGCCCGATCCAGTACATCGTCGACAGATGGCCGACCGGATAGGTGCGATGCGTATGCTCGACGAGCTTCGGCTTCGACGTCGTGCCCGACGTGAAATACAGCAGCATCGGATCGTTCGCGTGCGTGACGGCGTCGGGCTCGAAGGCGGCGCTCGCCGCGTAGCCGTCGTTCATCGCGAGCCAGCCGTCGCGCGGCGCGCCCGCGACGATCCTCTGCGCGAGGCCGAGCCCCGGCTGCTCGAACTTCGCGGTTTCGTTCTCGTCGACGATCGCGTATGTCGCGCCGCCGATCTGCACGCGGTCGCGCACGTCGTCGGCCGACAGCTGCGTCGTCGCGGGCAGCACGATCGCGCCGAGCTTCATCGCGGCGAGCATCGCGTCCCAGAGCTCGACGCGGTTCGGCAGCATCAGCAGGATCCGGTCGCCGCGCCCGACGCCGATGCCGCGCAGCCAGTTCGCGATCCGCGACGAGCGCTCGGACATCTGCGCGAACGAATACGGCTCGCCGGTGCCGGTCGCGCCGTCGACGATCCAGAGCGCCGGTCGGTCGTTGCCGCGCGCCATCGGATCGAAGTAGTCGAGCGCCCAGTTGAACGTGTCGAGCACCGGCCATGCGAAATCGCGATACGCGGTTTCGTAGTCGGTGCGGTGGCGCAGCAGAAAATCGCGTGCGTCCAGGAATGCCTGTACCGTCATCGTGTCGTCTCCTGTCCCATGCCGGGCATGTCTCCATGCATCGCGCGACCGTCCGGCGCACGGCTGCGCACCGGACGGTTGCTTGTCGGGCGGCGCACGGTCACGTCGTTGCGTGCCGCGTTCACCGCGCTTCCCTCGTGCTCTTCAGGCCATCGTGACTGCGAACGGCGCGGCTCAAAGCTGCCGCGCGATCACCATCCGCTGCACTTCGCTGGTGCCTTCGTAAATCTGCGTGATGCGCGCGTCGCGATAGTGACGCTCGACTTCGTAATCGACGAGATAACCGTAGCCGCCGTGGATCTGGATCGCATCCGAGCACACGCGCTCGGCCATTTCCGACGCGTAGAGCTTCGCCTGCGACGCTTCGGACAGGCACGGCAGCCCGGCCGTGCGCAGCTTCGCCGCGTGGTGCACGAGCAGGCGCGCGGCGTTGATCTGCACGGCCATGTCGGCGAGCTTCTGCTGGATCGCCTGATGCTCGGCGAGCGGCTTGCCGAACTGCACGCGCTCGCCCGCATAGCGGCGCGCCTTGTCGAACGCCGCGCGCGCGATGCCGAGCGCCTGTGCCGCGATGCCGATCCGCCCGCCTTCGAGGTTCGACAGCGCGATCTTCAGCCCTTCGCCGCGGTTGCCGAGCAGGTTTTCCTCGGGAATCGCGCAGTTCTCGAGCGTGATCGGACACGTGTCCGACGCGCGGATCCCCATCTTCTTTTCCGGCTTGCCGACGATGAAGCCCGGCGTGTCGGTCGGCACCAGAAATGCCGAAATGCCGCGCTTGCCGGCGTCGGGATCGGTCATGGCAAAAACGATCGCGACGCCCGCGCGCTGGCCGTTCGTCACGAACTGCTTCGCGCCGTTCAGCACCCATTTGCCGTCGCGCAGCTCGGCGCGCGTGCGCAGGTTGTTCGCCTCGGAGCCGGCCTGCGGCTCGGTCAGGCAGAATGCGCCGATCACGCGCCCGGCGGCCATGTCGCCGAGCCAGCGCGCCTTCTGCTCGGGCGTGCCGAAGCCGAGGATCGGCCCGCAGCCGACCGAGTTGTGCACGCTCATCATCGTCGCGCAGGCGGCGTCGCCGGCCGCGATCTCCTCCATCGCGAGCGCATAGGCGACGTAATCGGTGTACGAGCCGCCGAGCTCCTGCGGCACGATCATCCCGAGCAGCCCGAGTTCGCCGAGCTGCGCGACGACCGCGTCGGGCAATTGCGCGTCGCGGTCCCACTGCGCGGCGTTCGGCGCCAGCACCTCGGTGGCAAAAGCGCGCGCGGCATCGCGAATCATCCGCTGGTCTTCGGTATAAAGCGCATCCATGGTGCGGCTGTCTCCTGCGGCCGCAGGGTGCGGCCGTCGTTCTGTTTCGATGCAATCAGTGTAGGCAAGCGTGCGCATCTGTTCGATGCTCGCGCCGCTCATTTACACTGAGCGTTTTTGCCATACCGGCACCGGGATGAAGCAGGAAGACAAGGGAACCGTCGCGATCGGTCTCGTCGCGTACAGCGTCGCGCTGGCCGTGCGCCGCGGCGTGGCGGCCGCGCCGCTGCTCGCGCAGGCCGGCATCGCGCCCGCGCTGCTCGAGCAGCCACGCGCACGCGTGTCCGCGCAGCAGTACGGCGCGCTGTGGAACGCGATCGCGCGTGCGCTCGACGACGAATTCTTCGGGCAGGACAGCCATCCGATGCGCAGCGGCAGCTTCGTCGCGATGAGCCAGGCGGCGCTCTCGGCGGCCGACGGGCTACACGCGATGGCGCGCGCGGTGAACTTCATGCACTGCGTGCTCGACGATCTGCACGCGGAACTCGACGCGAACCCGCAGCGCGTGCGGCTGCGTTTCGTGCATCGCAACAACGGCACGACGCCCGCGATGTTCACGTACGCGACCTATTTCATCATCGTGTACGGGCTGACCTGCTGGCTGATCGGCCGGCGCATCCCGCTGCTGCACGCGAGCTTCCGCTGCGATACGCCGCCGGCCGATCACGAGTATCCGTCGATGTTCTGCGACGACATGCGCTTCAACCAGCCCGATTCGTATGTGGATTTCGATCCCGAATTCGCGACGCTGCCTGTCGTGCAGAACGCGAAAACGCTGAAGACGTTCCTGCGCAACGCGCCGGCCAGTTTCATCGTCAAGTACCGCAATCCGAACGCGCTGGCGCCGCGCGTGCGCGCCGTGCTGCGCGGGATGCCGCCCGCCGCGTGGCCCGGCGCGGCCGGGATGGCCGCGCGGCTGTACGTCGCCGAAGCGACGCTGAGGCGCAAGCTGCATCAGGAAGGTCACGCGTATCAGTCGATCAAGGACACGCTGCGGCGCGATCTCGCGTTCGAGGCGCTCGCCGATCCGACGCGCACGATCGCGGACGTCGCGGCGGCCGCGGGCTTCGCGGAGCCGAGCGCGTTCTATCGCGCCTTCCGCAAGTGGAGCGGGCGCAGTCCGGCCGAATACCGCGACGAAGTGCTCGCGCGGGCGGGCAACGCGCGGCCCTGAGTCGCGCGGCGGCCGTCTTCCCGCTCTGCGCCGAAACCGCCTAATCTTTAAGCGTCGGGCCCAGCCCATTCCGCGAACCGGACGGCATGCGGCCGCGCGCCGCCCGGACGTCCCGATGCACGCTCCACGTCACGGACCGCCGCACGCCGCGCGCGGCGGCCGCCCTCGTCACCCGCTGTCCGCGCGGGTCGCGCGCGCCGCGCTGTTCGCGGTGCTGCTCGTCGTATGCGCGGCCGTCGCCGCGCCGCCGCCCGCGCCTGCGCCTGCGCCTGCGGGCCCGGCGCCTGTGATCGTGATTCCGCTCAACGGCGCGATCGGGCCGGCCAGCGCCGACTTCGTCGTCCGTTCGCTCCAGCGCGCAGCCCGCGAGCATGCGCCGCTCGCGATCCTGCAGCTCGACACGCCCGGCGGCCTCGACACGTCGATGCGGCAGGTCATCAAGGCGATCCTCGGCTCGCCGGTACCGGTCGCGGCTTTCGTCGCGCCGGGCGGCGCGCGTGCCGCGAGCGCGGGCACCTACATCGTCTATGCGAGCCATATCGCGGCGATGGCGCCCGGTACCAATCTCGGCGCGGCATCGCCGGTGCAGCTCGGCGTCGGCGGCGGTACGCCGGCCGCGCCGCCGCAGGCGCCGGCGTCGCGCGGCGCGAGCCCGTCTTCGGCATCGGGCACGCCGGCCGCGCTGCCGGCCGACACGCAGTCGACCGAGATCCGCAAGGCGACGCAGGACGCGGCCGCCTATCTGCGCGGCCTCGCGCAACTGCGCGGACGCAACGCCGAATGGGCGGAGCGCGCGGTGCGCGAGGCGGTCAGCCTGTCGGCGAACGAAGCGCGCGCGCAGCACGTCGTCGACCTGATCGCGCAGGACCCGGCCGATCTCGCGCGGCAGCTCGACGGCCGCAGCGTGACGACGGCCGCCGGCACGCTGCGGCTCGCGACCGCGCACGCGCCGCTCGTCGTCGTCGAGCCCGACTGGCGCAGCCGCTTCCTGTCGATCGTCGCCGATCCGAACGTCGCGCTGATCCTGCTGACGATCGGCATCTACGGGCTGTTCTTCGAGTTCGCGAACCCCGGCTTCGTGCTGCCGGGCGTCGCCGGGACGATCTGCCTGCTGGTCGGGCTGTTCGCGATGCAGTTGCTGCCCGTCAGCTATGCGGGCCTCGCGCTCGTGCTGCTCGGTCTCGGCTGCCTCGTCGCCGAAGCGTTTCTGCCGACCTTCGGCGTGCTCGGCTTCGGCGGCATCGTCGCGTTCGTGATCGGCGCGCTGATGCTGATCGACACCGACGTGCCCGGCTACGGCATTCCGTGGCCCGTCATCGCGAGCCTCGCGCTCGGCGGCGCGCTGCTCGTCGCCGGCGTGTCGAGCGTTGCGCTGCGCGCGCGGCGGCGGCCGGTCGTCACGGGCGGCGAGGCGATCGTCGGCAGCATCGGCGAAGTGCTCGACGACGGCCTGCACGCCGACCAGCCGCACGGGCCGAACGGCGCGGCGCCGCCGTCGGCGGCCGGATGGGCGCGCGTACACGGCGAGCGCTGGCGCGTCGCGTGCAGCGCGCCGCTCGCGGCCGGCTGCCGCGTGCGCGTGACCGGACGGCAGGGGCTGACGCTCACCGTCGCGCCGCTGTACGACGCGACGCCCGCGCCGCGCGCGCCGCTTGCATCGCCACCACAGGGAGACGCTCGATGATCGGTTATACGTTCGGCTTCGGCAGCGTTTTGATCGTATTCGTCGCGATACTGATCGCGTCGTCGATCCGCATCTTCCGCGAGTACGAGCGCGGCGTCGTGTTCATGCTCGGCCGGTTCTGGAAGGTCAAGGGACCGGGGCTCGTGCTGATCATTCCGATCGTCCAGCAGGTCGTGCGGATCGATCTGCGCACGGTCGTGTTCGACGTGCCGGCGCAGGACGTGATCACGCGCGACAACGTGTCGGTGAAGGTGAACGCGGTCGTGTATTTTCGCGTCGTCGATCCGGAAAAGGCCGTGATCCAGGTCGCGCGCTTTTTCGAGGCGACGAGCCAGCTCGCGCAGACGACGCTGCGCGCGGTGCTCGGCAAGCACGAACTCGATGCGCTGCTGGCGGAGCGCGAACAGTTGAACGCCGACATCCAGAAGACGCTCGACGCACAGACCGATGCGTGGGGGATCAAGGTATCGACGGTCGAGATCAAGCACGTCGACCTGAACGAGACGATGGTGCGCGCCATCGCGCGGCAGGCCGAGGCCGAGCGCGAACGGCGCGCGAAGGTGATTCATGCGGAAGGCGAACTGCAGGCGTCCGAAAAGCTGCTGCAGGCCGCGCAACGGCTCGCGCAGCAGCCGCAGGCGATGCAGCTGCGCTATCTGCAGACGCTGACGACGATCGCGGCGGACAAGAATTCGACGATCGTGTTTCCGCTGCCGGTCGATCTGCTGGGGGTGTTGCTGGAGCGGTGGGGAGGGAGGCGGGAGGAGTAACGCGGGTTCGGAGCGTGACCGTAAGTATTGGCCAACGCGGGCGGCCGTGCCGCATCAGCCGAACGGTATGAAAGGTGCCGCTGGCAGCGAGTTGGACGTATACATCGAGATCCATGCATGGCGGTACGGATCGACGATGGGCAAGAATCGAATCAGGAAGACAGCACCGGCGACGCCAACCAGAACGTACGGCAAAGTGGCGCTCAGCGCCGAGGAAACACTGCATCGCCTGTGGCAACGCGGCCTGCGCATCGACGATCGCCCCACGAACTTGCGCGTGCTCCGGTCGATCGGCCATTTCCGGCTGCAGGTCTACATGCGTCGGTTTCAGAACCCCGCTACGAAGCAGTTCTGGCCCAGAACGCGCTTCTCCGACATCGCTGAGCTGTACGCATTCGATCGGCGCCTGCGCTCGATCACAATGGACGCGGTCGAACGCATCGAGGTTGCGCTGCGTGCCGCCCTCAGCAATCCTCTCGCGATCGACTACGGCAGCCACTGGTATATCGAGAGGGAACGCTTCGTCGATCTGCGCCAGTATGCGCGCGTACTGGACCAGATTGCGAGCGAATGCGAAACCCGGAAAGCAGCGGCGCTCGCTCATTACTACCGGACCTACGCCAGACCCGACTTGCCGCCGATCTGGCTAGTCTGCGAGCGGCTCAGCCTGGGCGCCTTGTCGCGGCTCTTCAATGCGCTGTCGATACGTGACCGCAAGACCGCCGGGCGCCACATGTGGCCCGACATCCCGGACACGGTGCTCACCAGTTGGCTGCAATCGCTCACGGATCTGCGCAACGCATGTGCGCATCACGCCCGGCTGTGGGGAATGAAACTGACGGTATCGCCTCCGGCGAAGCCGGCCGCGCGCAATCTCGCCCGGTATGCAGCGGAAATGACACGGCCGGAGACGTTTTACGCGCGCGCGACGATGATCAAGGCCTTGCTCGACCCGCTCGGCCACGGAGACGAATGGCGCGAAACGTTGCGAACTGTTTTGGCGGGTTGCGAGCACGTGGCCCCATCGACGCATCTCGGTTTCACGACCGACTGGCATTTGACGCCGGCATGGCAACAGGCGCTGGCCCGACCCGATGGGGAATGCAATACGATGCACTTTGACATCCCGACGAAAGTTCGTTAGCATCTTCGACGACAACGCTGGGGACGCCTCTCGACGATGCGCAACACCTCAGACGGCAAAAGGACGCGCAAGCGTCCTTTTTTATTGCTGGCCGTTTTGTCCGCGTCCGTGTCCGTCTCGCAGCGCTACCTCCCTGACGCCACGATGGAGTCGATCAATTCGACTCCACCTTCAATGTCCTCGTTACCCTCGAATCGGGACACCTCCATGTCCGTCGTCGAACACGTCGATCTCGACACGTTGCCCGACGACCGTCACGGAAGGTGATCGCATCGCTCGAGCATTTCTTCGGCTATCTCGGCAACGGGGTGCTCAACGCGCACGGCCTCGACGCGGGCAAGGCCGACCCGACGATGGTCGATCTGCTGCGCTGGCACGGCGCGGAGGAACTCGAGCACCGCACCGTGGCTTCGACATCTACCGGCACATGGGCGGCTCGTATCCGGAGCGCTGCGTGCACATGGCGTTCGTGATCGTGCTGCTGCTCTACTACATCACGACGAGCGCGAAGTTCATGTATCGACGCGATCCGGACGCGGGCCGCTATCCGGGCTTCGTGCTGTCGTGGTGGCAAGGTTCGCGGCGCGGGCATCTACCGTCGTTCTGGAAGGTGATCTGCGCGGCGCTGCGCTATTTCCGGCCAGGCTATACGCCGCACGCCGAAGGCTCGACCGAACAGGCGCTCGAGTATCTGGCGCGCTCGCCTGCCGCGCAGGCGGCCGCGTACGGCGGCAACTGGCAAGCGCCCACGCGCGGCTGAGACGGCGCGCCGCGGCGGCCCCCGCCGAAATGCGTACAATCGCGGCTTCATTTCCCGGAGGTGCCGCGATGGCCATGAAGAAAACCGATCTCGAAAAGAACAAGGCGCTGAAGCTCACGCATGCGATGAAGCAGTCGAGCTCCGCGCGCTTCGGCAAGGGCGCCGAGGAAGCGGCCAAGCTCGATCGCCGCGCGCAGCGCAAGCTCGACCAGGAACTCGGCCTCGTGCCGTTCGCCTGCAAGCTGAACGCCGAGCTCGTCGAACAGCTGAAGGCACGCGCCGCGACGCATCCGAACGGGATGACGGGCCTGCTGTCCGAACTGCTCGTGAACGCGCTCGCGCAACGCGACGCATAATGCGCAATGCGCGCCACGTCATCTCAAAATAGTCGTTGACAACGCCGCGCGAGCGCGACACACTCGTTCGCATGCCTACGTTCAAGCTCATCGCCATCGCGATTAATTGCCCGGTGAACGCACACCATATCGGTGCGTCACGGGAGGCGCTTGCGCGTTAGCATTCAGGCAGTAACCGCATGTCACGCAAGGCCTCGCCGGAAACGGATGAGGCCTTTTTGTTGTGGTGCACGTCATCCGTCCGGCTCAACGAATGGAGAAGACGATGGACCAGGCAAGCTCGCTGTTTGTTCGTCCCGATCGCCGTCGCCCGGACGCGATCGCATTACCGACGGTCGTGATTCGTTTCGCCGTGGCGCCGCGCACGACGCTGAGCTGGCGCGCGCCGCGCGATGCGGAGGTGCGAGCGCACGGCGCACCACTGTGGATCACACGGCCACCGAGCGTCGACGATTACTGGGTGCAGCCGGGCGACGTGCTGCGCGTGGCGCGCGGCGAGCGCATCTGGCTCAGCGCCGACGACGATCGTCCGGCCGAAGCGTCGATCACGACCGCGTACGTGCCGGGCGGCGATCGGCTTCGGCGTGCGCTAGCGCTGGCGCGGCGCCTGCTCGTCGGCCGATGGCGAACGCGTGAAGCGCGGGAATGAACGTGATTGCGGGAGGCGCGCGCTCACGCGCGCGAGACGCGGCCAGGCCGCGCAGAACAATGCGCGCACCTGCGGCGTGTCGCGTCGCAGGTGCGTGTCGAAGGACGCGGCACGCCGGTGCGTGTCGCGCGCGATTGCACGCGGGGTGCGGCCAGCACGCACATCAGGTGCTGGCGGCGAGACGCGGGCCCGTGCTTCGGGGAGTCGAATCGAGCTCGGGCTTTTGCATCGCCGACTGCGAGGTGACCCAGGGATCGATGCCCTGCTTTTGTACTTCCTCGAGAAAGGACACACGCGTGCGCCAGTAGTCCGCCTGCAGCTTCGCGTCGATCACGCGCTGTTCGGCTGCGAACAGTTCCATGCGCGCCGTCACGAGCATCGACGCAGCGGTTTTTTCCGGCGTGGGGGCGTGTCGCATAGCCCAACGGCTGATCCAGTTCAACATGCTGACCTCCGTGATAACGGACGAACCCGCATCGGGCAATCGCAATCGGCCGTGTCTGCCCGAACGCACAACGGCCGCCACCGCGCTTCACCGCCTTCGCCCATACGTACTGCAGCTCCCCCGCGCCGACAGCAACCGGCCCGGCGTATGTGCGCGGTGTATCTATCCTAGAAAGAGTTGCCGGTTTACGCGATGGCCTCTTGCATTCTTTTACATAGAAAACCACAGTCGCGTCTGCGCGTCAGATGACAGTTGCGAACGCGACGGCTTCGGCGCACGATAACGCGATGCCTGCCGCGGCCTGGACTGACGAATGGGCGCATGCACGCCGATGCGCGCATCGGGTACGGCAGCGTGCGGGCGCGCGGCGTCGCGCCGCTCGCCTTCGTCGAGCATGCGGCGAGGGCGTTTCAGTCGCATGTCACGCGCGGAATCCGGAAGGCGGCCGTTGCATGCGCATCGGCCTGCAAAGCCTCGCAGGCTCGTCGGCGCGCATCGAGCGGCTTCGCGGTTTTCTCGCGCATTTCAGCCGATCGCCATGCTTCTCGCTCACTTCTCGCCCGCTTCTTCCGCGCTTCTCGTCCTCTTCTCGTCCGCCTCTTCCGCGCCTCTCCGCCGCTGCTCGCCTGTTTCGCGCTCCGTTCAGCCGCGATTCGTCGCCGTTCGTGCGCGCTTCGTCGCGGTGCCGGCGCCCGTTGTCGCCGAACCGGTAAAATGCGCGCCTTCTTCGCGCGGCATCGGGCGACCAGGCCGCCAGGTCGCTGTCGCGAAGATGCCGATCGTGCCCCGCGACTATATCGTCGGAGCTATCCGCGCTATTACAATCCGCCGATAGCCGAACAATAGTGGCTGGTTACAGTTAGCCGCCGCACGCAGCCTTACAACAATTCGGCACGACAAGCAATACGACAACCCGACCGGAGAAACGCCTTCATGGAATCCATCAAGCGGTATTTCGGCTTCGCTGAAGCCGGCACCGACTTCCGCACCGAAATACTCGCGGGCGTCACCACGTTCCTGACGATGGCCTACATCATCTTCGTCAACCCCGCGATCCTCGGCGACGCCGGCATGCCGAAGGAATCCGTATTCGTCGCGACCTGCCTCGTCGCGGCGCTCGCCTCGCTGATCATGGGGCTGTACGCGAACTATCCGATCGCGTGCGCACCGGGCATGGGGCTGAACGCGTACTTCGCGTATACGGTCGTCAAGGGGCTCGGGTTCTCGTGGCAAGCCGCGCTCGGCGCGGTGTTCATCTCGGGCTGCCTGTTCCTGCTCGTCACGCTGTTCCGCGTGCGCGAGGCGATCGTCAACGGCATTCCGAAATCGCTGCGCATCTCGATCACGGCCGGCATCGGGCTGTTCCTCGGGATCATCTCGCTGAAGACGTCCGGCGTGATCGTCGGCAATCCGGCCACGCTGGTGACGCTCGGCGATCTGCACAAGCACGACACGATCCTCGCGATCATCGGCTTCTTCACGATCGTCACGCTCGATCATCTGCGCGTGCGCGGCGCGATCCTGATCGGCATTCTCGGCGTGACCGTGCTGTCGTTCTTCTTCGGCGACAACCAGTTCCACGGCGTGTTTTCCGCGCCGCCGTCGATCGACGCGACGCTGTTCAAGCTCGACATCGGCGCTGCGCTGTCGACGGGCATCATCAACGTGATCCTCGTGTTCTTCCTCGTCGAACTGTTCGATGCGACCGGCACGCTGATGGGCGTCGCGAACCGCGCGGGGCTGCTCGTCGAAGGCAAGATGCACCGTCTCAACAAGGCGCTGCTCGCGGACAGCACCGCGATCGTCGCGGGCTCGGTGCTCGGCACGTCGTCGACCACCGCCTATATCGAAAGCGCCTCGGGCGTG
Source organism: Burkholderia multivorans ATCC BAA-247 (assembly GCF_000959525.1). NCBI lineage: Bacteria > Pseudomonadati > Pseudomonadota > Betaproteobacteria > Burkholderiales > Burkholderiaceae > Burkholderia > Burkholderia multivorans. The sequence continues at coordinate 1,972,007 of NZ_CP009831.1, forward strand.
CAGGCCGGCGGCCGCACCGGCGTCACCGCGATCACGGTCGCGGTGCTGTTCCTCGCGTGCCTGTTCATCGCGCCGCTCGCCGGCGTCGTGCCCGCCTATGCGACCGCACCCGCATTGCTGTACGTGTCGTGCCTGATGCTGCGCGAAATGGTCGACGTGCCGTGGGACGATGCGACCGAAGCCGTGCCGGCCGCGCTGACCGCGCTGCTGATGCCGTTCACCTATTCGATCGCGAACGGCGTGGCGTTCGGCTTCATTGCGTACGGCGGCCTCAAGCTGCTGACCGGCCAGGCACGCACGGTCAAGCCGATCGTGTGGATCATCGCAGCCGTGTTCCTGTTCCGCTTCTTCTATCTCGGCAGCGAGTAACGGACGCGGGCCGGCACGCGCCGGAGAAGGAAAACGAAACGCCACCCTTCGGGTGGCGTTGTCGCTTCAGCGTGCGGAAGGATGCGCACCGGCTACGGGCGCCGGCATACGGCGCCCGCTGCACTCACTGCCCGGCCGGCCGGTTCAGCGCGCCGTTCGCCTCGTAAAAACGCACGTAGCCGCTGCGCAGCGTCACGCATTGCGCGCGCGTTTCCGACAGCAGGCGTCGCGCCGCCGCCTCGATGCGCTCGCGATGCTGGTCGAACGCGCCGACCATGTCCTCGAAGCGCGGCGACGCCGCCCCGAAGTGATCCTCCATCGCCTCGGCCGTGATCTGACATTGGACTCGCTCGCCATTGACCAGCGCCGTAAACGCAAGCATCAGGTCGCGCCCCGAGTATTCGGGCGCCTCGTTCGTGAAATGGATCTGCATGGGAGCCGCCTCAGTCGTCCGGTAGAAAACGAATGACCGCGTCCGTCGTCCGCCACCGGTCGGACGAAATGGACACGGGCTCTCCGGCAGCGGCACTGCCCGCGGGGGTATGGCGCGGACAACGCATGCCGGTTGCATTCCACTTTAGACGGTTTCGCGCAGGAGGCAAAATTTACGGTGCGCGTCGCTTCGACGCGGATGTCGGGCGACCCGCGCGGGATCCGGCACCGTTTCGTTGCGCGCGTCAGTGGGGGTCGGTCGGCCACACGTTGAGCGCGATCGCGGCGGTCGTGACGCCGATCGTAATCGCGGCGGCGCCGTATCGTACGGCGTCCGCGACATCGAACAGCAACCCGTGGATCGCGACGGCAATGCCGCCCAACATGATGAAAGTGGCGATGGCCGCCAGCACGACTCTCAGTTCCGTCCGAACCATGATGGCTCTCCCGAACGGATGCATGTCGCGTCGCATGCATGTTGCAATGCGGAACACGGCGCGTGCGTGTTCCATTTCCATCATTGCAGGTAGACGCTTAAAAGCAAGGGGAATTTGTACGCGGTCGCATGTCGCGCGGGGCGCTTGTATGATGGCGAATACCCGTGCGCGTGCGTCGATGTGTCAGGTGCGCCACGCGCGGGAAATCATGAAGCGCCGGTATGCGTGAAAGCGCTGGGTGGTGGACGCGTGGTGCGTGGGGCGTTGGTAAGCGGTGAAGTGCGAACTGGTGCCGACTCGCGGTGCGTGGGGCCCCGGTAAGCGCTAAAGCGCTAACCGGGGCCGACAGGAGACAAGCGATGCCTCAATCTTCCATGCTGCCCGCCGCCGCGGGCCGCGTCGACCTGCTCGCGCAGGCGCACGCCCGATCGGCCGCGGTCGGCTTGCGCGCGCACGAGCGCCCCGATTTCTCGCCGCTGTCGCAGATCGCGCTGCGCGAACTGCTCGACACGAATCACGCACTGTTCGCCCATGCACGGCCCGTGATGGAAAACCTCCACGCACAGATCGCCGATACACAAAGCCTCGTGCTCCTCACCGACGCCGCCGGCGTCATCCTGCACAGCATCGGCGACGACGACTTCATCGAAAAAGCCAACCGCGTCGCGCTATGCACCGGCGTTTCATGGGCCGAACGCGCGCGCGGCACCAATGCGATCGGCACCGCCCTCGCGTCGGGACAGGCGATCGCCGTGCACGGCGCCGAGCATTTCCTGCGCGCGAACCACATCCTGACGTGCTCGTGCGCGCCGATCGTCGATCCGTTCGGCCGCACGCTCGGCGCACTCGACGTGAGCGGCGATCCGCGCGGCTTCAGCCCGCATACGCTCGCGCTCGTGCGCATGTCCGCGCAGTTGATCGAGAACCATCTGTTCGCGAACCAATGCGCGGAAGCGCTGCGCGTACGCTTTCATGCACACGAGGATTGCGTCGACTCGCTGTTCGCCGGACTCGTCGCGTTCGGCGCCGACGGCGGCCTGATTGCCGCGAACCGCAGCGCACAGTTTCAGCTCGGCGCACCGTTCGATGCGCTGCAGCATCAGGGTTGCGACGCGCTGTTCGGCATGCGGTTCGGCGAGCTTGCGCAACAGGCCGCGCGCGCGCCCGGCGCGATGCTGCGGCTCACGCTGTCGAGCGGCGTGCGCGTGCTTGCGCGCTGCGAATTCGCCGACGCGCAAAAAACCGCCGTAGCCGTCACGCCGCCGGCGCCCGCCACACACGTGCGCGCGCCGGACCCGGAGGCGATCACGTTCGCGACGCTCGATACCGGCGACGCGCGGATGGCCGCCGTGCTCGAACGTGTCGCCAAGATTCGCGGCCGCGACCTGCCGCTGCTGATCCTCGGCCAGACCGGCACCGGCAAGGAGTGGCTCGCCCGCGCGCTGCACCACGCGTCGCCGCGCGCGGACGGCCCCTTCGTCGCGGTCAACTGCGCAGCGCTGCCCGATACGCTGATCGAGGCCGAATTGTTCGGCTACGAAGACGGCGCATTCACCGGCGCGCGCAAACGCGGCAGTCCCGGCAAGATCGTGCAGGCCGACGGCGGCACGCTGTTTCTCGACGAAATCGGCGACATGCCGCTCGCGCAGCAGGTGCGGCTCATGCGCGTCCTGCAGGAACGCGCGGTGATGCCGCTCGGCGGCGCGCGCGCAGTGCCGGTCGACGTGCGCATCGTCTGCGCGACGCACCGCGACCTGCGCGCGATGATCGCGGCCGGCACGTTCCGCGAGGACCTGTTCTACCGCATCAACGGCCTCGCCGTCACGCTGCCGCCGCTCGCCGCGCGCACCGACCTGCCGGCGCTCGTCGAGCGCATCCTCGCGCGGCTCGCGCGCAGCGAACCCATGCCGCATCGCATCGCGCCGGACGTGCTCGATGCGTTCACGCGCCATCGCTGGCCCGGCAATCTGCGTCAGCTGACGAACGTGCTGCGCACGGCCGGCATGCTCGCCGAGGACGAAGACGAAATCGCACTCGCGCACCTGCCCGACGATTTCTGGCTCGACTGCGACGGCGCGCCGGCCGCCGCATCGGCTGCATCGGCTGCATCGGCTGCATCGGCTGCATCGGCTGCATCGACGGCATCGGCTCCGTCGACCATACCGCCCGCCCCGCGCGGCACGACGACGCTACAGGATCATCAGGCCGCCGTGATCGATGCGGCCGTTGCGCGGCACGGCGGCAACGTGTCGGCGGCCGCGCGCGAACTGGGGCTCGCCCGCAACACGGTGTACCGCTACCTGCGCCGCCGTTGACGGCGCTGGCGGCACACGGCTTCGGGTATGCTTGGCGCGTTTCCGCCCAACCGATGCCCGCTTTACCGATGACCGATTCCGATCGCCCTCCGCTCGTGCGTATCGAGCCGCTTGGCGCAAGCTTCGATGCGCCCGATTCGCTGACGCTGCTCGAAGCCGCGGCGTTCGCGCACGTGTCGCTGCCGCGCTCGTGCCGCAACGGCACGTGCCGCAGCTGTCTTTGCCGAATCGTCAGCGGGAGCGTACGCTACACCATCGAATGGCCCGGACTGAGCCGCGAGGAAAAGGCCGACGGCTATACGCTGCCGTGTGTCGCCGTCGCGACGTCCGACCTCGTGCTCGACGTACCCGACGCCGCCCTCATCGGCTGACGCCGATTCGTTCGCGCCACGGTCCCGGCTCGCAGCGCAGCGCCGTGACGCGCGGCATGCCGTCGACGATGGATACCCGGAGGGAGAAAGCGATGCCCCAGTCACCCGATCGCATCGAAAAACAGGTCCAGCTCGCCGCGCCGCTCGAGCGCGTGTGGGAAGCCGTCAGCAACGCCGGCGAATTCGGCACGTGGTTCGGCGTCGCGTTCGACGGGCCGTTCGTCGCGGGCGAGACGCTGTTCGGCCGCATCTCGCCGACGCGCGTCGACGACGACGTTGCAAAAGCGCAGGAGCCTTATGCGGGGTCGGTGTTCGAATTCGTCGTCGACCGCATCGAGCCGAAGCGGCTGTTCTCATTCCGCTGGCATCCGTTCGCGGTCGATCCGGCATTCGACTACGCGTCGGAGCCGATGACGCTCGTCACGTTCACGCTTGCCGAACAAGCGGGCGGCACGCTGCTGACGGTCGTCGAATCCGGGTTCGACACGATCGCCGCGGCGCGCCGGGAAAAGGCATACGAAATGAACGACGAAGGCTGGACCATGCAGATGAAGCTGATCGAGAAGTATCTGGCGCGATCGGCCTAGCGCGGCGACCGGGACGGCAACACGCAGTACGCAGTACGCAGCACGCACGCGCGATCGCGGCCGCTACCGCTGCGCGGCGTACACCGTCAGCGCGTCGACGATCTCGGCGAAGGACGGCCGCGCGTCGACATCCTCGTTCAAGCACGCGGCCGCCAGCGCTTCGAGCGCCGGCGCGCCCGCCCACCCGCGCGGCTCGCACCGTTCGAGCAACTCGCCGAGCAGGTAGCCGAACGCGCGCACTTCCAGCCGCTCGAACAGCGCCGTACACCACGCATCGCGCACGTCGTAGAGCGACGCCGCGCCGAAATCGCCGAGCAATGCAGGTTGGTCGTCGCCGTGCAGGATGTTGTGCGCATACAGATCGCCGTGCATGATTCCGCGCGCATGCAGGTGGCGCGCCACCGACGCGATGCCGCGCGCGATGCGCAGCGCGGCCGCGGGCTCGAAGCGCACATCGTCCGCATAAACGTCGCGCGTGCAGGTGGCGAAGTTCGGCGGCCCCGCGAGATTCGTCAGCGCAGGATCGACGAGCTCCATCACGAGGCCGTGCACGCCGTCCGGATGGCCGCGCACGCGGCCGATCACCGGAATCATGTTCGGGTGGCGTCCCGCGTGCAGGCAAGCGGCCATCTCGCAATCCGGCAGGCCATCGCTCGTCACCGCGCCCTTGAACAGCTTCACCGCGACCGGGTGCTCGCCCATGTCCGCCCGCCACCGCGCGCGGTAGATGACGCCCGACGCGCCCTCGCCGAGCTTCTGCTCGCGGGCGAGCGACGTCCAGTCGATGTCCGTCACGCCCGCATCGGCCGATGCAGCTGCTTCCGACGCGGCACCCAGCGGGTTGCCCGCGACGGCCAGCCAAGCGAGGCGCGGCAAACGCAGCAGCCAGTCCGGCAGCGCGTCGAGACGGTTCGCGGCCAGACGCACGAGTTCGAGCGCCCGGCACGCGGCCATCTCGTCGGGCAGCGATTGCAGCCGGTTGCCGGCGAGCATCAGCTTCTGCAGCCGCGAACAGTCGCCGATTTCGGGCGGCAGCGCGTCGATGGCGTTGTCGGTCAGGATCAGCCAGCGCAGCACACGCGGCAGCGCGGCGCCGGGCACGGTGCGGATCCGGTTCGCCTTGAAGCCGATCATCTCCAGTTGCGGACACGCGCCGAGCGCGCCGGGCAACTCGGTGAAGCGGTTGTCGGACGCGAACAGGATGCGCAGCCGATGCAGCCGCGACAGATCGTCGGGCAGCGACGACAGCGCGTTGCCGGACAGATCGAGCACCTCGAGCGTATCGGCAAGCTCGAAAATCTCGCGCGGGAATTCGGTCAGCCCGCATGCGAGCTTCAGTTGCCGGGCGCCCGCGAGGCGGCCGGCGCGCAGTTGTTCGAGGGTGGCGATCACAATGAAAAACGCTAGGCGGTTGCGAGGCTCGGACGAGCGATCGCGTGCATTCTACCGGCACCGCTTTCGCATCGACGCCGCGACTGTCACGCCCTCTTCACAAATGCGCGACGGGGCGCTAGAATGGCGCCCCTTGCCCAGGTGGCGGAATTGGTAGACGCACTATCTTGAGGGGGTAGCGCCGAGAGGCGTTCGGGTTCGAGTCCCGACCTGGGCACCAGATACCGCGCCGCGTGTTCCGAACACGCGGAAAAAACCCGCGCCAGCATCATGCTGCGCGGGTTTTTTGTTGGTGCGCGGCGCGGTGTGGTCAACCGTCGACGTACCGGCGATCTGGCCTTGCAAAGGCACGCTCACCAGCGACGCGCCGTTCATGCCGCTTTCCGTGCCGGCGCACGGCAAACACAAGCCCAAGAAACCGAGGCCGCGGCAGCGGATGCGGCTGCCGCTCCGCCTCACGCGTGTCGCGTGACCATCCAGACGCCGACCAGAATGACGACGGCCCCCATCGCCTGCATCGGCCGCAACACCTGTTCGTGCAGCGCCGTGAACGACAGCACCACGATCATCGACATCGCGACCATCGTCGGATAAGCGACCGCGAGCGTCGTCTTGCGCAACGCGAGCGCGTAGAGCACGAAGCCGATGCCGTACGCGGCGACGGCCGACGCGCGTGCGATCCACGGCAACAGGCTCGACTCGCCCAGCGCGGCACCCTTCAGCGCCGCGACGCGCAGCAACACGCCGGCAGCGCCGCCGAACACGCCGCTGGCCACTACGATCAGCCCGTTCACAGCACGGCCTCGGCGGCCCGTTCGACTTCGGCGTGACGCGGCGCACGCCCCGCGGTTTCCGCTGCGCCCGCGCGCTTGCCGAAGATCGCATCGAAGCGCGTCGCACCGTGTAACGCAATCAACACGACGGCCGGAAACACGACCGAGAAATTGCGAGCTTCATCGCGGCAGCCGAACAGCATGAACAACGGCAGCACCGGAAGGAACGCCGCAAGGAAGTATCGGCGATAGTGCGCGGGCGTATTGCGCCATGCGGCGCGGAAGAAGACGGCGAGCGGCACCAGCATCAGCGGGTTTTCGAGGCTCGGCGTAAAAATGCCCTTGCCGATCAGGTTGTAGAACGACAGATACGATGCCGGATTGACCCAGAACTTCAGGTTGCCCCAGAGCTGGAACGCGACGAAGTCGCCCGCATTGTGCGCATAGCCGCTCATGATGAAGTGACGCGTCGCGCCGCAGATCGCGAGCTGCACGGCAAGCCAGCCGACCCGTTTCGACAGCGGTACGTCGCGATCGTGCAGGAAGAACAGCGCGAGCGGGACGAGGAAAAACGTCTCCTTGTTCAGCGAGAAGATCGCGATCGTCGCCGTACACGCGATCATGCGTTGCCGCAGCAGGAAATAGCACGCGCCGAGCGCACCGAGAATTTCAAAGAAATCGTAGTAGTACGCGCCCTGCTGGAACGTCAGCGGATAGAGAAAGCTGAATCCCGCCAGAAAGCCCACCGATTGCCCGAAACTCAGTCCGTGCAGGCGCGCGAGCTTGTACACGAGCAACAGCGCGAACAGCGCAGACAGCACGATCGCGATGTAGGTCAGGTGATAGGTAATCGCGACGACCGGCGTCCAGTACTGTTTCGGCAAGTCGGAAAAATAGGCGTTGCGTAGCGAATCGTGACGCGTGATCGAGCGATAGAGCTTCTGTTGCGTATCGGGCTCGATGCGCTCCGCCAGCCATTTCGCCGCTTTCGGAAACGACGAGCGATAAACGAAAGGCTTCGGTGCGCCGCCGTCCATCATGCCGATCAGGCTGAACGTATTGCGCAGATCGTCTGCCTGCGCATCACGGAATCCCCACTTCAGCAGCACGCTGTTGGTGATGTTGCCCGCGCAGACGAACAGCAGCACGTACACGATCGAGAAGCGGCAAAACGCCAGCACGCGGTTTCGGTTCTTTTCCGTCATGGTGAAGATGCCGCTCACAGGGCGGGCAGAAAGTGAGCGGCCAGCACGGTCGCCACCATGGCGCACAACATGCCGAAGCTGCCGCGATTTTCGAGAAGATGGACGATCGGATCGTCGTGCATCGCGCCGCGCACCGTCGCGATCCAGAGACGGCCGAACAGGTAGATCAGGCCGATCTGGACCAGCCAGAGCAGCTGCGGCATCGCGTAGCGCTGCGCCGTTTCGGGCGCGTTGATGAACAGGCCGAACACGACGACCGCGGCGAGCGAAGAACCGATCCCGAAAGGCCAGAGCACTTCGAGATCGCCGACGCGATAATCGCGCCCGGCGGTCGCACGCTTGTCGCTCTGACGCAAGGACACGAGCTCCGAGCAACGCTTCACGAGCGCAAGGCTCAGAAACGCGAAGACGGAAAACGCGAGCAGCCAGCGGCTCACGACGATCTCGGCCGCTACCGCGCCGGCGACGATGCGGTACGTGTACAGCAGCGACAGGATCACCACATCGAGCAACACGATCGATTTCAGACGCCAGCTATATGCCGTCGTCAGCACGAGATAAAGCGCGAACATGCCGGCGAATCCCGGGGACACGGCGAATGCGAGCGCAAATGCGGCCGTCAGCAACAGCGCCGCGCAACCGAGGCCTTCCGTAATCGACAACGCACCGCTCGCGAACGGACGGTTGCGCTTGCGCGGATGCCGCCGATCGTTGTCCAGATCCCAGAGATCGTTGCCGATGTAGGTCGCCGATGCACCGAGCGACATCGACACGAAGGCGAGCGCAAGTGTCGCGACCTTGTCGATGTCGAAGAATGCAAACGCCGTCAGCAGCGGAACGAACAGCAGCAGGTTCTTCAACCATTGATGAACGCGCAGCGCGCCGAACCATGTCGCGAGGCTCGCGCGCGCATCCGCGAATTCGCGCTCGACCGGAACGCTGCCGCGCACGTTCGCGGCGACGTCGCGCGACGCGCCGGCGAGGACTGCCCCTTTTGCACCGGCCCAGACGGACAAATCGGCCTTGCTGTCGCCGGCGTAGACGAAGTCGTCGCCGATCTGCTCGCGAATGCGGTCCAGCTTGGCTGCGCCTTTCAGATTCGTTCCGTCGCAGGTCGCGATCACGCGGTCGAACAGGCCGAGATGCGCGCTGACACGATCGGCGATCGAAGCATGGGCGGCCGTGGCCAACACGATCGTGCGGCCGCCCTGGCGTTCGTGACGCAGGTAGTCGACGAGCGGCTGCCGATACGGCAGCGTCTCTGCCCGAAAATCGGCCTGCTCGGCGATGCGCGCCTTGAATGCGGCGCGGCCTTCGGCAAGCCAGAACGGCAAGCGCAGAACGCACGCAGGCTTTTTCCGTACGACCGCGATGACGGATTCCATCAAGGTATCCGACACCGTCAGCGTGCCGTCGAGATCGACGACGAGCGGAAGCGTTTTGGTCTCTCGCATGTGCTTCGAATTATTTTTTAATGAATTTCAACACCGATACTTTCTATTGCTTCGGAAATGCCCCGTTTGCATTTCCGTTATCCCCGTGTATCGCCTGTTTTCCTACGCGACACTGCATTCCTGAAATCGCTCTATGTATCGGCAAGCGATCGAAGCGTCGCGGATTGCACGACATTGCTCTACCGACATTCGGGGCACGGCACGATGCACGCGACGCCAGCCGTCCGCATCCTCATACGGAATGCCGATTCATTCTTGTCCGATTTGGTCAGAAACAGCCTTTGGCGCTGTCTCAATCTTGACGATTCCGGGAACGCGAGCCGACCACCTTTCGATTGGCCGCGCGGATCGTAACAGAAACGACTGCAATGCGCACCACAATAAGTGGCTCGAATCGTGATTTGATCGCTCGATTCCCGCGATCAAGACAATAAACGCCCCAATGCAGGACGAGAACCTGTTTCATGAAGGTTTTCGAATTGCAACATCGCGCCTGTGTGCTTGCGACGGATTCGGCATCGCGCGACCTCGCCGCACGCCACGACGTCGATGCCCGCACCGCCCGTGGGCGGCCCGTTCCGGACCGAGCCGCCGCGGCAACGCGCGCTCGAGCAGCACGACGCGCGCATGCGTACACTATCGGGCAGGCAACGACACGTAGCGACACGAGCGATGACGACCACGGCGCACGACATCGGCAGCTCCGATCACTGGATGGACGCACGGCGCGATCCCGAAACGGGGATCGAGAGCCTGCGCGCGCACTTCAGCGGTCATGCCTACGATCCGCACGATCATGACGACATGCTGATCGGCTATACGGAGCAAGGCGTCCAGCGTTTCCAGTGCCATCGGTCGCTACACACGAGCGTGCCGGGCCGCGCGATCCTGATCGAGCCCGGCGCATTGCACGACGGCCATGCGCCCGAACCCGGCGGCTTCACGTACGCGATGCTCTATCTGCCGCAATCGTGGGTCGAGCGCGCGGCGCGCCGGCTCGAGTTGCCGGGCCTGGCCGGCGTCGAAGCGGCGTTCGGGCATACGCTCGTCGACGACCGCGGCCTCGTCGACGCGATCCGGCACGCGTTCGCCGCGCTGCACGGCAACGAGGGCAAGCTCGCGCGCGACCAGACGCTCGATCGCCTGCTGATGCATCTGCGCGGGCAGCTGCGCGAGCCGCTCGTGCACGCAGCCGGCGCGGTGCCGCCCGCGATCGCGCGCGTGCGCGATCTGCTGCACGCGCGAATGGACGCGAACCTCGGCCTAGACGAACTCGCCGAACTCGCCGGCATCGACCGCTTTCGGCTGACGCGTCTGTTTCAGCGCGCGTTCGGCACGTCGCCGCATGCGTACCTCGTGCGCGTGCGGCTGCGCGCCGCGCGTCGTCTGCTCGCGGCCGGCCGCACGCCGGCCGAAGCGGCGGCGGATGTCGGCTTCGCCGATCAGAGCCATCTCGGCCGCTGGTTTCGCCGCGCGTACCGGATCACGCCGGCCGCGTATCGGCGCATGTGCACAAACGTTCCAGACTGAGCGCGCGCGCCGCCCGATCATGAGCGGCTCAACAAGGAGCCGTTATGTTCGATACCAAAGTGGCGCTGATCGTGCGCGATGATCTCGCGGCGTGGCAGAAACTCAACGTGGTCGCATTTCTGGCGACGGGCGTCGCCGCAGAAGCGCCCGAAGCGCTCGGCGAGCCTTACGAGGATGCGGCCGGGCGCCGCTATGCGCGCATGCTCGGTCAGCCGATATTGGTGTTCGCGGCCGATCTGAACGGATTACAGGCCGCTCATCGGCAGGCGCTGTCGCGCGAATTGACGATCGTGCCCTACGTGCATGCGATGTTTTCGACGGGCCACGATACGGCCAACCGAGAAGTGTTTCGCGCGGAGGATGCGGAGAATCTCGATCTCGTCGGCCTCGCGCTGCACGGGCCGAAGAAAGCCGTGGACAAGGCGGTGAAAGGGCTCGCGCTGCACGCCTGAGCGCTCGGCCCACGCGCGCATGATGCGCACGCTTGCGCGTCAGCGATGTGCGAGCACGTTGACGAGCTTGCCGAACGGATCGCGCACATAAAACCGACGCACGCCCCACGGCTCGTCGGCCGGGCCGTATTCGACGGCGATGCCGGCCGCGCGGATACGTGCAAGCGCTTCATCGAGATCGTCGACCTCTATCGACAGATCGGGCGTCGGCGTGCCCGATCCGCCCTGCGACGCGACACTGATCTGCACGGTCATCTGTTCGGCATTGCCGTAAGTCGCGATCCAGCCGTGATCCATCAGCACGTCGAGGCCGAACACGTCGTGGTAAAAGCGCTTTGCGTCGTCGATCGACCGCGTATCGATATTGGCGACGATTCGTTTGACTTTCATCGGTTGCCTCCGCAACGCATCTGCAAGCTTCGACTCGATGGTGTAGCCGATTCGACTACATTCGAAGCCAAAACAGCTACATCGATTGGACTGACAAAGCGGGCACCGCACACGCGTGCCGGTCGAGCGATCCGGCACGTGCCCCGCGCCGTCTCCGTCATCGACCCGGCCTAGCCGGATCGATGACGTTCCCGATCACCCGCCCAGATAAGCCTGCTTGATCCGGTCGTTCGCGAGCAAATTCGCGCCCGTATCGGCAAGCACCACGCGCCCCGTCTCGAGCACGTAGCCGCGGTCGGCGACCTGCAGCGCCTTGTTCGCGTTCTGCTCGACCAGGAACACCGTGACGCCTTCGTCGCGAATCGTCCGGATGATGTCGAAGATCTGTGCGATCACGAGCGGCGCGAGGCCGAGCGTCGGCTCGTCGAGCAGCAACAGACGCGGCTTGCTCATCAGCGCGCGGCCGATCGCGAGCATCTGCTGCTCGCCGCCCGACATCGTGCCGGCCCGCTGCGTCGCACGTTCCTTCAGGCGCGGAAACAGCTTGAACACGTGCTCGATGCCGTCGTCGATCTCGTGACGGCTCGCGAAGAAGCCGCCCATCTTGAGGTTCTCGAGCACGGTCAAGCTCGGGAACACGCGCCGCCCTTCCGGCGAAATCGCGAGCCCCTGCCGCATGATCTGGTGCGTCGACATCGCGGTGATGTCCTTGCCCTCGAACAGCACGCGGCCCGACGATGCGCGCGGCGTGCCGCACACCGTCATCATCAGCGTCGTCTTGCCCGCACCGTTGCTGCCGATCAGCGTGACGATCTCGCCCTTGTTCACCTCGATCGACACGCCCGCGAGCGCTTCGACCGCGCCGTAATGCGTGTGGACCTGTTCCAGCTTCAGCATCACTCTTCCCCCAGATACGCCTTGATCACGCGCGGGTCGTTACGGACCGCTTCCGGCGTGCCGATCACGATCGGCCGGCCGTGCTCCATCACGAGGATGCGGTCCGACACGCCCATCACGAGGCTCATGTCGTGCTCGATCAGCAGCACCGACACGCCGAACTCGCGGCGCAGCTTGTCGATCAGATGCTGAAGCTCGATCTTCTCCTGCGGGTTCAGGCCGGCCGCCGGCTCGTCGAGCATCAGCAGACGCGGCTCGGTGATCATGCAGCGCGCGATTTCCAGACGCCGCTGGTGCCCGTACGACAACGTGCCCGCCGGCCGGTTCGCGACCGAGGTCAGCCCCATCCGGTCGAGCCACACGGCCGCGCGCTCGAGCGCCTCCTGCTCCGCGCGGCGATACGCGGGCGTCGCAAACAGCCCATGCAGCAGGCCCGACTTCACCTTGCGATGCTGTGCGACGAGCAGGTTCTCGACCACCGTCAGCGACTTGAACAGCCGGATGTTCTGGAACGTGCGCACGAGGCCCTTCAGCGCGATCTTGTGGCTCGGCAGCCCCGCGATCCGGTGACCGTCGAGCACGACCTCGCCCGCCGTCGGCCGATAGAAGCCGCCGACGCAGTTGAACACCGTCGTCTTGCCGGCGCCGTTCGGCCCAATGATCGCGAACACCTCGTCACGGCGCACGTCGAAGTCGATGCCGTCGACCGCAAGCAACCCGCCGAAGCGCATCTGCAATCCGGCGACCTTCAACAGTTCTGCATTCGCGCTCATTGCGGCAACTCCACGTGGGGACGGCTCGCGGGCAGCAGGCCCTGCGGACGCCACATCATCATCAACACCATCACGAGACCGAAGATCAGCATCCGGTACTCGGCAAAGCCGCGCGCGACTTCCGGCAGCACGGTCAGCAGGATCGCCGCGAGGATCACGCCGAGCTGCGAACCCATCCCGCCGAGCACGACGATCGCGAGAATCAGCGCCGATTCGATGAACGTGAACGACTCCGGATTCACGAGGCCCTGACGCGCAGCGAAGAACGCGCCGCCGATACCGGCGAACGCGGCGCCGAGCGTGAACGCCGACAGCTTGATGCGCGTCGGATTCAGGCCGAGCGAACGGCATGCGATCTCGTCGTCGCGCAGCGCTTCCCATGCGCGGCCCATCGGCATGCGAATCAGGCGGCTCGTCACGAACAGCGTGAAGCCGACCAGCAGCAGCGCGAGCAGATACAGGAAGATCACCATGTGCTCGCCGCTGTATTCGAGGCCGATCAGTTCATGGAAGGTCTTCGCGCCTTCGACGCTTGCCGAACGCGCCATCTCGAAGCCGAACACGGTCGGCTTCGGAATGCCGGAGATGCCGTCCGGGCCGCCGGTGAGGCTCGTCAGGTTGTTGGCGAGCAGGCGGATGATTTCGCCGAAGCCCAGCGTGACGATCGCGAGATAGTCGCCGCGCAGACGCAGCACCGGGAAGCCGAGCAGGAAGCCGAACGTCGCCGACGCGATCGCCGCGATCGGCAGGCACTCCCAGAACGTCAGCCCGAAATACTGGTTCAGCATCGCGTACGTATAGCCGCCGACCGCGTAGAACCCGACATAGCCGAGATCGAGCAGCCCCGCGAAGCCGACGACGATGTTCAGCCCGAGACCGAGAATCACGTAGATCAGCGCGAGCGTCGCGACGTCGACTGCGCCGCGCGAACCGACGAACGGCCACACGAGCCCGACCGCGAGCAGCACCCAGATGATCGCGCGCTGCTGGCGCGCGCCCATCGCGGGCACCGCGGGCAGCTTCACTGCGGATTTCGCGCGCAGCAGCCACGGCTTGAACAGCTGGAACAGGAACACGGCCGCGACCGCGATCCATACCGGGCGCCAGTGGCGCTCGAGCACGACCTGATAACCGTCGAGCTTCAGCTGCAGCCCGAGCACCGGCACCGTGAGGATCGCCGTCAGGATCGCGGCGGCCACGGCATTCTTCAGCGCCTGGCCGAACGAAGCGTCGGCGGCCGGGCGGCGTACGGAAATGACTTGACTCATCTGCGTGTCCCTCAGACCTTTTCGATGTCCGACTTGCCGAGCAGGCCGGTCGGGCGGAAGAGCAGGATCAGCACAAGCAGGCCGAACGCGACGACGTCCTTGTATTCGGCCGGCATGTAGCCCGCCGCGAAGGTTTCGGCCAGGCCGAGCAGCACGCCGCCGAGCATCGCGCCCGGAATGCTGCCGATGCCGCCGAGCACCGCGGCCGTGAACGCCTTGATGCCGGCGACGAAACCGATGTACGGGTTCAGCTTGCCGATCGTCAGGCCGATCAGCACGCCGCCGACGGCGGCCAGCATCGCGCCGAGCACGAACGTAAACGAGATCACGCGGTTCGTATCGATGCCGAGCAGGTTCGCCATCTTCATGTCTTCGGCGCATGCGCGGCACGCGCGCCCCATGCGCGAATGCGAGATGAACAGCGTCAGCGCGATCATCAGCACGATCGTCACGCCGACGATCAGCAGGCGCGCATACGGCACCGTCACGTCGAAGTCGCCGCCGAGATGGATGTCGAAGGCGCCGGAGATCAGCACCGGCACGGACACGTCGCGCGCGCCCTGGCCGATCTGCACGTAGTTCTGCAGGAAGATCGACATGCCGATCGCGGAGATCAGCGGCACGAGCCGCGGGCCGCCGCGCAGCGGGCGGTACGCGACGCGTTCGACCGCGAAGCCGTACGCGCCCGTGACGATCACCGATACGATCAACGCCGCGCCGAGCACGAGCGGCAGCGGATAGCCGGCGGACACGCCGATCGCGGTAAGGGTGACGAGACCCACGTACGCGCCGATCATGTAGATCTCGCCGTGGGCGAAGTTGATCATGCCGATGATCCCGTAGACCATCGAATAGCCGATGGCGATCAGCGCATAGATCGCGCCCAGCGTCAGGCCGTTGACCAGTTGCTGGGCAAATTGCGGAAAGAAGTCAGTCATGTGCGGGAAGCTCCCGTTGGCGTCGCGCCGCCGGCCGCAGCCGGATCACGGCGCGGCCGTGCGCAACGCACGGTATCGTCTCGGTTCGCCCGCGGTCGCGCGATGCACGAATGCGCGGCGACCAATACGCACCCGCCCCGTCCGGATCTCGGACGGGGCGGGTGCGCGGGCGGGTAGTCCGTTGTTACTTGGCGGCGGTCTTCGTCGCGTCCTTGTGCCACGTGTAGACGACGAACTTGAACGCCTTCAGGTCGCCCTGCGCGTCATATGACACCTTGCCGATCGGCGTGTCGAACGTCGTCTTGTGCATGTACGCGGCGACCTTCGTCGGGTCGGTCGTCTTCGCTCCGGCGATCGAGTCGGCGATGATCTTCACCGCGGCGTACGCCGGCATCTGGAACGGGCCGTTCGGATCGCGCTTCTTGTCGGCGAACGCCTTCACGAGCGCCGCGTTGGCCGGGTCGGCCGAGAAGTCGGCCGGCAGCGTGACGAGCATGCCTTCCGATGCCGGGCCCGCGATGGCCGTCACGTCCTTGTTGCCGACACCCTCAGGCCCCATGAACGTCGCCTTCACGCCCTGCTCGCGCGCCTGGCGCAGCAGCAGGCCCATTTCCGGGTGATAGCCGCCGAAGTAGACGAAGTCGACGCCTTGCGACTTCAGCTTCGTGATGATCGCCGAGTAATCCGAGTCGCCGGCGTTGATGCCTTCGAACAGCACGACCGGAATCTTCGCCGCTTCGAGATCCTTCTTCACCGACGATGCGATGCCCTGGCCGTACGACTGCTTGTCGTGCAGCACGGCGACCTTCTTCGGCTTCACGTGATTGATGATGTACTGCGCAGCGGCCGGACCCTGCTGGTCGTCACGGCCGATCGTGCGGAAGATGAAGTGACGCTTCTTGCCTTCGGTCAACTGCGGCGCGGTGGCCGACGGCGTGACCATCACGATGCCTTCGTTCTCGTAGATGTCGGATGCCGGAATCGTCGAGCCCGAGCACACATGGCCGATCACGTACTTGATCTTCTGGCTGACGATCTTGTTGGCCACGGCGACCGCCTGCTTCGGTTCGCAGGCGTCGTCCATCATCACCACTTCGAACTTGTTGCCGCCCGCACCGCCTGCCGCGTTGATCTGCTCGATCGCGGTCAGCGCGCCGGCCTTCACCATGTCGCCATACTGGGCGACCGAGCCGCTCATCGGGCCGGCGATGGCGATCTTCACGGTTTCCGCTTGCGCGGCAGCGGCGCCGGCGGCGAACAGCACGGCGGCGACGGAAATGGACGTAAGACGGGACAGCGTCATCAGGAGCTCCTCGATGTTGTTTAGTCATACGGGCAAAGGCGGCATGACTTGCGCAATCGAACAGCACCCGGGGCGAGAACATGGGACACGCCCGAGACGCGGAGACGGACCTGCGGTGGAGAAATGCTTGCGGGGCCCGGCTCGTGAAGTCCCCGAAGGGGACGTCTGGTTCGGAAAGACAACGTGATGCGTCTTGCATTGCGCAAGCGTTTCGCCTGCCCCGCTTGCCGAACCGCTTCGTCGGAGGGATGGTCCGACAGCCGTTGGCAAGGCAGTCGAAATTATATGGGCGTTTCCCATTCCTCTGTCAAAAATGACCGCGGACCAAGGGAAAACACGGAGAACCTTCGCATGCTCGCGGTAGCGCTCGTGGCGCAACCGCGAAAGCGCGACAACGTTTGCGCGAGGCGCCATCCGGTTGCGCTCGGCGGTGTCGAGATGCGTGAACGCGTTGCGTGGCGCGGGTTTGCGGGAAGGTCTGCTGCTTGCGGTGCGGCCACGCTGTCGCTCTGCGCCGAATCGCCGCCGGCAATCGACTGAGGATTGTCGAGCGACCGAAGCACACGTCGGAAACCGGCTTCCTTTCGTTTTCCGACGTTTTCATCGAGCCAGAAAGCTTATCGTTATTTTCGTGAAATAATGCGAACCCGTTTCAGCAATCCAGCCAGCCTTCCCGCGATTCGCGTCTGTCGCGCGCCGGAGCCGCTTTGTCGTCGTTCCGCCTGCGCTTCTGCCGTGCAGCCGCCAGCCAGTGATCTGCCGTTTCTTGTTTCTTCATTGCACATCACCTGGATCCGATCGCCGATGACTCTTGCGTTCCGCCTTTCGTTGTCCGCCGCAACCGTCTGCGCGCTGGCGCTTGCCGCGTCCGCAGCCGCGTCGCCCGCGAGCGATGCGCTCGCCGACCGCTCTGCCGTCACCAACGTATTCCGCGTCGAGCGCCGTGCCGCTCGCGACAGCGATGCCGCACGCGACAGCACGCGCTACGCGCGGCCGGCCGCACGCAGCCCGTTCGAGACGGAAGACACGCGGCCGCTGCAGATCGACGGCGACCGGCTGACGCCGCAACCCTCGAACGCACGACCGGCCGACTCCGCGTGGGCCGACACGCGCGTCGCGCCCGGCCGCGACACCGCGGGACGTTTGCTGCCCGAAGCCGCACGCCGCAGCGCAGACTGGGACGCGTATCTGCGCGCGAACGGTTCGCTGTCCGCCGACGGTTTGTCGCCGGCGCGGCCCTATGCGCCGATGCGGCCGTTCGATGCCGTGCGCGGCGTGCCGGGCGCGCCGAACCCGTTCGATCCGTCGATTCCGCATCCGGAGACGCGCACGTTCTATGACGACGGCGCAGGCTCGCGCTGTACGGCCACCGGCGGCGCGGGCACGTCGCGCTCGTCGTGCAGGCTCGATTGGTGAGCGTTGCGCGCATCGCATTGCGCGTGCACGGGCGGCTTTCGTTAGAATCGGTCGTCGTCGCAGCAAACCGCAGATTTGCACGAGGCGGCTGGATTCGCTCGCGAACGCCGCGCGCGCTCATGACAGACTCATTCTTTCCCCCGGAGGCGAACGTGCCAGGATTACTTCCCGATGTCGACCGCGACGGACTGCTCGAATACTCGGTCGTCTACACGGACCGCTCGATCAATCACATGTCGCAGCGCTTTCAGCACGTGATGCGCGACATCTCCGACCTGTTGAAAAAGGTCTATCACGCGAAGTCGGTCGCGATCGTCCCCGGCAGCGGCACGTTCGGCATGGAAGCCGTCGCGCGCCAGTTCGCGACGAACAGGAAGTGCCTCGTCATCCGCAACGGCTGGTTCAGCTACCGCTGGTCGCAGATCTTCGAGATGGGCAGCATTCCGTCCGAGTCGATCGTGCTGAAGGCACGCCCCGTCGAATCGGGACGACAGGCCGCGTATGCGCCTGCGCCGATCGACGAAGTCGTCGCGGCGATCCGCGAGCACAAGCCCGATCTCGTGTTCGCGCCGCATGTCGAAACCGCATCGGGGATGCTGCTGCCGGACGCTTACCTGCGCGCGGTGGCGGACGCGGTGCATGAGGTCGGCGGCATGTTCGTGCTCGACTGCATCGCGTCCGGCACGATCTGGGTCGACATGGAGGCAAGCGGCGTGGACGTGCTGGTCAGCGCGCCGCAGAAGGGATGGAGCGCATCGCCGGGCTGTGCGCTCGTGATGCTGAGCCCGCTGGCGCGCGAGCGGATCGACGGCACGACGAGCACGAGCTTCGCGTGCGATCTTCGCAAGTGGCTGCAGATCATGGAAGCGTACGAGGGCGGCGGATTCGCGTATCACGCGACGATGCCGACCGACAGCCTCGCGACGCTGCGCGACGTGATCAAGGAGACCGACGCGTACGGCTTCGACAAGGTGCGCGACGAACAGCTCGAACTCGGCACGCGCATTCGCGCGCTGCTCGCCGAAAAGGGTTTCCGGAGCGTGGCGGCGGAAGGGTTTCAGGCGCCCGGCGTGGTGGTCTGCTACACCGACGACGACGACATCCGCTCGGGCAAGAAGTTTGCCGACGTCGGCGTGCAGATCGCGGCCGGCGTGCCGCTGCAATGCGACGAGCCCGCGGACTTCAAGACGTTCCGGATCGGGCTGTTCGGCCTCGACAAGCTGCATGATGTCGATGGCGCGGTGGCGCGGTTTGCCGATGCGTTGGAGCGGGTTTTGTAGGGTGGTTTTTCGCGGTTTCGGCGCGGCAGCGGGGGTGTCGCGCCAAGCGCGGCGGGATTGTCGAGGGCTATGAGTGGCGGTGACGTGGGGGGGATCGATCGAGCTGTCATATCGTTATGGACCCCAAAGTCTGCGACGCAATCAGCTTCGGTAACGGGTCGCATCGGCATTGGCACAAATCATCCTCCAATGCGGGAGGTATCCGGAATTCCGTGTGTGAGGCGGGTTGAGACTCAGATTCCAATGTTGAATCGTTCCGGGTAAAGCAGCGCGAACTGGGTCATCGCGCTCTTCCAATCGTGCCGAGAGCCGGTCCACTTGGCCACGACGTTGCGCAGCGCCAGCCAGATCAGTTTGAGCGCGGCCTCGTCCGACGGGAAGTGGCCGCGCGCCTTGATGATCTTTCGAAGCTGCATGTGCAGCGACTCGATCGCGTTGGTCGTATATACAATTTTCCGGATGTCAGGCGCGAAGGCGTAGAACGGAATCACCTGATCCCAGGCCCGGCGCCAGAGCGCGGCAATCGGAGGGTATTTCGTACCCCACGGGCTCGTATCGAACGCGTCCAGCGCCACGGCGGCCGCTTCGGCCGACGGTGCCCGATAGACCTCCTTGAGCGCCGCTGCGACCGATTTCCTGTCTTTCCAGCTGGCAAAGTCCAGCGAGTTCCGGATCAGATGCACGATGCAGGTCTGGACCGTCGTTTCCGGGAACACCGTGTTGATCGCTTCGGGGAAGCCCTTCAGGCCGTCGACCACGGCGATCAGGATGTCCTGCACGCCGCGCAGCTTCAGGTCGTTCACCACCCGCAGCCAGAACTTGGCGCCCTCGGTCTGCTCGATCCAAAGGCCCAGCACGTCACGTGTGCCGTCGCGGCGCACGCCCAGCGCCAGGTAGATCGCCTTGTTGCGCACCACGCCTTCGTCGCGGATCTTGACTCGCAAGGCGTCGAAGAACACGACCGGGTACATCGGCTCGAGCGGTCGCTGCTGCCATTCGCGCACTTCGTCGATCACGGCATCAGTCACCGTGCTGATGAAGTCCGGCGACACCTCGATGCCGTACATCTCCAGCAAGAAACCCTGAATCTCCCGCACGCTCATGCCGCGGGCATACATCGCGATGATCTTGTCGTCGAAGCCCGTGAAGCGTCGCTCGCCCTTGGCGATCAGCACCGGATCGAACGTGCCTTCGCGGTCGCGCGGAATCTCGACGTCGAGCAGGTCATTGTCGGTTGCAATGCGCTTGCGGCTGGTGCCGTTGCGATGGTTCGTGCGGCCTACCGGCTTGGCTTCGCCCTTCTCGTAGCCCAGGTGGTGGGTCAGTTCACCGCCCAGTGCACGCTCGAAGATTGCCTTCTTGAGCGCCGCGAGCTGTTCGTTGATCGTCGCCCGATCCAGCGTCCCGGGCACCAGTTGCTTGATCAGTTCCGGGTCCAGGTTCAATCCCTTGCCCGGTTCAATCGTCACTTCTTCCTTGCGTTTGCGTGGCATAAAGTGGCTCCTTGGCCATCAGTTTATGCCCACACACAAAAGATCGGATAGGCTCCCAATGCGACCTGCTTACCCATCATTGTCATCAGCCTCGGCGTGCCGTCGCTGATGATGACGCCCGTCGTGCCGCAAGCCGGGCACTGGACAGCGGCACCCAGATAAGCGACCGGTTGACCCTGAAAGGAGGTGTTGGCGATACCGTCGACCACCACACCGTTGCGGTCGGTCTTATCGCCTCGGAGAATGAAGCGGCGGTTCATGCTGGGAGCCCGGTGGTGGAAGCCTCGGCACTGCAAGCGCGTTTGATATTGTCCGGCCACACTGGCTCGCGGCAAGTCAATTGAGCAAGCCAATGCAACAAAGACTGAGCGAACGCGGGAAGCGATCCAACCGCCACAACGAGCCAAACCAGCGGATTGCCGGAACTAAGTAAGTCTGAGGTGCCATCGAAATTCAACCTCAGCGAATTGCGCAACGAAGCACCTTTCGGTAAGAATTCCGTGACGGGTGGCACCGACGCGGGGCCTTCTTGCATAAATCGCCGGTAGAACTCGAAGTCCTGGTAGAGCACATTCATGATCTCCTGCCCGGCAGCGCTTGACTCTTCGCAAGACAGCACGACGCGCGTTCCTACCGAAAACGTGTCCGTGACCATTCCGTTGTCGTCGAGAACCAGACAGCGAACCACCCGTGCTGCACTCCGCGTGGGGCCGCTTCTGGGCTTGCGTTCAACGTACAGAAAGGCCTTATCCCACGGCACTGACACAACACCGCCAGGACCGTTGTGCCTGAATGCATGAATCATCCGGTTGTGTCGATCAAAGAGAATGGGCTTGCACGTATAGTTGAAGCAGTCGCGCGTCAATGCCCAAATGCCAAGCGCCGATAAGCAAAGTCCGATGAACAGAAAAAAGCTCAATCCACCATATACGAGCCCAAGCTGCCCTCGCTGCTCATAGATCCGAGGTACATGCGTCAGCATCCAAAGTATGGTCGCCGTGAATGCCAACGAGCCGACCCCTGGCAACATAAAGGCAAAAACGCCCCAACCCTTCTCCGAATAGGTTCCATCCCGGACCTCAAGACAAGTATCGCTCATCGAGAATACGGAACGGTCCTCCTTCGGCGTGTCTGACGCAGGCTGTCCGACTGCGAGGCGAGCAGCCTGTTCTTCCTCGCTGACCGGCCGGTTCATGCGATACCAGGAGAGTCCATCGAATGCCATCTGTGTTCTCCATCACGAAAGCATTGCAGCAAATGCCCTTTGTCTTCAGCCAGAGTCAGAACCCGGTCTTTGTCCTCTCCCCCCAAAAGCATCGCTTGAGCCACCTATCCACTTCTTCACCTTTGAGGTAATTGACGATAATATCAATAAGGTCAGCGATAACCGGAAGTGGCAAGACAACAACAGCTGCAGCAGAGCTAGAAAGGAAGACGACCGAGAAAGCAAGACCAAGACCGATGACGTAGCCAGAGCCCCAGCACGCAGACGAACTAACTCTGAAACTTCCGCATAACGAAGGTCCCGTGGCGTGGCCCCTTCAGTAGGAGCAACCGGCTTCTAGCAAAGTCCTTTTAACCCGACTGCTGGAATTCAGCATGAGCATTCGCTATTTCCGATGTTTCGCCGTGAACTCTGCTGATGAAAGATGATTAAGTGCGCTATTAGACTTCTTCTCGCCGTAGCGTACGCGCCACGCGACGATGGTGCCGCGGGCATGCGCGAGACTCGTGAACCAGTGCTCGCGTTAAGGTATTCATCGCAGAACTTGCGGTTGAACGACTCATATACACACCCTGCGTCGGTTTAAACGGAGCAGAGGCCGGGTTTCGTAAGTGAGCCATCATGTCTTTTGGGAGCCCAAACTCTGTGACGCCACGAGCTTCGGCAACGGCTCACATTTGCATTGGCACAAGTCGTTCTCTAATG
The DNA here is from genome assembly GCF_000959525.1 of Burkholderia multivorans ATCC BAA-247. Lineage (NCBI taxonomy): Bacteria > Pseudomonadati > Pseudomonadota > Betaproteobacteria > Burkholderiales > Burkholderiaceae > Burkholderia > Burkholderia multivorans. The sequence continues at coordinate 1,995,012 of NZ_CP009831.1, forward strand.
CGACCTGCTTACCCATCATCGTCATCTCACGATGTGAGCCATCGCTTATGATGATGCCAATCGTGCCGCAGGTTGGACACTGAACAGCGGCGCCCAGATAAGCGAAAGATTGGCCTTGCAGCGAAGTTCCCACGATACCGTCGATCACAGTACCGTTGCGGTCAGTTTTATCGCCCTGACGAATGAATCGTCGGCTCATACAGGAAGCCCGTCGGACGGCATCGCCGCGTTACACGCCTGCTCAACGTCTTCGGGCCATACTGGTTCCCGACAGGTCCGTTGCGCGATGTAGTAAGCAACCGCAAGGATGAATGTCGGTAGCGTAGCAATGGCCGTCACCAAAGACACAACCGGATTTCCCGATCTAAGTAGGTCCGACGCTCCGTCAAACTGCAATTTGAGAGAATTTCGGAGCGAGACTTCTGTGGTGAGGAATTCGGCCACCGGAGGTACCGCAGATGGTCCCTCTTCCATGAAACGCCGATAGTATTCAAAGTCTTGGTAAAGTTCTTCCATCGCCAGTTGTCCGGCCGGACTGTCTTCGTCAAATGCAAGTTCTACGTACTTTCCGATAGAGAACGTGCCGACAACCAGCCCCTTGTCGTTAAGCACGAGGCAACGAACCACGCGCGGTGCTGTTCCAGCGAGACCAGCTTTGGGCTTGCGTTCAATGTACAAAAATGCGTTATCCCAAGGAACTGACAAGACACCACCCGGCCCGTTGTGACGAAAGGCGTAAATCGTGCGGTTCAAGCGGTTAAACCGTATCGGCTTGCGAGTGTAATTGAAGCAATCGACGAGAAGCGCTCGCACGGTTACTGCAAGGCCTCCAACGCCAACTAATGTGAAGATGGCCAGAAGCGCGTAAACAATGCCCTCCTGCCCTTTTTCACGGACGGCGATTGGCATGTGTGTTGCTATCCACACAAACATCGCAACCAAGCAAAGAAAGAGGACACCAGCGGTAGAAAACGCCAGTAACCCCCAGCCCTTTTCACGATAAAGGCCGTCGCATACCTCGAGGTAGGAATCGGTTGCTTTGAAGGCTGTCCCCACGCTCTTTGCGTTATCGGCGTATCGTTCGTTGACATGTAGTCGCGCCGATGACTCCGTATCTGTCACCGGTCGATTGAGCTTATACCGGGAGTGTCCGTCGAAAGCCATACTGATTCCATTCAAGAAAAAATTGCTGTGAACGCCTTCCGGTCCTCTTCAAGCCGCTCAAATCTTTCGCTAGTCGACTTGATGCCGAAATAGCATTGCTCTAGCCAATCGTCCACTTCGCGACTTTTGAAATAGTTAATCAACACACCGATCAGAGCAGCGAGAAGGAGCAATGGCAACGTTAGAACACTTCCTACGAAGGCGGCAACGACCAAGGCTCCTCCAATAAGTGCCGATGTAGTATAGAGCGCAAACATAAGAATATTTCCGTGCTCGAGTTCGTCGTAGGCATGATATGCATCGATAGCCGCCGATACTAACCCGACGACAGCCCCACCGAACCTGCCAACGATGGCTAGGAATCGCCCAACCTTGGCCAGGCTCTCGGAGACCTTGACGCCCGCCTTCTCCATCTGCTCGAGCGCGGCTGAACCATATTGTGCGACGCCCGCAACGAGCCCACCGACCGCATTGTCGAACTTGATACCAGCTTCCGTCTGATTGAACCGATTCGCTTTCTTCAACTCCTCACGAGCGAAACGAAGATTGATGGCACTGAATATCGCCCCGATGCCAGCAAAACCCGGTTCGCCCTTCGTCATAAGCCGGAACTTCGGCATGTAAATCGTCTCGACTACGTCGGGCGTAAGCGTCGCGCCGGCCAACTTCTCAAAGCCGGGTCTGGCCTTGACGTTTGCCATGGCTGCGGCTTCTGCCGCCGGGCTTTCGACTGGCACGAATTGTCTCACCTTGACTTCCGGCTCGGCGCCTCTGCCTACAGTGGCCTTTTCCTGAAGTTGCTTTTTCAGGTCCCGCACACTGATTTTCTGCCGGCCTGGCATCATTTCCTGCATCTGACGGGCGATGTAATTCACCCACTGGTTTACCGAACCGTATACGGCCTTAAACTCGAACAACTGTTTCGTCCGCATGCTCAGCGTGACGTATAGCGTCTTTGTTGCCGCTGTCTCCACGCCCGTACTGACCGCTTGAACGATCGGTCCGCCGGTCTCGTGCAGCAGTCGCGCCAACGCCTGCGCAACCGCCACCTTGATGCCTTTATCCCTCGACTCCTCCACCTGCTCTATCTTGCTGTAAGACTCGATGAGCTTCGCCACAAACTCCCTCAGCTCCGCGTACGGGTAACTGGACGCCTCCTTGACCTTCTCGGCCAACACTGGACTATTCAAGACGAACGCACGTAGCAATGGATTGCGGGTATCGGATACGTTCCCTTCGGCCCATTTAACCAGCACATCAACGGTTTCTTTGCGATCCGCGGAACCTTCGATGCACCGGGTAAACGTGTTGGTATAGTTGAGGCCGCAACGCCAGCTTCCCGGCTCGTAGTCGAACTCGAACACATTGAGGAGCGCGGGACTGGACAGCCACGCCTGATGGTCTTGCGATAGCGGCACGAGCGTACTGGTTTGCTCCTGCTTCATCGCGTTTGCCATCTTTTTCCGAAAATCGACGATGGCCTGCTGCCGATAGTGCGTCGTATACGGCTTCCATGCCTCCGGTCCAGCCGTTGCAAGTTCAGCAGTCTTCTTTGTCTCAATGCTCTTAAGTTGCTTCTCCAGCGCCTTGCCACCATCGAATAGAGCACCGAGGCTCATTCCCTCATAGGTATTCGCTTCCAGCATGCCGGCCGCACGTTCGACGTCCTCTTTCGCCGAGACCGCGACCGCCTTTTGCAGTGCGTCGATCGCGCTGGCTGTCCAGATGCCGTGCTCATACGGTGCAAGCGCAGCGCCGAAAGCCACGCGCTGCTCGAAGTTGAGTTCCTGCGTGATGCCGACCGGGTCCCACAACGCAAAGAACAAGCCTTTGTTCGGCAGGACCGAGTCCATTGCCTTCTTCAAAGCAGGCTGCTGTCCCGCACGGTCGTGGTAAGGAAAGCAACCGGTGACGAGCGCATCGGGACGGCCGCCCTTGTACTCACTCAGTAGCCCCTCGAGATGGTCCACGCTATCGGCGTGCAACTGATTCATGTTGCCGTTATACCAGGCGGTCGCATCGAACTTCTGCATCCGCTTGTCACGACAGCCCATGAAGTTCTTCGCGTACATGTCGCGGACTTTCTGCGTCCAAAGCTCATCGCTGAACGCCAGATACACGGTTCCGGCATGTTCGGCGTCTTCAATGGTGATGCATTGGGCCAACTGCGCATGCCCGGGTTGATGACAACTGAACGGCTTCTCGAAGCTGCGATCGAGCTTGATGCCGACCGGATAGTCGTACAAGTATCCTTCCGCCGTGACTGCATATATCTGCCACCGCTGTGTTTTTGGATAGAAGATATATACGTAGCCGTAACGCAGAGTACGTAGCGTGTACTTCGCCCTCTTGAGCGGGACGCCCACGACGCCGTCGCCAAACTTTCCGCCCATGAGCGACATCGCGCCAGCAGCGCTGTGAGCCTTCGAGTTCGCCACGACCCCGTAACGGACAGGCAGAATCGGCAGTCCCTTCTTCTTGCACATGTTGCATGAATTCGGCGCACGCGAGCTTGTCTGCATCGCGGACTGCGTGAGCTGCGAAATGCTCGCAAAGTTCGTGTCGAGTGCCATTCTTTCTCTCTCTTGTGCCGTCACCCGGGCTCATTGATATTGGATGCTCTCGCGCGCAATCGCTTCCCAGTCCGCTGCGCTCCAGTTCGCCACTGCCTCAGCATACGGGCCTTTTCGTGGTGCCTGTAGAACCGCTTGAACACGAGGATGGCGGTCAAAGTATGGCGAAACGAGGGCGCCGTGAAGCGCAAATGCGATCAGGTTGCCGCCTGAGAGTCCATAGGCCTCGCCCTTTGCAAGCTGCACATCGAGCAACGCCGGCATATCGGGACGCGGCGCCGTACCGTTGCGTCTCAGCACATCGATCGCGCGCCGAACCAGTTCGATGCGCGCGATTTGCGCATGCTGGTCCGCCGTCACGGAGAAGGCTGCTTCCAGTTCGGTCGGGCCGTTGACTTCAGTCCAGCCGCCTATGGGGTCGAGGTATGTCCATGTTTTAATCGGCCCCAGAAGCGTCCCCTTCTGCTCTGCCGTCAAGATGCGACTCAAATGCGGAAACACGCGCGGGTCGTAGTAGCGGAAGACAGCATCGCCCGAAGTCGGCGCCTGCAGTATCAACCGGTCCGCCAAATGCTGCTGCAACCGGCCCGTTGCCTTACCGCATTCGACAATGGCGCAAACGACCGGAGGCAAGTCGCTCTTCAGGTCCGACTCGGCACGCTCCCTCAACGCCGGCAATTGCAGCTCGGGATGCTCGGCACAGTACAGGACGGGAGCCACGCCTTCGAGCTCTGGGCGTGCCAGAGGAACCAACTCGCCGACTTCATAGACCGGCGGCACACCAGACAACTCAAGCGCCCCGTTGACCGCTTCAACGATAACGTAGTGAACCATGCCGCTCACCCTACACGAGTGCTGAACCGGCCTGCGCTGCGGCAGCGAACTGCTGGGCGCACGACTTTGAAGGCGCAAGCTGTGCTGACGCGCTATCACCCTCCGGTCCGTCGAAGACGAGCGGACTGCCTTTTACCTCGACCAGTCCGGGCGCATGAATGAAAATTTTCCCCTCTGCGATGCGAATTGTTGCGCCACCGGCAGTGAGAGTGATCTCCTTCTGCGCCGTAACGTTCACCGAGTCGGAAGTAGACACGACCTTCACGGTCTTATCTGCCGTAAGTTCGATGTTGTCCGACTGCGCTTGCACTTCGACCTTGCCTTTCCCCGCAAACAGCTTGATACCGGCGTTCTGCACGAAGAAGCTCAGTTTCTCGCCGATACTGGCAATCCACGACTTGGCCGCCGAAACGTAGGTACTCTCGCCGCTGACCAGATTGACGTGCTGGGTGGCGGCTGCGTGGAGTGACTTCTGTGTCGACAGCCCCATATCGGCCGGGCTCGCAAGCAACATGACAGGTTGGGAAAACGCATTGGCGCTTCCGGTACCTCCACCCGCAGTCCTGCCGCCCGACATGGAGCCCTGCGCATCGCTCTGCGTCGCAGCAGCAAAGTCCTTGATGGCGTCCTGTGCGTCGTCCAATGTCTCGGCCTTGCCATCGGCCGCGGCGAGCGATCGATGCTCAATCACACCACTCGAATCGATGAGGTGCTGTGTCGCTTCCTTCACATCCAGCGCCTGACTCGACGTGCCGCCGCGGGCGTAGGTCGAAACGTAGAGCCCGCGGCCGGCCCGCAGTGCGCCCGACGCCTCGGTCTTCAACTCGAACCCAGTACCAAGGTAGTTGCCGCGCGTATTGCCAGTGTGGTCGATGAGATAGCCGATGTGCAGATACGAATTCGCCGTCGAGCTAAAAAGCTGAGCCCGGTTCTGCGACGTCGAATCGTCGAAAAGGAGCTGATTGAAACCCTGACCGCTGTACTCTTGCGACTTGAAACCCGACAGCAGGCCGTTCGAATGCCAGTGTGGCGTATTGACGGAGTGAAAGAGCACGCCGCTGACGACCGGACGATCGCAATCCCCGTCGAGGTAATTGACAGCCACTTCCTGCCCGATTCGCGGCACAAACACACCACCGAATCCCTTGCCGGCGTGCGGCAATATCACCCGCATCCAGCACGACGACGTCTCGTTATTGGTGCCGAGACGGTCCCAGTGCATCTGAACCTTCACCCGGTTCAGCTCGTCCGTGTACACCTCCTCGCCCGGCGGTCCGACGATGGTGGCCGTCTGCATATGCATGACGGGCTTTTTGTGCTCGAACGGGCTGCGAAATGGCACCGAACGGCGCTGAACCTCGATCTCGACCAGCACGAAGCTTTCATTACCTAACTGGTCTCTGGACACGAAGGCGGCCTGACGGTCCTTGTACTCGGCACGCAAACGCGACAGGCGCCGCTGCAGACTGCCCGGAAACGGCCGGCTATTGCCCAGCGGTAGATTGTTCTGGAAGGCCCAGCGCACGCCAAGAATCGCGAACTCGCGGTCCTCGGGCTTGCCTGCGTCATGCTCGGGATGGTCTTCGAGGGCGAACCATCGACCGGCATCCATGCACGGCACACTGCCCACTCCGAAAAACCGTTTGCTGCGGGAGACCATTTCTTCGAGCCGAATTCGCATAGCGCGCTCGCCACGATCATAGGACTCGCCGGTAACCGGAAAGCTATAGTGGCCTGCGTATTCGTAGACTTCCAGTTGCTGCGGGATATCGCCCTGGTCGGAGGACGAGCGGTCCGCGCGCAGCAACGGGCGTGACGGACGCTTGTAATCCGCCGTGCTGAACGCGTAGCCGACGCTTTGCGTCGTGCGCTCGGCGCCCCATTCGACGAGCGTGCCTGCTTGACCGTCTTGGTCGCCGCGGTAGAACGCTACTCGCTGAGTAGCGAGTGCCTTGCAACTGAAGAGGTCGTCGGTCACGACAACGGTATGGGACTTGCCGTCCTCCGCGTGCTCGATATACGTGAACCATCCCTCCGATTCCATCAATCGATGGACGAAATTGTGGTCGGTTTCGTACTGCGTGCAGTACGAGCGAACCGCGCCTGCGTCTGTCACATCGAGGCGGAAGTGGCCGCGTGCCTGCGGATGGCCGTTGAATATCTCTGTCAGGATGTCGGCTGTCGTCAGGTCCTGGAAGATGCGGGCGTCCTTGCGGTACTGCAGAAAACGCATCCAGGACGAGAATGAGAGCTGGTAGTAAACGAGCCCTCCGTCCGCCCCGAGACGTCGCGTTGCGTGGACGTAACCGTGCCACGGCAAGTACGACTCGTCGGTTTGACGCACCCATAACGTGACAGGTTGCGCCATCAACTTCTTTAGCTCGAGCGCTTGCTCACGCGAAACAACGTCGACCGTGAGCTCGAAATCCCGCCCCACGCGCGATTCGCCCATAGCACGCTGCGGCAGCAATACTTTCGTCCCGAGAGGAGTGTCCAGGATCAGTGTCCGGTTCGTCTGCTCGATACCGGCATCAAGCATCAACGAATTGGGCAACCTACCCATAGCAGATATCTCCTCGGAAATGCGAATGAATATAAGTAAGGGACGGGAAAATCGAAAGTGCGGCGATATTTTGCCACAGCGCATCGCCCTTTTTTATAACAAGCGTTAAACAACGATCGAGACACGCGCGAATTTCGCTTTGCGCGATGTCGCCCACGTCGCGGACGCGGCGGAATTTTCGCACGCCATTCCAGCGAGAACGAGCAACGATCCAACATCATTTTGGTCCGGAACGGAATTATATATGTCTCGCCGCCCTCTCAGAGACGGCAAGTCAAAATACTGAACACACGCCATTTTACAAATGATCGTCGGTATCAGTCCCGGTAAACTTGTAAAACTACTCTGTGCCTTTGATAGCTGTTATTCCCGAGCCGGGGCAGCTGTCAGAAATAGCAGGCTATGCGCTTTCGAGAACGCGTCGTCGCCTCGCACTCAAGGCCGCTCGTACGGCGGTCGTGCCGTGCCATATCGCCGTGGCCCGGCGGACTTCTTGACGCAACGTTGGAGTATCTGTTACCCAATCTGGATGGCCAAGTCAAAGGTCGATCTGGACAGGCCGGGTGTGAGGCCGTCGAGAAGGAAAGCTGTTTGAAGCTTCTCCGATTTCTCCCTCAAATCCATGCTGCACGCGGTGTAGCTCACGACCGGGTCGCGCAAAGCGCACGTCGAGCCGGTGCTCAATAGCATAAAGAGATAAATCAGTTCCGCACGCCACAGTCCCGTGCAGACAAGCGTGAGAGAAATTTTACGTTACCCCAAAATGCTTCTTGCTTCCGAATCGTAAACTGAAGCCATCTCGCCCCGACGATCGCACCAACGAACAAGTCAAGCTTGCTTAGCAGGAAGGTGAGGTGAAGACCCTTCGGACGGCGATTACACAAACTACATCGGCTCGACGACCCGCTCAGGTTATGGTCGAGCACGGGAAGCGCAGTGACTTAACATTTTTACATAATGATTTCACCCGGGGCTGTATTGCTCGACGCTGGTCAAGCCGAGCTGACGGTCGATTCGCGCCGATCTCGCTCGAAATAGACGTCCGCCGGACAAACCGCCCCTTTACCCCGCCGCCCCGACCAGAAGCGTCAAACATCGACCACGTGCGGCGCTGAAAAGAACCGTTCACGGTCGCACGCCCCGACAACCCTACCTCGGCGAAACCACAATCGCCGCCCGTCGATTCTGCGCCCTGCCCACCGGCATCCGGTTATCGCCCACCGGATCGTGCTTCCCTCTCCCCACGATCGCGATGCGTCGCGCATCGAGCCCGACGTCGACCAGTTCGATCGCGACCACCTCCGCACGCCGACGCGACAGCTCCATATCGTACGCATCGGTGCCCTCATCATCCGTATATCCGTACACCCGCACGCCATCGATCCCCGCCGAGTGCAGCGTGCGCCCGATCCGCTCGACGATCCGCCGCACGTCGGGCTTCAGGTTGTAGCGATCGAAATCGAACAGAATCGGGCCGGCCGCGCCAAATTCGAAGCCCTGCTCGGTCTCCTTGAAGCCGGCCGACTTGAGCGTCGTCACCTGCGTCTCGGTCAGACCGCGATGCGGCGGCGCCGTATGACAGCCCGAGCTCAGCAGCACCCCCAGCAGCGTCGCGCCGACGACCCACATGCGCCCCCGGCGCACCGGCAACGAGTGTCCCATCATCGCCCCCTTTCCACACGAATATGCGCGCGACGCCATCGGCGTCACGCCGGTCCCGCCGCCCCGCCCGCCGACTGCCACGATCCCGGTCGCGTGCGCTTCGCGCGATACATCGCGGCGTCCGCCGCGCGCAGCAAACCGGTCGCATCCGACGCATGATCGGGATACAGCGCGATCCCGACGCTCATCATCGTCGCGACCATGCGCCCGTCGGACAGCTCGATCGACGGCACCATGCCGGACAGGATCGCATCCGCGATCCGGCCGACGCTGCCCGCCTCGCGCACGGCCTCGAGCATCACCGCGAATTCGTCGCCGCCGAGCCGCGCGATCAGATCGGCGTCACGCAACTGTGCGCGCAGCCGCGCCGCGATCCCGATCAGCACCGCATCGCCGGCCTCATGACCGAAGCAGTCGTTGATCTCCTTGAAGCCGTCGCAGTCGAGATAGAGAATCGCGACGCGCTGCCCGGTCGCGCCGGCCTCGCCGAGCGCACGCGCGAGCCGCGACTCGAACTGCACGCGATTCGGCAGCCCGGTGAGCGCATCGTGCATCGCCTTGTGTGCAAGCGACGCGTTCTCGTGACGCAGCGTGTCCTGCCACTGTTCAAATTCGTCGAGCAACGCATTGAAGTCCGCGCCCAGCTGATTGAGTTCGTCGATCGCGACCGGCTCGACGCGTCGCCCGAACGCACGCTCGCGTCGCACGGCATGCGCGACGTCGGCCAGCGCGCGCAGCGGCGCGACGATGTTACGCATCAGCCGCTTCGAACTGACGTAAGCGCCGAGCACGCTGACGATCAGGCAGCCCAGAATGCCGCCGACGCCACCGAGCAGGAAACCGAAGAACTGTTGTCCGCGCCCGCGCACGACGACATGTCCGACGACGATGCCGTCGTGCAGCACCGCTACGCTCGCGGGCCCCGGCAGCGCGAAGTCCGCAACCGCGCGTTCGACGCGCGCGATCCGGCTGGGCGCACGCAACTGCCACGTTGCGAACGGCCGCCCGTCCGCATCGGTGACGATCACCTGCGCGACGTCCTCGTCCGCAGCAATCAGCGCGATCGCCTCTGCCGCCGCAACGCGGTCGCGAAACACGAGCGCCGCCTCGACCGTATACGCCAGCGAGCGCGCGAGCAGGTTCAGGTTGTTGCCGGCATACGCGCGCAATGCGATCACGGCGACGACGATCAGCGACACGGCGGCCATCGCGACGGCGACGAACGCGAGCCGCAGATGCGCGCGTCGCAACACGCTTTGCAGCGTCGGGCGCGGCACGCGCGAAGACGAAACGGGCGGCGCGGATCGGGTCATGGCATCACCGGCCGCCGCGCGAGATTGAGCACGTTCGGATGCACGCGCACGCCGCTGCGCGCCACCGCATCGAGATTGATGTCGAACGTGACGGGCTCGCCGTCGACGTTCAGACAGAACATGCCGCCCGCGATGCACGACGGATCGTGTTCCGCGATCGTCAGCACCGGATGCCCGGCGACGGCGCGCCTGACCTGCGCGCGCTCGTCGTCGCTCAGCATGCCGAGATAGACGACGTCGCACGCGCTGCCGAGCGCGCGTTCGTCGAAGCGGATGCGCTGCACGTCGAGCGGTGTCGTGCCGGCCTGCAGCGTGTCGATCAGTCCGCCCGCATAGTCGGGCCGGCCCACGATGCAGAGACGCAGCCGGGCCGGCTGCGTCGGCCAGCGCGTGAAGCTGACGATGCCGAGCACGACGCGCCGCACGGCGGCATCGTGCGGCGGCAGGGCCGCCTCGGCCTCGGCGGCGCTCGCGGGCGGCGCGGCGGCGATGCGCGCCGCTTCGTCGGGCGCGCCCGCGTATGCGGCAAATCCGGCGAGCGCGGCCGGCACGGCGCCGAGCGCGCACGCGACAGCGAGCAGCACATGGCGCAACGACGCGGCCCGGCCGCAGCGGCCGAACGTCGTCCGCGCGGCCGTCGCTGCCGCGCCCGCCGGCGCCGGTGCAGTCGGGCGATCTGCAGCCGGCGCGCACACTGTCGCAACCATGATCGAAACATCCGCTGGCGTCCTTCCCGGCGCAGCCGCCTGCACGTCGCCATGCGCGTGCAGCGGCACCGTATCGCGCGCACGGTTGCTTCCATCTTAGGTAGAAACGCGTGCGGCCAGCAGTGGGAAACACCCGCGAAAAATCGAAAGTGTGCGACAGCCGTCACGTGCAAGACGATGCACGCGCAATTGTTCAGCGGATTGAACGCAGGCGTGCATCAAACTTCATACGTTCATCGGCGTCGCCCGCATGCGCGATGCGCGACGCTCGACGCACGGCGATCGTTTCGCGCGCTACGAAACCGCCGACAAATCGAACGGTGTCTCGCGCAACCGTTTGCCGGCCAATCGGAACACCGCGTTCGCGATCGCGGGCGTAACGGCAGGACTCGACAGTTCGCCGACACCGCCCGGCTTCGCGCGGTCGCCCTGCACGATGTGAATGTCGGTGTCCGGCATGTCGTTCATGCGCATCACGCGATACGTGTCGAAGTTCGACTGCTGCACGCGGCCGTTGCGGATGTCGATCCGGTCGGACGTCGCGTGGCCGAGCCCCCACATCAGCCCGCCGTACAGCTGTTCCTCGACGCCGGCCGGCGACACCGCGATCCCGCAGTCGGCGACGCACGTGAGCTTGGCGACGCGCACCGCGCCGTCCGCATCGCGCGCGACACGCGCCACCACCGCGACGTAGCTGTCGTAGGCCTGATTCGTCGCGACGCCGAGCGCGACGCCGTCCGGCAGCGGCTGCCCCCAGCCGGCGCGCGCCGCGGCCTCGCGCAGCACGGCCGCGTGCCGCGGGCGGCCTTGCATGTGCGCGAGCCGGAATTCGACCGGGTCGCGCGCGGCCGCGTGCGCGGCCTCGTCCATCAGCGACTCGACCGCGAATACGTTCGGGATATAGCTGACCGCGCGATACCAGCCGGTCGGCACGCCGGTCTCCAGACGAATCCAGCCGATGTCGCGATGCGGCGCCGCATACGCGAACTCCCATTTGGTGAGCGCTTCGGTCGTGCTGAAGTCCATCCGGTCCGCGCGCTCGAGATAGCCGGGCTCCCATTGCTGCGGCGATGCGGGCATTACGGCGCGCAGCCACAGCGACGCGAGGTTGCCGCGCGCGTCGAGCACCGCGCGTGCACGATGGCAGCTTGCCGCGTGATAGAACAGCGCGCGCATCTCGTCCTCACGGCTGTTCATCAGCTTCACCGGCTTGCCGGTCTTCACCGCGAGCCAGGTCGCCTCGAACAGCCAGTACTTCGATTCGCGCGCACCGAAGCTGCCGCCCGATACGCGTTCATGCAGCGTCACGCGGTGCGCGGGAATGCCGCCGATCACCTGAGCGGCTTCCATAGCAGTGGACGGCACCTGCAGCCCACCCCAGTATTCCATTCCGCCGTCGCGCGCCCATACGGTCACGTTGATCGGCTCGAGCGGATTCGCCGCCTTGTACGGCATCGCATAGGTCGCGTCGACGGTGCGCGCGCCCGCGAGCGATGCATTGGCGGGATCGCCGTCGCGGATCGTCGGCACGACGCGCGCGGCCGGATCGTCGACCCACGCGGCCTGCCGCGCGGCCAGCGTGCTGCTGTCGAACGTCTCGAACAGGCTGTCCTCCCATTCGATCTTCAGCGCGGCCTGCGCGCGATGCGCGGACCAGTAGTCGTCGGCCAGCACCGCGACGCCGGCCTGGTTGCCGCCGAGCACGTCGGGGCGCGGCGGAATCTGCAGCACGTCGCGCACGCCGGGCATCGCGAGCGCTGCCTTCGCGTCGACGCTGCGCACGCGCGCGTCGATCACCGGCGCGCGCGTGACGACGGCGACCAGCATCCCCGGCAGCGATACGTCGATGCTGTACGGAAACGATCCGTCGGCCTTTTGCGCGGCGCCGCGCTTGCGACGCAGCTTGCCGATATAGCGGAATTGCGCCGGGTCCTTCAGCGCGACACGCTGCGGCGCCGGCAACCGTGCGGCAGCCGATGCAAGCGATCCGTACGTCGCGCGGTGTCCGCTCGCCGCATGCTGCACGGCGCCGTCGGCGGTCGTGCATGTCGACGCCAGCACGTTCCATTGCCGCGCAGCCGCTTCGACGAGCATCGCGCGCGCAGTCGCACCCGCCTCGCGCAGCCGGTCGTACTCCATCGCGACGCTCGTGCTGCCGCCGGTCGAGAACACCTTCCACAACGGATGGATGTAGTCGGCAAAGAACGGATCCTCGGGCGTGATCACCTCGACCCTGAACGGATCGACGTCCAATTCCTCCGCGACGAGTGCCGCGAGTGCGGTGCGCGTGCCGGTACCCGAATCGTGCTTGTGCACGACGAGCTTGATCGTGTCGTCAGGGAGCACGCGCACCCATGCGTTCGGCTCGAATTCGCCGGCGGCCGGATGCGGGTCGCCGCTCGCGCGTGGGGCGGCCGCCGTAGCATCGGCCAGCCGAAAACCGACGGCGACGCCGGCCGTGAGCAGCGCGGCGCTCCGCTTCAGAAAGCGGCGCCGCGGGGTGTCGTCGATGGGCGGCATCGGTGCGGTTCGATCGTGTCGCATCTCATGCCTCCTTGGCGTCGCCGGCCACCGCGTCGAGCGCGGGATCGCCCGACGCCGCGCGCTTGATCGCGCGATGAATGCGCGCATACGTGCCGCACCGGCACACATTGCCCGACATCGCGGACACGATCGCCGCGTCGTCGACGGGCCGGCCGCCATTCAGCAGCGCGGCCGCCTGCATCAGCTGGCCCGGCTGGCAATAGCCGCATTGCGGCACGTCTTCGGCGACCCATGCGAGCTGCAACGGATGCCGTCCGTCCGGCGACAATCCCTCGATCGTCGTCACTTTGCGGCCCTGCACCGCGACGGCCGGCATCACGCACGACCGCACGGCCTGCCCGTCGACATGCACCGTGCATGCGCCGCACAAGCCCTTGCCGCAGCCGAACTTCGTACCGGTGAGCTTGAGCCGGTCACGCAGCACCCAGAGCAACGGCATATCGTCCGGTACCTGGTCGAGCGAATGGCGTGTATCGTTCACGACGATGTCGATCATGCGCGGTCTCCTGAGTCGGGTCGTGGGGCCGCGCATCGCCGTGCGCGGTATCGCATTATCGAAACGCGGCACGCGGGCGCGCCAGCGATCATTTCGTCGATTCCCTGTCAGTCGGACTAACAGATGCTCAAGCGATACCCTTCGATCCAGTCGATGCAGGCATTTCTGCAGGCCGCGCGGGTCGGCAGCTTCTCCAGCGCCGCACGGCAGCTCGCGCTGACGCACAGCGCGATCAGTCAGCAGATCCGCTCGCTCGAGGAATTCATCGGCCAGCCGCTGTTCGTGCGCACGGGCGGCCGCGTGAGCCTCACCGATGCGGGCACGCTGCTCGCCCACCAGTTGTCGGACGGCCTCGAGCAGATCGATCGCGCGTTATCGTCCGTGAAGGGCCGCGCGAGCGCGCCGTCGCTGCGGCTCGACGTCGATCCCGAACTGATGCAGGGCTGGCTGCCGGCGCGCATGCCGGCACTGATGCGCGCGCTCGGCGGCACGACGCTGACGGTGCTGTCGGCGCCGCGCCACGATCGCGATGCGTTCGATCGCGTCGATGTCGCACTGCGCTACGGCTACGGCGAATGGGAAGGCGTCGACAGCGCGCTGGTCTGCCCGGACCGGCTGACCGCGATGGCCTCGCCGGCGCTGCTCGAACGCTACGGGTTGCGCGCGCCGCTCGCGCCGGCCAGCGTGCTGACGCTGCCGCTGCTCGGCTATACGAAACGCTCGTGGATTCCGTGGCTCGAAGCAGCCGGGCTCGCGCCGGTCGAACCCGACACGATCGCCGTGTTCGACAACGCGGCCGGGCTCGTCGCCGCGCTCGCCTCAGGGCTCGGCGCAGGCCTCGCACGCGGGCTGCTCGCCGCCGACGCTCGCCGCGACGGCCGCCTCGTCGAGCTGTGCACGATCGCGATTCCGACGCACTACAACCTCCATGCGATCTGGCCGCGCGAGCGGCACGCGCGCGTGAAGCCGCTGCTCGACGCGATCGGCGCGCTGGTCGCGCAAACGCTCGCGCGTTGAGTCACGCGCGGTATTCGGCCGCGACTTCGCGCACCGTATCGAGAAACGCGCCGAGCACGGCGGACGTGTCGTCCGCGCGGTAGCGCGCCTGCAGCGACACTTCGAGCTCGGGCGCGAGCAGCGGCACGAACGACACGCCGCCCGTCGAGATCTGTCGCGCCGACGCGGGCAGCAATGCGACGCCCAGCCCCTCGCGCACGAGCGACAGCAGCGTGTGCACCTCGACGACCTCATGCTCGATCCGCGGCGTGAAGCGCGCGTCCACACAACACTGTTGCAGGAAGCGCGCGAGCTGCGAATGGCGCAGCCCGAACGACACGAAGCGCTCGTTCGCAAGCTCGCCGAGCGCGATCGCTTCGCGCGACGCGAGTCGATGATCGAGCGGCAGCGCGGCCACCGCCGTTTCGCGCACGACGACCTCGCTGCGGATCGCCGGATCGTCCTGGAACAGCCGGAAGAAACAGACGTCGAGCCGCTTCTCCTTGAGCGCATCGATCTGCGCGGCCGGCGTCATCTCGTGCAGCGACCACTGCACGTGCGGATGCCGCTCGGCGAACACGCGCAGCGCGCGCGGAATCGGCGCGACCATCGCGGAGCTGATGATGCCGACCGCGACGCGGCCTTTTTCGCCGCGCCCTGCGCAGCGCGTCAGGTCGATCGCGCGATCGAACTGCGCGACGATCAGCGGCACCTGCTCCTTCAGTGTTTTCCCTGCCTCGGTCAGCTCGACGCGATGCTGCGAGCGCACGAACAACGCGGTGCCGAGCTGTTCCTCGAGCAGCCGGATCTGCTGGCTCAGCGGCGGCTGCGAGATATGGAGCCGCGCGGCCGCGCGCCCGAAATGCAGCTCGTCCGCAAGCACCGCAAAGTAACGCAACACACGCATGTCCATATCGGAAACGTATCAAGAGCGTCAGTAAAAAATATTGTACAGAGCGCATTTGGCTTGTGACACTCGGTCCCAAGCAGCAGTGCACGTCGCAGTGTGTCACTCGATGCCGGCGAGGGGAAGGCGCCAAAAAAGGACGCCTTGAAAAGGGCCGCGTGAATCCGACCGGAACGGTCGCTTCATCGACGTGCCTGCCCGCGACCCGGCAACCGGCCCTTCCGGTTCCTCTCAAGGAGATCGAGTAGATGATCATCGACACAAGCTGTTATCCGACGAACCTCGTCGACCTCGCCTGGCGCCACGACGGCGAGCCGTTCACCGGCGAGCGCCTGATCGACACGATGAACGGCCCGTTCCTCATCAACGGCAAGCCGCGCCGCATCGACAAGGCGTTCATCCAGCCGCCGCAGGGCAACACGATCTACACGTACACCGACGGCGAAAAGTCCGGCACCGAATCGATCGACGCGTACATGGCCTACACCGTCGAGATGGTGCGCAAGTATCCGGACCGCTTCATCGGCTGCTTCGTCTACAACCCGCGGTGCGGCGTCGAGAACGGCGTAAACGCGATCGGCCACTACGTGCGCAAGCTCGGCTTCAAGATGGTCCAGTTCCAGGCGAACATGCACGCGTACCGGCCCGACCGCGCGCTCGACTGGCTGCGGCCCGCGCTCAGGAAATGCGCGGAGCTCGGCGTGCTCGTGAAGCTGCATACGGGCGACGGCCCGTACAGCATCCCGACCGAATGGGTGCCGATGATCAAGGAATTCCCGACCGTCAATTTCATCATGGCGCACTTCGGCGTGCAGACGGGCGGCGTCTACTGCTTCGAGCCGTTCCAGCTCGCGATGGATTTGCCGAACGTGTACTGCGAATCCGGCTGGTGCCTGCAGTCGCGCATCGTCGAATTCGCGAAGGTGCTGCCGACGCACAAGATCCTGTTCGGCTCCGACACGCCGCCGAACGAACCGGGCATGTGGCTGCGCCTGCTCGAAGTGCTGTGCTTCGATCCGCCGCAAGGCATGAATCTCGACGAGGACACGCTCGAGGACTACCTCGGCAACAACACCGCGCGGATGATCGGCCTCGAACCGACGCCCGCGCCGCGCACCGTCGACGAAGCGAAAGCGCTGCTGGCCGCCTGACGCCGCATTCCCTGTCCCGATTCCGGAGCATTGCATGATCATCGATACGCACCTGCACCCGACCAACCTCGTCGACGAAGCGTGGCGCCACACCGGCGAGCCGTTTACCGGCGAACGCCTGCTGAAGATGATGGACGGCCCGTACATCATCAACGGCAAGCCGCGCCGCATCGACATGGGCTTCATCCAGCCGCCGCCCGGCAACACCGGCTATCGCGACGGCAACCGCCGCGGCCGCGAAGGCATTCGCGACTACATGGCCTATATCGCCGAACTGACGCAGAAGTACCCGGACCGCTTCATCGGCAACTTTACGTACAACCCGCGCTGGGGCCCGGAGAACGGTGCGGCGGAACTCGAGTTTCACATCAGGGAGTACGGCTTCAAGATGGTGAAGCTGCACGCGAACATGCACGGCTATCGGCCCGATCGCGCACTCGACTGGCTGCGGCCCGCGATGAAGGTCTGCGCGAAGTACAACACCGTCGTGCTGATTCACACCGGCGACGGCCCGTACACGATCCCGACGCAGTTCTACCCGATCATCCGCGAATTCCCGATGGTGAACTTCATCATCGGTCACTTCGGGATCCAGACGGGCGGCAACTATTCGTTCGAGGCGTTCTGGATGGCGATGGACACGCCGAACGTCTATTGCGAATCGGGCTGGTGCTACCAGTCGCGGATCGTCGAATTCGCGCGCCAGCTGCCGCGCCACAAGATCGTGTTCGGCACCGATTCGCCGCCGAACGAACCGGGCATGTGGCTGCGCGAGCTCGAGATGCTGTGCGGGCCGGCCCCGCAAGGCATGGATCTCGACGAAGACGGGCTCGAGGACTACATGGGCAACAACATCGCGCGGCTCGTCGGCATCGAGCCGACCAAACCGCCGAAGGACCTCGCCGAAGCCGAGAAGCGCCTGAAGGCGACGTACGTGTAAGCGCGCGCGGCCGGACCGCGCCGCGCACATGCGCGTGCGGTCCGGCCATTTCTGTTCCGTATCCGACGGAGTGCATCATGGCGTCGAGCCTTTTCGCCGAGCAGCAGGATTTTCATCACTTCGCGAACGCCTATCGCGCGCATTACCCCGACGACATGCTCGCGATCGCGCAGCCGTTGTCGGCGGACCAGGACGTGACGGCCGTCGTCGCGTCGCTCGCGGCGCGCGGGCGGCACGACATGCTCGTCTGCGAGCGCGTCGACGGTCTCGCGGTGCCGCTCGTCACGAACGTATTTGCGTCGCGCACACGCATCGCACGGCTGTTCGGCGTCGACGCGCACGATCTGTTCGATGCATGGCAGCGGCGCGCGAACGCGCCGATCGCGCCGGTCTTCGTATCGCACGGGCCCGTGCTCGATCACGTGGTCGAAGGCGACGCGGTCGATCTCGCGCAGTTGCCGATGATCCGCCACTTCGAAACCGATCGCGGGCCGTACGTGACGAACGCGGTGATCGTCGCGGAAGATCCCGAAACCGGCATCGCGAACCTCAGCTATCACCGTTCGATGCGCGCTGCGCGCGACGCGCTCGCGACGAGCCTGCATTCGCGCGGCCATCTGTGGCGGATGCTGCACGCGGCGAAGTCGCGCGGCGATACGCTGAAGGTCGCGATGGTGATCGGCGCGCATCCGCTGTTCATGCTGGCCGCCGCCGCGCGCGTGCCGTTCGGCGTCGACGAGCGCGCGATCGCGGGCGGGCTGTTCGGCGCGCCGCTGCAGCTCGTGCGCACGCCGCGTTACGGCATCGGTGTGCCGGCCGCGGCGGAGTTCGTGCTCGAAGGCACGATCGATCCCGACGCACACGCGCAGGAAGGGCCGTTCGGCGAATTCACCGGCTATTCGTCGGACCGATCGACGAACAACGTGCTGCGCGTCGACACGATGATGCGGCGCCGCGATGCGTGGCTCGTCGACGTGGTCGGCGGCCCCTATGCGGAGCACCTGACGCTCGCGCGGCTGCCGCGCGAAGCCGAGATGAGCGAGAAGCTGAAGGCGCGCTTTCCGGCCGTCACCGCGATCCACTATCCGAATTCGGGCACGCACTTTCACTGCTACGTCGCGCTGAAGCAGACGCGCGACGGCGAAGCGCGGCAGATCATGCTCGCGCTGCTCGGTTGGGATCCGTATCTGAAGAACGTCGTCGCGGTCGACAGCGACGTCGACATCACCGACGACGCGCAGGTGCTGTGGGCCATCGCCACGCACTTCCAGCCGCATCGCGACCTGTTCGTCGTCGACGGTCTGCCGGGCAGCCCGCTCGATCCGTCGTCGTCGGCCGACGGCACGACGTCGCGGATGGGCCTCGACGCGACGCGCGGTGCGCGCTTCGACGGTGTGCGCGCACGCGTCGGCGACGCCGCCATGAAGCGCGTGGCGCAGCTGGTCGCGCAACTCGACGGAGCCGCGCGATGAGCGCGCGCCGCCTCGTGGTCGGCATCAGCGGCGCGTCGGGCTTCGTGTACGGAATGCGGCTGCTCGCGCTGCTGCGCGCGCTCGACATCGAAACGCACGTGGTCGTATCGCGCGCGGCCGCGCTGACGATGGCGCACGAGACCGACTGCAAGCTCGCGGACGTCGCCGCGCTGGCCGGCGTGCTGTACCGCAGCGACGACATCGCGGCGCCGATCGCGAGCGGCTCGTTCCGCACGCTGGGCATGATCGTCGCGCCGTGCTCGATGAAGACGCTCGCGGAGATCGCGTGCGGTTTGACGTCCGGCTTGATCTCGCGCGCGGCCGACGTCGCGCTGAAGGAACGCCGCCGGCTCGTGCTGCTCGCGCGCGAGACGCCCTACACGCTCACGCACCTGCGCAACATGGCGGCCGTCACCGAAATGGGCGCGATCGTCGCGCCGCCCGTGCCCGCGTTCTACGCGCGCCCGGCATCGCTCGACCAGATGATCGATCACACGCTCGGCCGCGTGCTCGATCTGTTCGACATCGATTCCCGCACCGTCCATCGCTGGAAGGACAACGATTCGCAGCCCCATCGACTCAACGGAGACGCATCATGACGCATATCCACACCACGCACAGCGACGTCGAAAAGATCCCGGTCACCGTGCTCACCGGCTTTCTCGGCGCGGGGAAGACCACGCTGCTCAACTACATCCTGCGCGAAAAGCACGGCCGCAAGATCGCGGTGATCGAGAACGAGTTCGGCGAGATCGGCATCGACAGCGGCCTCGTGCTGGAATCGACCGAGGAAATCTACGAGATGACGAACGGCTGCGTGTGCTGCGTCGGCGCCGTGCGCGAGGATCTGGTGCGCATCGTGCGGATGCTGGTCGCGCGGCCCGACCGGCTCGATCACATCATCGTCGAGACGAGCGGCCTCGCCGATCCGTATCCGGTCGCGCAGACGTTCTTTCTCGACGATCCGATCGCGAAGGAGGTCGCGCTCGATGCGGTCGTCACGATGGTCGATGCGAAACACATTCGCGCGCATCTCGACGATCTCGTGCTCGACGGCCGCGACAACCAGGCGGTCGACCAGATCGTCTGCGCGGATCGCATCGTGATCAACAAGGTCGATCTCGTCGACGCGGCCGACGTCGAATCGCTGAGCGCGCGGCTGCGCGAACTGAACGCGACGGCCGAGATCGTCACGTCGAGCTACGCGCAGGTCGATCTCGATCGCATTCTCGGCGTCGGCGCGAACGAATTCGCGCAGATTCTCGTCGAGAGCGACGGGCTGCACGCCGACACGGACGCGCATGCCGACGGACATGCCGAGGAACACGCGGCGCACGACGCGCACGACGGCCACGATACGCACGCGCATCGCGACCACCCGAGCCACGACCGCCACGACGATCACGACGACCACGAACACGACGCGAGCGTGTCGTCGGTCGGGATCGAAGTCGACGCCGACGTCGATCTCGACGCGCTCGAAGCGTGGCTCGCGGAGCTGCGCGACGCCGACACCGCGAACCTGTTCCGGATGAAAGGGATTCTCGCGGTGCACGGCCGCGCGCAGCGCTACGTGCTGCAGGGCGTACACGGCGTGATCGAGCTGCGCGCCGCGCAGGCGTGGGGCACCGAGCCGCGTGCGTCGCGCATCGTCTTCATCGGCCGCGATCTCGATCGCGCCGCGCTGACCGACCGTTTCCATGCCTGTCTCGCCGCGCCGGTCGCGGCCTGACGGGGCGCCGGGCGCGCGCATGCCGCGCGCGCCGGATCACGAACATCAGGAGACACGCCCATGCACTCTGCCTCACATCCCGTCGACCGCATACTGCCGCGCCGTCAGATGCTGACGCTCGGCCTGCAGCACATGCTCGTCGCGTATATCGGCGCGATCGCCGTGCCGCTGATCGTCGCATCCGCACTGAAGATGTCGCCCGCCGATACGACCGTGCTGATCAGCACCGCGCTGTTCTGCTCGGGGATCTCGACGATCCTGCAGACGGTCGGCATCTGGAAGCTCGGCGTGCGCCTGCCGATCCTGCAGGGCGTCGCATTCAGCAGCGTCGGCCCCGTGATCGCGATCGGCCTCACGCCGGGCGTCGGCTTCGCGGGCGTGTGCGGCGCAGTGATCGGCGCCGGCATCGTCACGACGCTCGCCGCGCCGCTGATCGGCCGGCTGCGTCGGCTGTTCCCGCCGGTCGTCACCGGCTGCATCGTGACCGTGATCGGCCTGCAACTGTTTCCGGTCGCCTATCAGTGGGCGGGCGGCGGCGACGCGGCGAAGCTGCAGTTCGGCGAGCTGTCGTTTCTCGCGGTCGCGCTCGTCGTCGCGGTCTCGATCCTCGCGATCAACCGCTTTGCGAACGCGTTCCTGCGCAACCTGTCGGTGCTGATCGGGCTCGTCGCCGGCAGCCTGCTCGCCTATGCGCTCGGGATGGGCAATTTCACGAACGTCGCCGCGGCGCCGTGGTTTACCGTGCCGATTCCGTTCCACTTCGGCGCGCCGGTGTTCGCGATCGTGCCGGTGCTCACGATGGTCGTCGTGATGATCGTGCAGATGGTCGAGTCGATGGGGCTGTTCGTCGCGATCGGCGACATCGTCGAAAAGCACGTCAGCGAGGACGACGTCGTGCGCGGGTTGCGCGCAAACGGCGTGGCAAGCGCGATCGCCGGCACCTTCGCCGCGTTTCCGTTCATCGCGTTCATGGAGAACGTCGGCCTCGTGATCCTGACCGGCGTGCGCAGCCGCTGGATCGTCGCGGTCAGCGGCGTGCTGATGTGTGTGGTCGCGCTGGTGCCGAAAATCGGCGCGGTCGTCGCCTCGACACCATCCGCCGCGCTCGGCGGCGCCGGCATCGCGATGTTCGGCGTGGTCGTCGCGGCCGGCGTGCAAACGCTCGCGAAGGTCGACTTCGAAAACAACCGCTACAACGTGCTGATCGTCGGCTTCACGATCGCGACTGCGCTGATCCCCGTGATGGCGCCGAAAGTGTTCGCGCACATGCCGGACTGGACGCAGCCGTTCCTGCACAGCGGCGTCGTCATCGCGTGCATCGTGTCGGTCGTGCTGAACGCGCTGCTGAACGGCGTGCAGGCGGCCGACCCCGCACCGGCGCACGCCGCCGCCGACGCGGCGCACGGCGGCCCGATGGCGCGCGAATGCGACTGACCATGCGACTGAATTGCAGCGCGCTGCGCGCGGGCGCAGGCTCGCGTGCGGCGTGCGACTGCCCCTATCTTTACGAGGAAACCGAATCGTGAGTCTTCCGTCTGCTTCCCTGCTGATTCGCCGCCCGCTCGCGATCATGAGCGGCCGCACGGGCGCCGCCGCGCGGCTCACCCGCGCCGACCTGCGCGTCCGCGACGGCCGGATCGAAGCGATCGCGCCCGATCTCGCGCCGCAGCCCGGCGAGCGTGTGATCGACGCGCGCGACTGCGTCGTCTATCCGGGCTGGGTCAACACGCATCACCATCTGTTCCAGAACCTGCTGAAAGCGGTGCCGGCCGGCATCAACGCCGATCTGCAGGCATGGCTCGCGGCGGTGCCCTATCCGCGCGTCGCGCGCTTCACGCCGACGCTCGCGCGCATCGCCGCCCGGCTCGGCTTCGCCGAGCTGCTGCTGTCGGGCGTCACGACCTGCGCCGATCATCACTACCTGTATCACGCGGGCGGCACCACCGAGACCGGCGACCTGCTGTTCGACGAAGCGGCCGGCTTCGGCATGCGCTTCGTGCTGTGCCGCGGCGGTGCGCTGCAGGCGGCGGGCGATCATCCGGGATTTGCGGGCACCGCACTGCAGCCCGAGACGCTCGACCGGATGCTCGCGGACATCGAGCGGCTGAAGGCGCGCTATCACGATGCGGGCGATGCATCGATGCGCCGCGTCGTCGTCGCGCCGACGACGCCGACCTTCTCGCTGCCGCCCGACCTGCTGCCCGAAGTCGCGCGTGCGGCGCGCGGGATGGGACTGCGGCTGCACTCGCATCTGTCGGAGACGACGCGCTACGTCGATTTCTGCCGCGAGCGCTACGGGCAGCTGCCGGTCGAGTTCGTCGCCGAGCGCGAATGGCTCGGGCCCGACGTCTGGTTCGCGCATCTGGTCCATCTCGAGCCGACCGAGATCGCACTGCTCGCGGATACGGGCACCGGCTGCGCGCACTGCCCCGTCAGCAATGCGCGGCTCGGTAGCGGCATCGCGCCCGCGCCGCGGATGGCGGCCGCCGGCGTGCCGATGTCGCTGGGCGTCGACGGCGTCGCGTCGAACGAATCGGGCAGCATGACGCACGAAGCGAACTTCGCGTGGCTCGTGCATCGTGCGGCGCACGGCGCGTCGGCGACGACCGTCGAACAGGTATTGCACTGGGGCACGCAGGGCGGCGCACGCGTGCTCGGGCTCGACGCGGTCGGCACGCTCGACGTCGGACAGGCCGCGGATCTCGTGCTGTACGACGTCAGCGGGCCGCGCTTCGCCGGCTTTCACGACCCGGCCGTCGCGCCGGTCACGGCCGGCGAGCCGGCGCCGGTCAAGTACAGCATCGTGAACGGGCGCGTCGTCGTCGACGACGGCGAGATTCCGGGCCTCGATCTGCACGCCCTTCGCCGCGATGCGATCGATGCGGTGCGGCAACTGATCGATTGACCGTCGATCGCCGGTACGCGCAGTTCGGGATCGTCCGCGTCGCGTAACGGCAACTCGGGCTGCGCGAGAACGCGCCATGCGCGGCGATGCGCGACCGACGCATCGCCCACGCCCTCCATCACACCCTTCGCCCGCCCCGCTTCGCAAACGACCTGCCCACCCGCGCCTCTTGGTGCCGCACCCGCTCGCGAGTATGCTTGCAGTTCAAACGAATTCCGGCACAGGGCCACGCAACGGCGCTCACGTGCTGGCCGGCCAACCGCCTCTTCCGTCTATTACCACGCGTTCATGGATTTCGACGTCATCGTTCTCGGCGCGGGCATCGTCGGCGTGTCCGTCGCGCTGCATCTGCAGGACCGTGGCCGCAAGGTCGCATTGGTCGATCGTTCGGCCCCCGGCGAAGGGACGAGCTTCGGCAACGCGGGCCTGATCGAGCGCTCGTCGGTCGAACCGTATCCGTTCCCGCGCAGCCCGTTCACGCTGATGCGCTATGCGCTGAACCGATCGACCGACCTGTACTGGCACAGTGCATCGCTGCCCGCCTTCGCGCCGTGGCTCGCGCGCTTCTGGTGGGAGTCGGCGCCGCAGCGTCACGCAGCTGCCGCACGCGACATGCTGCCGCTGATCGAGCGCTGCATCGTCGAACACGACGCGCTGATCGCCCGCTCCGGCGCGGGCGAGCTCGTGCGCGCGAGCGGCTGGATGGAAGCGTTCCGCACGCCGGCCGCATTCGAGCGCGGCGCGGCCGAGGCGCAGCTCACCGCGCGCCGCCACGGGCTCGGCGTCACGCCGCTCGACGCGGCGGCACTGCTCGCGCAGGAGCCGAGCCTCGCGCCGGGCTTCTGCGGTGCGCTGCACTGGCGCGACCCGAAAAGCGTCGTCGATCCGTCCGCTTTGGTCAAAGCGTATGCGCGGCTGTTCGAGCAAGGCGGCGGCACGCTGCTGTCGGGCGACGCCGCAAGCCTCTCCGCCCGCTCGCCGGGCTGGGCGGTCGCGACCGAGCACGGCACGGTGGCCGCACCGGCCGTCGTCGTCGCGCTCGGCCCGTGGTCCGACACGGTGTTCGCGAAGTTCGGCTACCGCATTCCGCTGCGCGAGAAGCGCGGCTATCACATGCACTACGCGCCGTCCGCGCGCGGCGTACCGTCGGCGCCGATCGTCGATCGCGAATACGGCTACGTGATCGCGCCGATGCGGCGCGGGCTGCGGCTGACGACCGGCGTCGAGATCGCCCGCCGCCGCGTGCCGCCGACCGGCGTGCAGATCGAACGCGCGGAGCGCATCGCGCGGCCGGTGTTCGGCTTCGGCGAACGGCTCGATCCGCAGCCGTGGCTCGGCTTTCGGCCCTGCACGCCCGACATGCGGCCCGTGATCGGCCCGGCGCCGGCGCATCGCGGCATGTGGTTCGCATTCGGCCACAACCACCACGGGCTGACGCTTGGCCCCGTCACGGGCCGGCTGCTCGCGGAAATGATGACGGGCGACACGCCGTTCACCGATCCGGCGCCGTATCGCGCCGATCGCTTCTGACGCGGCGCACGCACGCGCACCGCGCGTCAGTCGAGCGCGCGCCCGAAGATCCGGATCACCTCGTCCAGATGCTCGGCCATCGCGCGGCGCGCGGCCTCGGGGTCGCGCGCGCGGATCGCGTCGAGGATCGCGCGATGTTCGAGTTCCGACCGATGCGGCATGTCGTGCGGCATGTACAGCGACTGCAATCGCTGAAACATCGGATCGTATTTATGCGCGAGCAGCTGCTTGACCATCAGCGCGTAGGCTGCGTTGTCGCTCGCCTCGGCGATGCGGATATGAAACAGCCGGTCGCCCGGATGCGTGACCGAGCCGCTGCGATTGTCCGCCTGATTG
This sequence comes from Burkholderia multivorans ATCC BAA-247, assembly GCF_000959525.1. Lineage (NCBI taxonomy): Bacteria > Pseudomonadati > Pseudomonadota > Betaproteobacteria > Burkholderiales > Burkholderiaceae > Burkholderia > Burkholderia multivorans. The sequence goes on from NZ_CP009831.1 coordinate 2,020,837, forward strand.
CGCTCGAACGCGGCGCCGATCGCGTCGATCTGCGCGTCCGAGGCATGCTTCGCGGCGAGCGACGCGGCTTCGGGCTCGATCAGACGGCGCGCCTGCAGCAGCGCGAACGGCGGGATTTCGGTATCGAGATCGAGCGCAATCCCCAGTTCGGGATCGATCTCGACGACCGCAAGCGGCGCGGCCTTCGCGGCGGCGGCAGGCGCGGGTGCCGTCGCGGCCTCCGGATGGCGCACCTTCACGCCGTCGCCGACACGCACGCTGACGCGCCCACCCACTTCGAGCGCGATCAGCGCCTCGCGCACCGACGTGCGCGACACGCCGAACTGCTCGGCCAGCTCGCGCTCCGGCGGCAGATAGCTGCCCGGCGGAAAATCGCCGGACTCGATCATCGCGGTGAGCCGGTCGGCGATCTGCTGGTAAAGGCGGCGGTTCTGAATCGGCTGGATGGACATACGTCGATGCGGAAAATCGGTTGCGTGGCGAACGGGCCGGCGAAGCGGGCGAATCGTGCGCGCGTATTTTATAGGCGCGCGCCGGACGGTTCCGGCAGCGCGTAGCAGCGCGCGGCCGTCCCGCCCCACAGCGCGCTGCGCTCGGCCGCCGACAGCCGCGACTCGGCCCATCGCTCGACGAGCGACGCCACTTCGTCGTACGACGCGGCCAGCAGGCACACGGGCCAGTCCGATCCGAACATCAGCCGCTGCGGGCCGAGCGCGTCGAGCGCCGCATCGAGACACTGCTCGATGTGCCGGATGTCCGACGCGCGCAGTCCGCGCCGCCAGTCGGCCTCGGTCACGAGGCCCGACAGCTTGCACACGACGTGCGGCAGCGCGGCCAGTTCGCGCAACGCGGCACGCCAGCGCGCGAGCGCCGTATCGTCGCGGTCGAATTCGGCGAGTGCCGGCTTGCCCGCGTGGTCGAGCACGAGCCAGTGTGCGTCGTGCCGCGCGCAGAACGCCTGCACGTCCGGCAGCTGGCGTTCGAACACGAGTACGTCGTACACGTAGCCGTTCGCCTGCAGCCACGCGACGCCGCGCGTGAAATCGGCATCGTCGACGAACGCGCGCACGTCGGCTTCGTCCTGCAGCTGATGGCGAAACCCGCGCAACTTCGTGCCACGCCACTCGGCGACGCGCTCGGCCAGTTGCGGCGCGCGCAAGTCCTCCCAGCCGACCACCGCCGCGATACGCGCCTCGTCGCGCGCGAGGTCGAGCAGGAACGCGGTTTCGTCGCGGCCCGCGCGCGCCTGCACGGCGATCGACGCGCCGAGCGCCTGCGCATGCATCAGCGGGTGCAGCGCGTCCGGCAGATAGTCGCGCGCGAGCACGCCCATCCCGGCACCGATCCACGGATAGTCGGCGGCCCGATAGCGCCAGAAGTGCTGATGGGAATCGATACGCAATGCGCCCATGATGTCCTCGTATGCCGTCGTTCGGCGCGACCGCACGCGTGCGCGACCGCGCGTGCGACGTCGCCCGCAACGTTCAGTCGTACAGCACCGCCTTGATCTTCGGGTCGTCGATGTTGGTCTTGTCGTACCAGTAGAAGCCGGTATCGATGACCTTCGGCAGCTTCTCGCCCTTGATCGCCTTCACGGCGGCCTCGACGGTCTTGTAGCCGATGCCGATCGGGTTCTGCGTGATCGCGCCGGCCATCAGCCCGCTGCGGATCGCGTCCTTCTGCTGCTTGCCCGAATCGTAGCCGACGATCACGACCTTGCGCTTCATCTCGCGCACGCCGTTGACGACGCCGATCGCCGAGCCTTCGTTGGTGCCGAACAGCCCCTTGAGCTTCGGATAGGCCTGCAGGATCGACTTCGTCACCTCGGTCGATTTCAATTGATCGCCTTCGCCGTACTGCACGGTGACGACCTGCACCTTCGGATGCGCAGCCTTCATCCGGTCGAGAAAACCGTCGCGCCGATCGATGCCGGTGCGGCTCGTCTGATCGTGCGCGACCACGGCGACCTGCCCTTCATCGCCGATCAGCGCGGCGAGCTTGTCGGCGGCGAGCGCGGCGGCCGCCTTGTTGTTGGTCGTCGCGGTGGTCACGGGGATGTCGCTGTCGACGCCCGAGTCGAATGCGATCACCGGAATCTTCTCCGCCTGCGCCTTCTTCAGCAGCGGCAGCGCGGCCTTGCTGTCGAGCGCGGCAAAGCCGACCGCGGCCGGTTTCTTCGCGATCGCGGCGGACAGCATGTCGATCTGCTTGTCGACCATTGCCTCCGTTTCGGGGCCTTCGAACGTCACCCTCACGTGGTAGTCGTTCGCGGCCTGCATCGCGCCCGACTTCACGGCCTGCCAGAACTGATGCTGGAAGCCTTTCGAGATCAGCGGGATGTAGCTTTCCTGCGCGTGCGCGCCGGTCGCGATGCCCGCGGCGAACGTCAGTCCGACGATCGCGTTCAACACCTTGCTCCTGATCACTTCGCGTCTCCTTGGTTATATCCGCTGGAATGCCGGCCCGGCCGGCGGTGATGCGCAGCCTGCGTGCGTCAGCGGCGTCGCCGGCGCAGGATGTCGACGTAGACGGCGAGGATGATGATCACGCCCGTCACGACGGTCTGCCATTCCTGCGCGACCGACATGATGCGCAGCCCGTTGGTCAGCACGCTCATGATGAACGCGCCGATGATCGTGCCGGCGATACTGCCCGCGCCGCCGGACAGCGACGTGCCGCCGATCACGACCGCCGCGATCGCGTCGAGCTCGTAGCCCTGCCCGAGCGCCGGCTGCGCGGAGTTCAGGCGCGACGCGATCAGCAGGCCCGCGATCCCGCATACCGCGCCACTGAACGTATAGACGGCGATCTTCCACGCGTCGACGTTCACGCCGGACAGCCGCAGCGCCTCCTCGTTGCTGCCGAGTGCGAACGTATAGCGGCCGAAGATCGTGCGATTCAGCACGATCGACGCGCCGACCGCGACGACGAACAGGATCAGCACCGCGTTCGGAATCGGCAGTGCCGGAACGAGATGGCCGATCAGCGAATCCTGCGCGATCGCGGTGAAGCCGGGCGTGTCGTTGAAATAGATCGGCCGAGTGCCGGAGATCACGAGCGACAGCCCCTTGAGCAGCATCATCATGCCGAGCGTCGCGATGAACGGCGGCACCTTCATCTTCGCGATGACGAAACCGGACACGCAGCCCGACAGCGCGCCGAAGCCGAGCGCGGCCGCGATCCCGAGCGGCAGCGGCATCCCCCAGTTCGTCAGCACGACGCCGGCCATCACCGCGCAGAACGTCATCAGCGTGCCGACCGACAGATCGATGCCCGACGTGATGATCACGTACGTGCAGGCGACCGCCAGCACGCCGTTCACCGCGGTGGCCTGCAGGATCGCGACGAGGTTGTCGACTTCGAGGAAGTTCGGCGATGCGGCGCCGAAGAACACGATCAGCAGCACGAGGCTCGCGAATGCGAGCAGGCGCTGCCGCGTCGCCGGATTGAACAGGCGCGCGCGAAGGCCCGACGCGGCGGCCGGCGCGTCGCCGGAAGCAAGGGGCGGAACGGGATGCGTATCGTTGGACATGACGGACCCTGAACGGCTGACTCACGACAAAACGGTCGACTCGCGCTGCGTCGCGAGCTGCATGATCTTTTCCTGCGTCGCCTCGGCGGCGCTCAGCTCGCCGGTCACGCGCCCTTCGCACATCACGAGGATCCGGTGGCTCATGCGCAGCACCTCGGGCAGTTCGGACGAGATCATCACGATGGCCTTGCCGTCCGCGGCGAGCGCGTCGAGCAATTTGTAGATCTCGCTTTTCGCGCCGACGTCGATGCCGCGCGTTGGCTCGTCGAAGAACAGGATGTCGCAGTCGCGCAGCAGCCACTTCGCGATCACGATCTTCTGCTGGTTGCCGCCGGACAGCAGCCTCACCGGCTGCGCGACCGACGGCGTGCGGATCGCGAGCTGGCGCACGTATGCGTGCGCGGTGTCGCGCAGCGCGCGCGCATCGACGAACAGGCCGCGGCGCACGAAGCGGCGCAGGCTCGACAGCGCGATGTTGTTCTGCACGTCCATCCCGAGCGCGAGCCCGAAGTGCTTGCGGTCCTCGGACAGATAGCCGATGCCGTGCGCGACGGCGTCTGCCGGCGTGCGGATCGTCACGCGCTTGCCGTGCACGCGGATCTCGCCCGCGTCGACCGGATCGGCGCCGAACACGGCGCGCGCGACCTCCGTGCGGCCCGCCCCCATCAGCCCCGCGAAGCCGAGAATCTCGCCGCGGCGCACCGTAAAGCCGACGTCGCGAATCGCACGGCCGCGCGTGAGGCCGCGCACGTCGAGCGCGACCGCGTTCGACGACGTATCGGGCGGCGTGCGAAACGCGCTGTCGAGCTGGCGGCCGACCATCATCGCGATGATCGCGTCCGTCGAGGTCTGCGCCATCGACACGGTCGCGACGTATTTGCCGTCGCGCATGACCGTCACGCGATCGGCGATCTGACGCAGCTCGTCCATCTTGTGCGAGATGTAGACGATGCCGACGCCGTGCGCGCGCAGCTCGCGGATGATGCGGAACAACTCGGCGATCTCGGCGTCGTTCAGCGCGGCGGTCGGCTCGTCCATGATCAGCACGCGCGAATCGAACGACAGCGCCTTCGCGATCTCGACCATCTGCTGCTTCGCGACCGTCAGCCGGCCGACCCGCGTGCGCGGGTCGAGATCGAGGCGCATCCGCGCGAAGATCGCGGCCGCGTCGCGATTCAGCTTGTCCTCGTCGACGAACACGCGCAGGCGCCCGCGCGGCTCGCGGCCGATGAAGATGTTCTGCGCAACGCTCAGATGATTCATCAGGTTCAGTTCCTGATGGATGATCGCGATGCCGTGCGCCTGCGCGGCGCGCGGATCGGCGATGTCGACTTCGCGGCCGTCCATCAGGATCTCGCCGGCATCCTTCGGGTAGACGCCCGCGAGGATCTTCATCAGCGTCGACTTGCCGGCGCCGTTCTCGCCCATCAGCGCGTGCACTTCACCGGCGTACAGCTCGAAGCGGCAATCGTCGAGCGCCTGCACGCCGGGAAAGCGCTTGCAGATGCCGCGCAGCGCGATCAGCGGCGCGGCGGCTTCGGCGTTCGGATCGGGTTGCATGAGGCCTATCCGTCGCGTTCAGACGAGCGCACGATCGAGATGCGTATAGCCGCCGTCGACGAACAGCCATTCGCCCGTCGTGTGCGACGCGCGCGGCGACAGCAGGAACACGGCCGTATCGGCGATCTCGTCGGGTGTCGTGAAGCGCTTGCCGAGCGGCACCTTCGCCGCGATCTCGGCGAGCTTCGCCTCGGGATCCTCGAACGTCGCGATCCAGTTCCGGTAGAGCGGCGTCATGACCTCGGCCGGAATCACGGCGTTCACGCGCACGCCGTGCTCGCGCAGCGCGACCGCCCATTCGCGCGTCAGCGCGAGCTGCGCGCCCTTCGACGCGCAATAGCCGCTCGTATTGCCCTGCCCGGTCACGGCCGTCTTCGACGAGATGTTGACGATCGCGCCGCGCGTCGCCTTCAGATGCGGCACGCAGTAATGCGCCATCGCGTAGTAGTGGATCAGGTTGCGCTCGAGCGATGCGACGAACGCGTCGCGCCCTGCGTCGAGCCCGATGCCGTCGTTGACGCCCGCGTTGTTCACGAGCCCGTCGAGGCGTCCGAACGTCGCGATCGTCTGAGCGACCGCGTCGCGGCATTGCGCATCGTCCTGCAGCTCGACCGGCAGATACGTCGCGCGCGGCTGCCGTTGCGCGAGCGCGTCGAGGAACGCGCCGTCGGGCGCGTGGCGCGCGAACACGACCGGAATCGCGCGTTCTTCGGCGAGCCGCATCGAGATCGCGCCGCCGATGCCCGACGCGCCGCCCGTCACGATCACGACCTTGTCCTGCAGATTCAGATCCACTTCGCGTCTCCGTCGTTCATGTCGCGGCCGTGCAGGCCGTCTGTCGGCCGCATTTGCGTCAGCCGCGGAACCGGTATTGCTCGAGCGAGGCGGGCTTCATCTCGATCGAGAAGCCCGGCGCGCTCGGCGGCAGGTACGCCGCGTCGCGCACGACGCACGGCTCGACGAAATGCTCGTGCAGATGATCGACGTACTCGGTCACGCGCCCCTCCTTCGTGCCCGCGATGCACACGTAGTCGATCATCGACAGGTGCTGCACGTACTCGCAGAGCCCGACGCCCCCCGCATGCGGGCACACGGGCAGCCCGTACTTCGCGGCCATCAGCATCACCGCGAGAATCTCGTTCACGCCGCCGAGCCGGCACGCGTCGATCTGCACGACGTCGATCGCGCGACGCTCGATGAACTGCTTGAACAGCACGCGGTTCTGGCACATTTCGCCGGTCGCGACCTGCACCGGCGCGATCGCCTCGCGGATCTTGCGATGCCCTTCGACGTCGTCGGGGCTCGTCGGCTCCTCGATGAACCACGGCCGCGCGAACGCGAGCGCACGCACCCAGTCGATCGCTTCGCCGACTTCCCACACCTGGTTCGCGTCGATCATCAGCTTGCGGTCCGGGCCGATCACGTCGCGCGCGATCGACACGCGGCGAATGTCGTCGTCGAGATTCGCGCCGACCTTCAGCTTCACGTGATCGAAGCCCGCGTCGACCGCTTCGCGGCAGAGCCGCTGCAGCTTGTCGTCGCTGTAGCCGAGCCAGCCCGCGGAGGTCGTGTAGCACGGATAGCCTTCGCGCTCGAGCACCGCGATCCGGTCGGCCTTGCCGGGCGCCTGGCGGCGCAGCAGGTCGAGCGCCTCGTCCGGCGTCAGGCAGTCGGTCAGATAGCGGAAGTCGATCGCGCGCACGAGCTGCTCGGGGCTCATGTCGGCGACGAGCCGCCAGAGCGGCTTGCCTTCGACCTTCGCCCACAAGTCCCACACCGCGTTGACGATCGCGCCGGTCGCGAGATGGATCGCCCCCTTGTCGGGGCCGATCCAGCGCAGCTGGCTGTCCGACGTCACGTGCCGCCAGAAGCGGCCCATGTCCTCGCGGATCCAGTCGAGATCGAGGCCGACGACGAGATGCCGCATCGCGGCGATCGCCGCGCAGCAGATCTCGTTGCCGCGCCCGATCGTGAACGTGAGTCCGTGCCCTTCGATCCCGTCGCGGTCTGTTTCGAGCACGACGTAGGCGGCCGAGTAGTCGGGATCGGGATTCATCGCGTCGGAGCCGTCGAGCTGGCGCGAGGTCGGAAAGCGCACGTCGAGCACGCGTATCGATCGAATGAGCGTCATGAAGAACCGTCCGCGAAAGAAGGTCAGGCTTGTACCGTGCGCTGGCGCTGCTCGCCCAGCCCGTCGATGCCGAGCGTCATCACCTGCCCGGCACGCAGATAGACGGGCGGCTTCTGGCCGAGCCCCACGCCGGGCGGTGTGCCGGTCGAGATCACGTCGCCCGGCTGCAGGCTCATGAAGCGGCTCAGATAGCTGATCAGGTGGGGCACGCGAAACACCATCGTCGCGGTCGTGCCGTCCTGATAGCGATGACCGTCGACCTCGAGCCACAGACGCAGCGCATGCGGATCGGGCACTTCGTCGGCCGTCACGAGCCACGGTCCGATCGGGCCGAACGTGTCGTTGCCCTTGCCCTTGTCCCACGTGCCGCCGCGTTCGAGCTGATATTCACGCTCCGACACGTCGTTGACGACGCAGTAGCCGGCGACGTGCGACAGCGCATCGGCTTCGGCGATGTAGCGGCCGCCGCGGCCGATTACGACGCCGAGCTCGACTTCCCAGTCGGTCTTCTCCGATCCGCGCGGAATCTCGACGTCGTCGTTCGGCCCCGAGATCGCGCTCGTCCACTTGCCGAACACGACGGGTTCTTTCGGCACGTCCATGCCCGACTCGGCCGCGTGATCCGAATAGTTGAGCCCGATGCAGATGAACTTGCCGACGCGGCCCACGCAGGCGCCGATGCGCGGTGTGCCTTCGACGAGCGGCAGCGACGACGGCGGTATGTCGCGCAGCCGCGCGAGCGACTCCGGTAGCAGCACGTCGCCGGCGATGTCGTCGACCACGCCCGACAGATCGCGGATCTGTCCGTGCGCATCGAGCAAGCCCGGCTTTTCACGATGTTTGTCGCCGAATCTGAGCAGTTTCATGTCGCGTCGATAGGAAAGGAGAATGGGAACGGTCAGTTGGACCAGCCGCCGTCGATCAGATGAATCGCGCCCGTCGTGAACGACGATTCGTCGGAGGCCAGATACAGCGCGAGCGCCGCGACTTCGTCCGGGCTGCCGATGCGGCCCATCGGCTGACGCGCGACGAACGCCTGTCGCACGGTGTCGACCGATACCTGCCGCGCCCGCGCCTGCTCGGCGATCCGCTGCTCGAGCGACGGCGACTCGATCGTGCCCGGGCAGATCGCGTTGCAACGAATGCGCTGCTCGACGAAATCGGCGGCGATCGACTTCGTGAGGCCGATCACGGCCGCCTTCGTCGTCCCGTAGACGAAACGGTTCGGCACGCCCTTCACGCTCGACGCGGCCGAGGCCATGTTGACGATCGACGCGCCACCGGCCGCGATCATCGCGGGCAGCAGCGCGCGCACGAGCCGGTACATCGACGTGACGTTCAGCTGCCACGCGAAGGTCCATGCCGCGTCGTCGCAGTCGAGGATCGAGCCGTGATGGACGTAGCCCGCGCAGTTGAACAGCACGTCGAACGCAGGTTCGGCTGCCGCCAGCGCCGCGATCGCCGTCGCGTCGGTCACGTCGAGCCCGCGCGTGGTCACACGCGTGCCGGCCGCGTCGGCGTCGGCCGCGAGCCGCGCGAGCGCGGCTTCGTCGATGTCCGTCGCCAGTACGTCGGCGCCTTCGCGCGCGAAGCGCAGCGCGGTCGCGCGGCCGATGCCCTGACCGGCGGCCGTGACCAGCGCGCGTTTGCCCTGCAATCTCATGAGCCGCTCTCCGATGACGTCGCCAACGCCCGCAGACCGCCGTACATTGGCGCAATGGACCAAAGGTCCAACCAATCATAGGAAGCGATCCGGCGTTTGTCACGGGCCGGCAATTCAGTGTTTTCCCGAGCGAACGGATCGCGCGACGGCGCCGCGATGCTGCCCTCTCCGGCACGGCGACAGGCTCGCCTCATTCGCCGCACAGCCAATACCGGCGCGGCTTTCAGGCCGTCGCCGCACGCCGCGTCGCGGGCCCTTTCGTCGAAACTGACCGAATCGTCATCTTCGCGTCAGGGTCTCAACGGGCCGCGCGCGCGATCATCCGAAGACCGGGCCGCGCGGTGCGTCGCCAGCGCCCGCCGCCGATCCCTGCGGGCGTCTCCGTCCCCCGGCGGCGCACCCCGTGACTGGGCGAGCAGACACGGTTGCGCGGGCCCGTTTTGCCGCCTCGGACGTTCGCGTCCGGGGCGTTTTTGTGCACGCGTGCGCAAGAAAATAAGCGTGGATTGTTTCTGAATCGGCAAAAGGTAATTCAATCCAGACAGGATGTTTTTTCACGTCACAGACGCTTACATTTACCGCACCACTCATGGAAACCCCTAACGGAAACGCCATCGGGCACTGAGACCTGTTGCCCGGGCGCACACCGCACGAGCTTTAGGAAACGGCACAATGAAGGCTTCCAAATCTTTGCCTGCGCTCGATCCCGCCGACGTCCACGTCGAAATCCTCGAACAGTCCGATACGCTGCTCGTCGTCCGCTGGGTCGAACCCGGCCGCTGCCACTACGGCGAGCAACGCTGGCGCCGCCGCTTCGCGCAGCGCACCGGCACCTGCGCGCTGTCGCGCCAGGTGATCCACCGCGGCGACGAAGTGTTCCGCCCCGCCGAGCGTCCGGCGCCCGCGAATGCCGGCGCGATGATCTCGGCGGCCGAAGTGCTCGGGCTGTCGAGCGGCAAGTAACGCGCTTCGTCGCGCACCGGCATCGCAGTCGCGCCATGCCGGCATGCCACGGCCGCCGCGCGCTTTTCTTCATACTTATTGCGCAAGTTGCAAAGAAAGGCGAATGAAAGATTTATTCTTGCGCCGACTGTTACGACCCAGGAAACAATTTATCGTCAAAATCAGCGTTTACCCTGAGATCGCCGGTCACTACCATGGAGTCAATCGCTCGAGACATGGTGTCGCGAGCGAAGCGAATAAAACACCGGAGGTCATCATGAAATCGCTCGTTATCGCCGTTGCTGCCGCTGCCGCCCTGTCCGCTTCGTTCAGCACGTTCGCCCAAAGCACCGTGACGCGCGCGCAAGTGCGCAACGAACTGGTTCAGCTCGAAAAGGCCGGCTACAAGCCCGGTCTGGCAAGCCCGTACTACCCGAACGACATCCAGGCCGCCGAAGCACGCGTGCATGGCGCGGACGCAAGCGGCTACGGCGCACAGCCGGCGCCGGTCGTCCACTCGGGCGCGCCCGCTGCCGCGACGTCGAACGCACGCGATTCGATCTTCTTCGGCCAGTAAGCCGAAGCGCCCCGAGCGGGCGCCGCGCGTTGCGCGATGAAGCTGTATCCGGACGAGCCCGTCATGCGGGCTCGTCTTTTTTTGCGAAGCACCGCATACCTCCGCCGCCCGGCAACGGGTGGCTTCGCCCGGGCGCATCGCGTCCGGGCGCTTTTTCGTCTGCGGCACGCGAGCCGCGCGGCCGGCCCGCTAGGTATCGGGCGCGAGCAGGAACGCGCCGACCATGCGGTGCAGGCGCGCCGCCTGCGGACTCGTCGCCAGCGCGCGCCAGCAGCCGTGCACGAGCCCCTCGCCCATCCAGTAGCGCGCACGGCCGCCGGCCGCGCGAATCCGTTCGACGTACGCGCGCGCATCGTCGCGCAGCGGATCGTGCTCGGCGCCGATCGCGAGCACCGGCGGCAGTCCGTCGAAACGCGCGGCCTCCAGCGGCAGCGATGCGCGCAGCAGCGGATCCGCGTGCGACGAACGATCGCCGGTGCGCGCCGTTGCCTCGCGTTCGCCCCAGTACCACGCGCGATAGCGATGCACGTCATCGAGCGTCAGCATCGGCGCATGCGCTTCCGTCTCGCGCGCCGGCGATTGCGGTTCGAAGCCGAGCATCGGATAGACGAGCGCGACGCCGTCGATGCCCTCGATGCCGCGCGCGTCCGCATCGCGCAGCACCGTCGCGACGGCCGCCGCGAGATTGCCGCCCGCGCTGTCGCCGGCGAGCGTCAGCGGCGCCGTGCACGGGCCGAACGGCAGGCGCGCATCGCGTGCCGCGCGCGCGACGGCCGCGCAATCCTCGAGCGCGGCCGGCGCACGATGCTCGGGCGCGAGCCGATAGTCGACCGCGATCACCGCGAGGCCCGTATCGGCCGCGAGCCGCGCGGTGATCAGCTGATGACTGTCGAGCGAGCCGACGACGAACCCGCCGCCATGAAAAAACAGCACCGTGCCGCGCGGCGCGCCGTGCGACGGCGCGTAGCGCCGCAGCGCGATCGCCTGGCCGTGCGGCGCGTGCCATACCGCGTCCTGCCGTGCGACGCCGGCCGGCAGCGTCGCGGGCGTCCACGCGGCCGCGAAGCGGTCGTACAGGCGACGCTGCTCGTCGGGCGTGCACGCGGCCGCGCCCGGCGGATACCAAGCGTCGACCGCCGCGACGAACGCCGCGATTTCCGCTTCGAGCATCGCGTGACCCGCGTACGTTAGCGGCGCGGCGGCAGCGCGATCACCCGGCCCGCATACGCGGGCGCCGCGCAATCGCGCTGCAACGCGTGAAGCTCGGCCACACGCGCGGCGACGTCGTCGTCGAACGGCGCCGATTTCGCGCCGCCGCGCGTATCGACGTGCAGCAGCATCTGCTCGCTCGCCGACACCGCACCGTCGTGCCCGTCCGCGAACAGCTCGAGATACAGATGCAGCCGCTTCGCGTCGTGCGCGAGCACGCGCGCATCGACGCGCACGCGCGTGCCTTCCTTGATCTCCTGCAGATAGTTGACGTGCGCTTCGAGCGTATAGACCGAGCGGCCGCACTCGCGACGCGCCGCGTCGTCGAGCCCGATGCGGTCCAGCAGCGCATCGGTCGCGAAGCTGAAGATCAGCAGATAGAACGCGTCGCGCAAATGGCCGTTGTAGTCGACCCACTCTGGCCGCACGACGTCGCGGTAAAGCGTCAGCGGGGTATCGCCGGTCATGTTCGTTCAGTCCTCGAATCGCATCCCATGCCGCGCCTTCACCGCGGCGATCGCCTTCAGCACCTCGGTAATGCACTCGTCGCGATAGCGTTCGAGTTCCTTGATGCTGCGCTTGCCCTGCTGCTCGCTCGTGCCGTCGACGACGCGATCGATCAGTTCGTCGGTCAGCGTCGGCGCGACGAGTTTCGTCCACGGCAGTTCGAGCGCGGGGCCGAACTGCTGCATGAAGTGTCGCATGCCCGCGTCGCCGCCGGCCAGCGTGTAGGTCAGGAACGTCCCCATGAAGGACCAGCGGATGCCTGCACCGAAGCGGATCGCGTCGTCGATTTCGCCGGTCGTCGCGACGCCTTCGTTGACGAGATGCAGCGCCTCGCGCCACAGCGCTTCGAGCAGCCGGTCCGCGATGAAGCCCGGCACTTCCTTGCGCACGTGCAGCGGCCGCATGCCGAGCTTCCGATAGATCGCCATCGCGGCCTCGACCGCTTCGGGCGACGTGCGCGCGCCGCCGAGCACTTCGACGAGCGGCAGCAGATACACGGGATTGAACGGATGGCCGACCACGCAGCGCTCCGGATGCGTCGCGCGCGCATAGAAATCGGTCGGCAGCAGTCCCGACGTCGACGATGCGATGATCGCGTCGGGCTTCGCCGCGCGGCTGATCTGCTCGTGCAGTTCGAGCTTCAGCGCTTCGCGCTCGGGCGCGCTTTCCTGGATGAAGTCGGCGTCGGCGACGCAAGCTTCGATCGTCGACTCGAAACGCAGCCGCGCGGGATCGGCGCCCGCTGCAAGACCGACGCGTTCGAGCGCGGGCCACGCGTTCGCGACGTTCGCCCGCAGCCGCGCTTCCGCGCCCGGCGCCGGATCCCATACCACCACGTCGAGACCGTGCGCGAGCGCGCGGGCGATCCATCCGCTGCCGATCACGCCGGTGCCGATGGCGGCGAACGTCTTGATGTCGGTTATCACTGCCATGTCAACGCATCCTTCAATTCGAGAGAAATCGGACGGCGCGCGCGCATCGTGCGCGCCGCCATGTCATATCGGTCGTTCAGCGCGCTCATGCAAATTCGGCGATCGCGCGGCGCTCGAGCGGACGTTCGCCGCGCGGCGGCAGCCCGAGCTTGCGGCGGCCTTCGGCCGGCGTCAGCACGCGTCCGCCGAGCCGCTCGACGATTTCGCGTGCGCGCTCGACGAGCGTGCCGTTGCTCGCGTGAACGCCGCGGTCGAGCCACAGGTTGTCTTCGAGGCCGACGCGCACGTGCCCGCCGAGCAGCATCGCCTGCGCGACCATCGGCATCTGCATGCGGCCGATGCCGAAGCCGGCCCAATGCGCACCCGGCGGCAGGTTGTCGACCATCGCCTTCATCGTGCCGGTGTCGGCCGGCGCGCCCCACGGAATGCCGAGACACAGCTGGAACAGCGGCGGATCGTCGAGCAGCCCTTCCTTCAGCAGCTGCTTCGCGAACCAGAGATGGCCCGTGTCGAAGATTTCCAGTTCCGGCTTCACGCCGAGTTCCTGGATCCGTTTCGCGCCGGCGCGCAGCTGCGCGGGCGTCGACACGTAGATGTAGTCGCCGTCGCCGAAATTGAGCGTGCCGCAGTCGAGCGTGCAGATCTCGGGCAGCAGCTCCTCGACGTGCACGAGCCGCGTGAGCCCGCCGACCAGATCGGTGCCCTTGCCGAAGCGCATCGGATCCTCGCCGGGGCCGATCTCGAGATCGCCGCCCATGCCGGCCGTCAGGTTGATGATCACGTCGACGTCGGCCGAGCGGATCCGGTCGACCACTTCGCGATACAGGTTCGGGTCGCGGCTGCCGCGGCCCGTTTGCGGATCGCGCACGTGGCAGTGCGCGACCGTCGCGCCGGCCTTCGCGGCCTCGATCGCGGCGGCCGCGATCTCCTTCGGCGTGACCGGAATCGCCGGGTGTTTGCCGACCGTGTCGCCTGCGCCGGTGACCGCGCAGGTGACGATGACTTCATGGTTCATGCTGTATGCCTCGCTTGAAACGGGTTGTGTCGCATTGCGCGGAAATCGTTGCGCGCGGCGCGCGCGCCGGCCGTCACAGGCCGAGATACGCCTTCACCGCGGGCAGGCCGTCCTTGCCGTCGAACGTCTTCACGCCCGCGAGCCACGGATCGAGCACCTGCGGATTCTTCTTCAGATACGCCTTCGCGGCGTCGGCCGGCTTCGTCTTGTTCATCACGGCCTGCATCAGTTGGTTCTCGAGCTGCGTCGTGAAGCGCAGGTTCGTCACGAGCTTGCCGGCGTTCGGGCAGCGCGTCAGGAAGTCGGGCGCGGTCAGCGTGTAGACGCGCGCTTCGCCGTAGTTCGGCCCGAACGCCGCGTCGCCGCCGGACAGATAGTTCATGCTGATCTGGATGTTCATCGGGTGCGGTTCCCAGCCGAGGAACACGACCCACTTCTTCTCGCGGATCGCACGCTCGACCGTCACGAGCATGCCCGCCTCGCTCGACTCGACGAGCTTGAACCCGCCGAGCCCGTACTGGTTCGTGTCGATCATCTTCTGGATCGTCGCGTTCGCGCTGCTGCCCGGTTCGATCCCGTAGATCTTGCCGTCGAGTTCCGCGCGGTGCTTCGCGATGTCGTCGAACGTCTTGAGGCCCGCCTGATATTCGTAGCTCGGCACCGCGAGCGTCGCCTTCGCGCCGGACAGGTTCGGCGGTTCGATGACGTTGATCGACTTGCTGTCGAGGAACGGCTGCAGCTGCTTCTGCTGCACGGGCCACCAGTAGCCGAGCGACACGTCGAGCTGCTTGCTCTTCAGGCCTGCGAACGAGATCGGCACGGAAGAGATCGTCGTCGTCGGCTTGTAGCCGAGCGCTTCGAAGACGGTCGACGCGAGCGCCGTCGTGGACGTGATATCGGTCCAGCCGATATCGGCAAAGCGGACGTTGCGGCAGGAGGCGGCATCCGCATCGGCGTGCGCCGCCTGCATGAATGCGCCTGTCGTCAGCATGACCGCGGCCAGCGCGGCGATCTTCGTCGACTTCATGGTCTCTCCCGGTTCAACCGATGGGCCGCGGGTGCGCAGGATTGCGTCCCGGCCTGCATCGTGGACTCAAAAGTAACGAGCCATATTGGCGGCGAGAAGCCCGGCGGCGACCTATTCTTGACTGGCTGCGACTATGAGTGGAAACCACTATGTTGCGCCCGATGCTTGCCGCACGGCGGTTTGCGCGCGGTTTCCGCGGATGCGGGTTTGTTTGGATGCGGCGTCGGGCGATTTGCGGCGGGCGGTCCGTGTCGGGTTGCGGCGCCGCGCGCCTGCGCGGTGCGCGAAGCGGCAGGGCGAAGACGGTCGGGGACCGCCGCCGGCATGCCGCGAGCGCGGCGTGCGGTGTGCGGCGCGACTGCTCAGAAGTTGTGCCGCACGCCCATCGTCAACGCCAGTTGCCGGTTGCCGTTCGCATTCGGCAGATTCGGAATCTGCGCATAGTTGGCCGGCGCGCCCGTCGCCGGATCGCGACCGATGCCGTGCCCCGCGGCCTGCTGGAAGAAACCGACCGCATAAAGCGCCGTGCGCTTCGAGAGGTTGTAGGTCGCGCCGAGATTGATCTGATGGAAGGTCGGCGAGCCGCTCGCGTCAGTCTTCATCGCGTTGTAGATGTATGCGGCACCGAGTGTCAGTGCCGGCGACACCGCGAACGCCGCATTCACCTCGACGATGTCGAAGCGTGCGTCGGCGCCGTGCGAATGCGCGGCATCGGCAAAGTACCGGCTGTCGTCGAGCGTCGTATGCGTGTAGACGAGGCCGAGCGTCAGCGGCCCGATCGTGTACGCACCGCCCGCGCCGATCGCCGTCAACGATCGCGCGTTCTGCAGCATGCAATACATCGCGGCCGGATTCGAGCACGCGAAATCGCCGATATAGCCGCTCGCGCCACCGAGTGCCGCGTCGAGCGGCCGGTTCAGATCGAGCACGCCCACGCCGAACGAGAACGGCGCGCGGTTGTAGCTCGCCGCCAAGGCCCAGCCGCGCCGCCGCGAGAAGTCGCCGGCCACGCCGCCGAACGAGAACGTGCCGCTGAACGAGAAACCCGCGAAGGTCGGGCTCGCGTACTGAATCGCGCTGTTCAGGTTGAGCGCCGCGTTCAGGTTGTCGACGTCGCCGATATGCGAGCCGTACAGCGTCGCCCACGGAATGCTCGATGCGTACGGCGCGAGCGTCGTCGTGTACGAGTCGAACTGGCGGCCGACGGTGAGCGTGCCGTAGCGTTCGTTCGTCAAGCCGACCCACGCGTTCTGGTTGAACAGCGTACCGGCCTGCAGCAGGCTGCCGCTGCCCGTCCAGAAGCTGTTCTCGAGCTTGAACGTCACGGCCGTGCCGCCGCCGATGTCCTCGCTGCCCGTCAAGCCGAGGCGCGACGGCGCGAGATTGCCGCCGCCGAGCTGCACGGCGCGGCCGCCGCGCACGCTGCCGTCGGCGCTCGTCGTCTGCTGATCGCTCGTGAATGTGATGCCGGCATCGACGTCGCCATACAGCGTGACGCTGCTCGATGCCTGCACGCCCTGCGCGACGGCGAGCGCCGCCACCGCCGCCGCGATCCGGCGCGGCGTCGTCAGTCTGTTCATCGTCATCCCCCTGATCGATCGCGTTGGTGTCGCGCGCGACGGACTGCGCATGCATCGGCCTGCCGTCGCCGGCGCACTGCTGAAGCGAGCGGGCACGCGCGCGCGTGCTGCAACGCTCACGCGTAGTTCATCATCACCGACTTCGTTTCCGTGTACTGGTCGATCACCGCGCGCCCGAGTTCGCGGCCGAAGCCCGACTGCTTCATCCCGCCGAACGGCATCGCGTTGTCGAGCAGCGAATGGCAGTTCACCCACACGGTGCCCGCCGCGATGCGCGGCACGAGCTTGTGCACGGCCGACAGATCGTTCGACCAGATGCTCGCGCCGAGCCCGTACGGCGTATCGTTCGCGAGCTGCACGGCCGTATCGATGTCGTCGAACGGCATCGCGACGAGCACCGGCCCGAAGATCTCCTCGCGCACGACGCGCATCGCATGCGTCGTGTCGACGAGCACGGTCGGCTCGACGAAGAAACCCGCGCCGTCGCGCGCGCGTCCGCCTGCGATCGCGCGTGCGCCTTCCTCGAAGCCGGACGCGATGTAGTCGCACACGCGCGCACGCTGCTTTGCCGACACGAGCGGCCCGATCTGCGTCGCCGGATCCATGCCGGGCCCGATCTTCAGACCGGCGGCAATCTGCGCGACGCGCTCCATCACGCGGTCGAATACCTTCGTATGGACGTAGGCGCGCGAGCCGGCCGTGCAGACCTGCCCCTGGTTGAAGAAGATCGCATTCGCGATGCCTTCGGCCGCCTTGTCGACGTCGACGTCGGGCAGCACGATGACCGGCGACTTGCCGCCCAGCTCGAGCGACATGCGCGTCATGTTGTCGAGCGCCGCGTGGCCGATCGCCTTGCCGGTCTGCGTCGAACCGGTGAACGCGATCTTGTCGATACGCGGATCGCGCGACAGCGCCGCGCCCGCCGTATGCCCGTAGCCGGCCACGATGTTGACGACGCCGTCCGGAAAGCCGGCGTCGCCGATCAGTTCGCCGAGCCGCAATGCGGTCAGCGGCGTATCTTCGGCCGGCTTCAGCACGACCGCGCAGCCGGTCGCGAGTGCGGGCGCAAGCTTCCACGCGGCCATCAGCAACGGAAAATTCCACGGAATGATCGCGCCGACCACACCGACCGGCTCCTTGCGCGTATAAGTGAACGTCTCGCTGCCCGGCAGATACGGCATGCCGGCGTCGATCACGCTCCCCTCGATCTTGGTTGCCCAGCCGGCCATGTAGCGAAAGCACTGCGCGGCCATCGCGACGTCGAGCCCTTGCGCGACGCTCACCGATTTGCCGTTGTCGAGCGATTCGATCTCGGCGAGTTCGCGCGCGTTCGCGTCGATGAGGTCGGCCAGCGTCAGCAGCAAACGCTCGCGGTCGGTCGTCTTCGCGGCACGCCACGGGCCCGTATCGAAGGCGCGGCGCGCGGCCGCGATCGCTCGCTGCACGTCGCGCTCGTCCGCTTCGGGCACACGCGCGAGCGTACTGCCGTCGGCCGGATTGACGACCTCGATCGTGCGGCCCGACGCGGCGTCGCTCCACTCGCCGCCGATCAGCATGCGCTTCGGCTTCGCGAGGAAGGCGCGCGTGGCGTCGAGCAGCGCAAAGTTGTCGTTCGTCTCCATCCTGGTTCTCCTGGAATCGGTCACAGCTGTGAGTGGTTCAGTAGCGGTCGGCGACGCCGTCGATGCCGCGCTCGTGCAACGCACGAACGAGCCTCGCGCGTACGGTCGCGACATCGGACAAGGCGGGACGCCGATGCGCAGCGACTTCGTCGGCCGTATAGGGCTTGAAGTCGCGCGGCAGCGCATCGCGATTCATCGTCGTCAGCACCCAGTTCAATACGTCGGCCAGTTCCTGATCGGACAGCGCCGAATTCGATGCGCCGGGCACGCGCATCACGTACTCGCGTCCGGCCGGCACATGCGTGAAATAACCGAGCGAGTTCGCGAGCGGCGGCACCTTGCCGGGAATGCCGCCGCCCGTCGCCGTATGGCAGCCCATGCAGTTGAGTACCCAGTGCTGCCGCGCGCGCGCGGCATCGGCAACATCGCCGGCCCATGCGTGTGCCGCCATCGCACACGCGGCGGCGGCAGACAGCCACCGTGCCGCGACGCGCGTGCCGACGCGACGCACTGCGCCGCGGCAGCCCCGTGCACGCGCGGCAGTCACAGCCCGAGCCCCTTCGTCACCGCCGCGCGCTGGGCGTGCACGGCCGCACCGTCCATCTCCTTCGCGCGCCCCGCGCGAATCTCGGCCGCGGTGAACGGCTTCGCATCGCCGTGCTGCACGCCGAGATCGAACACGATGTAGTTCAGCACGTGCGCGATATCGTCATCGCTCGCACTCGCAAACGACGGCATCTTGAAGTTGTAGTGTTTGTCGCGCACCGCGATCTCGCCGAACATGCCGTGCAGCAGCGTCGCGACGAGCTGCGCGCGACCCTGCTCGACGGTCGCGTACTTGCCCGGATAGTCGGTCAGCGGCGGCGCGAGACCGTCCTGCCCCTTGCCGCCCGCCTGATGACACACCGCGCATTGCGCATCGAACAGGCTCTTGCCCGCCGGGTAGTGCACGGCCTGCTGCGCGCCGGCCGCACCGGGCCACGCGAATGCGACGGCCGCCGCCACGCATGCGGCCCCCCACTTGCTTGCATCGATCGCCTTCATTGCTTTGCCGCTCCCAGCAGGACCGAAACCGAACAGTGATAGTTCGAGTTGCCGTTCGCCATGCACCAGTTGATGTCGTTGTTCAGCGACAGCTTGTAGAGCGGCTTCTCGCGCTCGTTCCGGTTGCAGAAGCACTTGCCGCACGAGGTTTTCCCGCAGCAGTCGTTGTACGACACGATGTAGTCCGACCCGTCGTGCGGATTGCGGCACGTGCCGATCCACGTGATCGGCGACGGCGTCGTGCCGGGCGGGCAGCTGCTCGACGTACCGCCGCAGCAGCTGCAGAGCCACCCGTCGATCGCGCAGTATTTCCAGTAGTCGCAGCTCGTCGGATCGTCGCTCGTGCCCGAGGCGGCCGCGCCGCCGGCACTCGACGCGCCGGACGCCGCATCGATCGCATACGCGGTGCGATCGACGGGCAACAGCGGCAGCATCGCGGATCCGACGAGCACCTTGCCGAGCTTCGCCATCGCGCTGCGCCGCGAGCTGTGCTGCGCGACGCCGCGCGCGGAGCGCTCGAACCATGAATCAAACAGCCCCATCTCGTTGTTCTCCCGTGACGTTGAAAAAGGTCCGGTCGCTCACGCGTGCTGCGCGTGCGCTTCGTGGCCGTGACGATCGCGATCGCCGTGCACGAACTGCTGCAGCGATGCGACGCCGCGCTCCTTCGCTTCGAACAGGCTCTCCAGATGCTCGCGCGTATTGACGAGCCCCTTCGCGCGCACCGTGCCCGTTTCGTCGAGCAGCACCGCGTAGGGCAGCTTGCCGATCTGATAGGCGAGGCCGAGCTCCTGCGACAGCACGTACGGGAAGCGTGCGAGGTCGTGCTTCTGCGCGAAGCGCGCATGCTCGTCGCGATCGCCGTCGCTGGCGAGCACGATGTCGACCGGCGTCGTTTCGCTCGCCTGCAGCGACGGCAGCAGCGGCAGCAGCTTCTTGCACACCGGGCAGGTCGGCGACAGGAAGAACAGCAGCGTCGAGCGGCCTGCCGTGTCGATGCCGCCGACCTTCACGCGCGTGCCGCGAATGTCGGTCAGCTCGAACGTCGGCGCGATTGCACCGACGGCCGGCCCCTTGTCGATCATCAGTGCGCCGGCCGGCATGATCCGTTCGTACAAGATGCCGATCTGACGGACGAGCGCGAGACAGATCGCGCCGAGCGCGACGACGGCAACCCACAACAGGGCGGTGGAAACGGCAAGAGCGGTTTGCATCATGAATTCCTCATAGCGGTCAGGCGCGGTACGTTGGCGAGCAGCACGTCGACGGTGAGCAGCGCGCAGACGATCAGCGGTACGGAAAAGAACAGCGTCAGATAGTCGAACCACACGACGGCGCGTGTGTCCGGTGCGAGCAATGCCGTCGCGATCAGCGCGACGATGAGCAGCACACGCGCGACATGCAGCCAGCCGATGCGGCGCGGCGCGGCGGCGCCCGACGCGTTGGCGCCCGGCACGGCGCGGACGCCGGCAAGCCCGGTGCAGCCGCAGTCGATGTCGGTGCGGCCGCGCAGGATGTTGGCGGCGAGCGCGGCAGCGAACGCGAGCAGCAGCGCGATCAGGCCGATCGCGGCGGCCGTACGCGTATCGGGGAACAGCAGCGCGGCGGCGCCGAGTGCTTCGGCAAGCGGGATCGCGAGCGCGGCCGGCGCGACGAGTGCGTCGGGCAACAGCCGGTAGCCGGCCACCGCGTCACGGAACGCAACCGGCGCGCGCAGCTTCGCAACCGCGCCGAGCAGCACGACGGCGGCTGCGCCGGCCTGCGCGCTGGTGGCGAGTACGGGATCGATCGTCATCGCGGCCTCACGGGTTGACGAGCAGCGTCGACGTGTTGCCGATCTGCTTCTCGACGTGCTGCAGCTTGCCGCTGCGCGCGTCGATCACGACGAGATCGGACGTCGCCGTCAGCCCGTAGAGCAGCGGCGCATCGTCGTCGCTCACCTGGATCGACACGAGCGGCTCGACCTTCTGCTGCGCGAGATCCCAGCGCGCGATGCGCTGCTTCGTCTTCAGGTCGTACACCCACACCTGCGTGCCGGGATCCTTGTGCGAGTGCGCGTCGCCCTGGTGCATCAGCACGTAGTAGCGGTCGAGCTTCGCGTGCACCGCGGTCTGCTGCATGCCGCCCGGACGCCATCCTTGCGCGCGCTCCGCATCGCTCAGCAGCGACCACGGCCGGCCGAACGACGGCTGATCGCCGCTGAAGTCCGCACGCCGCACGTTGCCGCCGAACGTCGTGAACAGATAGCCGCCGCGATACGGCGACGCATTCACGAATGCGGGGTCGCGATCGACGTCGATGAACGCATCCGACATCGTGCGCTTCACTTCGTGGCCGTTCGCGTCGAGCATGACCGTCAACGCCTTGCCGCTTTCGCAGAGCGAAGTAAAGCGATCGTTCGCGCTCGGATACGCGAGCACGCAGGCGGCCGTGTCGATTTCGGAGAGCACCTTCTTCGAGACCGCGTCGATCACCGTCACCGATGCGGCCGGCGTGATGTTCGCGACGTACAGCCGCTTGCCGTCCGCGCTGAACGCTGTGTTGTACGGCGACGGCACGTGCTGCGCATGCTTCGCCGGAATCGCGATCTCGCCGGCGTGATCGAGCGTCGTGTTGTCGGTCAGCTCGACGACGTCCGTGCGCGCGCCGTGCGAGCCGCGCGAGAAGTAAGTCGTCGCGACGTAGCTGGTCTTGTGATCGGGCGAAATCGCCAGGCCGGGCGCGAAGCCCGCGTCGATCTGGCCGAGCAGCTTTTTCGCGTCGGCGTCGTAGACGTAGATGCGTCCGTCGGTCATCGACGGCATCGAGATGTCGACGATGTAGATCTCGTGCGGATGCCATGGCGGCATCTTCTGCACGACCAGTTGCTCCGGTTTCTCTGCTGCGTGCGCGCCGCCGGCCGATGTCGCAGCGAGCGCCAGCGTCGCTGCGAGCGCCGCGCCTCGTCGCGTTGTCCTCATGTCGCCTCCAGTCGGAAAATCGTGTGATGTGGGGCGACTGTAGTTCGACAATAAATCGCGTCAGCACCCGGACCGGCAACGCGTGCGTGCCGATTCGGGATATTGGAAAACCGCCTGAAAGCCGCGCGTCGCGCGCACGCTCCGACCCTCGGCACGCGGCGCCCGGAATAACCCTCGGCCTTATTGCACCGGTCGGTCGGCCGGTTTAATCTTGCGCCGTTTGCACGCTACCGGGAGGCGCTGTGTTGGTGTTTCACCAGACGTTCGACGACGCAGACCGACATGCGGAGGCGCTGCGCGGCTGGAATCAGCGCTACGACCAGATCGGGCCGGGCGCGTATCGCAGCGCGGTCAAGCATCTGGCGCTCGAGGGCCTCGAGCTGTTTCAGGAAACCGCGAACGTCCGCATCACGCAGCGCGGCTGGCTGCCTGCCGGTCACACCGTGTTCGGCATGCCGCTCGCCGGCGCCGGCGCATTCGCGTTCGGCGGCGCGCGCATCGAACGCGGCACCATCGTGCTGGCGCGAGGCGGCGCCCCTTTCGAATTGCATTCACCCGACGACATGTCGCTGATCGGCGTGCTCGTCGATGCGGCGCTGATGGCGCAGATCGAGGAGGCCGCCGAGTTGCGCATCGACGAACGCACGCTGCGGCGCGGCGTGATCGATCTGCCGATGGCCGCGCGCATGCGCGCGGGCGTGCAGCTCGCGACGCTGCTCGAGCGCGCGCTCGCCGCGCCGGACGCGCTGCGCGACGCGCGCGTGCAGTGCGAGCTGCGCGGCGAAGTGGGCAACGTGCTCGTCGATCTGCTCACGTACTGGATGCCCGACGCGTCCAGCGGCCTCACGCAGGCGTGCCGCGCCGACATCGTGCGGCGCGTGCACGACTACGTGATCGCGCATCCCGAAGCGCCGGTCGACATCCTGAGCCTGTGCGCGCAGTTGCGCGTGAGCCGCCGCACGATGCAGAACAGCTTTCAGTCGGTCGTGCAGACGAGTCCGCTCAACTACGTCCGCTCGCTGCGCCTCGCGCAGGTGCGCCGGATGCTGCTCGATACGCGGCAGTCCGATCTGTCGATCGCCGATGCCGCCGCGCACTGGGGCTTCATTCATCTCGGGCATTTCGCGAACGCCTACAAGGCGCAGTTCGGCGAATTGCCGTCGACGACGCAGCGCCGCTCGGCGCGCGGTGCAAAATCGCACTGAGCCGGCCCGAAACCCGCGATAATCTGCGGCAGACCGTTCTGCCGTCGCGGCCGCGCCCCGCACGCGATCTATCGTCGACTTCTTCCTACGCTCCGATGCCCGAGGATTTCCACTTCCTGCTGCTGCCCGGCTTTTCCGCGCTCGGCTTCATGTCCGCGGTCGAGCCGCTGCGCGTCGCGAACCGGTTTCGCACCGAGCTTTACCGTTGGCACGTGCTGAGCATCGACGGTGGGCCCGTGCGCGCGAGTAACGGCATCCCGGTCGCTGCCGAAGCCGCTTGCGCGGACGTCGAGCGCGTCGATACGGTCTTCGTCGTGGCCGGCTTCGAACCGCTCGCCTGCTACACGCGCGCGCTCGGCGACTGGTTGCGCCGGCAGCATCGCCACGGTGCGACGCTCGGCGGCATCGATACGGGCAGCTTCGTGCTCGCGGAAGCCGGGCTGTTCGACGCGTCGCAGCCGCTGACCGTGCACTGGGAAGCGCTCGCCGCGTTCCGCGAGCGCTATCCGCGGCTGAAGGCGACGCAGGAGCTGTTCGAGATCGACGCGCGCCGTATCACGTGCGCGGGCGGCACCGCGTCGATCGACATGATGCTCGACCTGATCGGCCGCCGGCACGGCGCCGAACTCGCGGCCGTGATCTCCGAACAATTCGTCGTCAGCCGGATCCGGCAGCGCTCCGACAGCCAGCGGCTCGAGATCGCCGCGCGCTACGGCGTGCACAACCGCAAGCTGATCCAGGTGATCGGCACGATGCAGCGGCATATGGAGAACCCGCTCGGCTCCGACGCACTCGCGCAGGAAGTGTCGATCACGCGCCGCCAGCTCGAACGGCTGTTCAGCGCGACGCTGAACGACACGCCGACGCGCTTCTATCAGAACCTGCGGCTCGACCGCGCACGCGAACTGCTGCAGCAGACGGACATGAGCATCACGTCGGTGTGCGTCGCGTGCGGATTCGAATCGCCGTCGCATTTCTCGCGCGCGTATCGCGCGCGGTTCGGGACGAGCCCGCGCAACGACCGGTGCGCGACGCGCTGAAGCGGCCGGCGCTCGCCCGGCGTTCCGGCATCGGCGCCGGCACGCATGGCGGCCCGGCTACAATCGCCGTTCGACCCGCAACCGATGGACGGCTTTCCCGATGACCGACGCTCCCCGCTCTCCCGACGCGCTGTCGCCCGATCGCGTCACGACCGCATTCGACCTGCCCGGCCATACGACGGTACGCGCGCTCGGCGTCGCGCAAGGCATCGTCGTGCGCTCGCGCTCGATCGTCGGCACGTTCGGCGCGTCGCTTCAGACGCTGTTCGGCGGCAACATCACGCTCTATACGTCGCTGTGCGAAAAAGCGCGCCAGCACGCGTTCGACAAGATGCTCGACGACGCACGCCGGCTGGGCGCGAACGCCGTCGTCGCGATGCGCTACGACTCGACCGAGATCGGCTCGGGCGTCACCGAAGTCATCTGCTACGGCACGGCCGTGCAGGTCGCGCCCGACGCGGGTCGCTAGCGCCGGCTCGAAGCAATACGCGCCGGGCGCTTCAGACGCTCGCGGTGCACACGATCGCGACGATCGAGCCGACCACGAGCAGCGCACCGACCGTCTTGCGCTTGTTGAGACCCGTCCACAGCAGCACGCCGGTCAGCGACAGCAGGATCAGCGCGCCGGCGAGCGTATCGACGAGCAGCACCCAGCCGATGCTCATGCCGACGCCCTTGTGCAGGTTCGTCAGCCACGCGAGCGTGCCGTTGCCGGTACGCTTGAGCGTGATCGCGTCGCTGCCGACCCAGTAGTCGACCGCGACGTTCTCGCGCGGCGACGCGAACACGAGCTGCCAGTGCTCGGGCTGCACGGTCTCGCGATCGCCCCATGCGACCGGATGCGCGGGTTCCTGCTGCACGCGGCCCATGCGTGCCGGCAGATGCAGGTCAGGTTGCGCACGCAACCACTTCGCAAGTTCGCGCGGCGACGCGGGCGCCGGGACGGGCACCGCGAGCCGCAGCGTGTCGACGCGCGGCGCGCCGGTCTGGATGCGCAGCGGCGGCGCACGATGATTCAGCAGGAAGCCGGTCGTGCCGAACAGCAGCCCGAGCGCCGCGCCCCAGAGCCCGACCCAGCCGTGTATCTTGCGCAGCCATTGGAGGAACGTGCCGCGGCGCGAGCGCGCGCTGCCGGCCCGCGCGCCGGGCGCCGTCCGCGACACAGGCGTCGCTGCAATTTCGACAGAATCGATCACGCTCACATCTCGCTCCAGATTCGCAAAAGGTTGTGGTAGCAGCCGACGAGGCTGCGGCATGCCTGCGGATCGGCGCCACCGGCATTGAGCCGCTGGATCGCCGTATCCATGTCGAACAGCAGCGCGCGCTGCGCATCGCTGCGCACGAGGCTCTGCACCCAGAAGAAGCTCGCGACGCGCACGCCGCGCGTGACCGGCGTGACCTGATGCAGGCTCGTCGCCGGATAGACGATCATGTCGCCGGCCGGGAGCTTCACCTGCTGCACGCCGTACGCATCCTCGATCACGAGTTCGCCGCCGTCGTATTCGTCGGGCGCGGACAGGAACAGCGTGACCGACACGTCGGTGCGCAGCTTCACGCCGCTCGGCAGCACGCGCACCGCGCCGTCGACGTGGCTGCCGAACGTCATCCCGCCTTCGTAACGGTTGAACAGCGGCGGATAGACCTGATTCGGCAGCGCCGCGCTGATGAAGAGCGGATGGCGCTCGATCGCCGCCAGGATCACGTCGCCGAGCTCGCGCGCGATCGGCGAATGCTCGGCGATCTGCTGGTTGCGCTTGACCGGCGCGCCCGTATAGCCGGCCGTCGCGCGGCCGTCGACCCAAGCGTCGCCCGCCTGGTCGAGCCGGCCGCGGATCATGCGGACCTGTTCCGGCGTCAGCACGTTCGGAATGTGTACAAGCATCGTTTCACCTGTTTCGTCGATTGGCACGCCGGCCGCACGCGCCGCTCAGAAGCGGTAGTCGAGCGTCGCGAGGAACGTGCGCCCGATGCCCGGCACCGCGCGCCCGCCGTCCGACTGGATCAGCGCATCGTAATAGAACTTGTCGGTCAGGTTCAGCACGTTGAGCCGCAGATCCCACCGCTTCGCGTGATACGCGGCCGTCGCATCCCAGCGCGTGTAGCCGCCCACCTGCACGTAGTTCGTGTTGGCCGCACAGCGCCCCGACATGTAGGTCGGGCCGCCGCCGATTTCCCAGTGCGGCGTGAACGCGTACGTGGTCCACAACGTGAACGTGTTGCGCGGCGTATTCGCGAGCGTTTTGCCCTGCGTGCCGTCGCGCGCACTGAGGATCGTGCCGTTCATGTACGTGTAACTGCCGAACACCTGCCACTTCGGCGTGATATGGCCCGTCACGCTCGCCTGGAAGCCGCGCACGCGAATATCGCCTTCGAGCAGGTATTCGCCCGTCGACGTCTGCGTGCGTGCATTGCTCTTCTCCTGCTGGAACAGCGCCGACGTGACCGACAGGTTGTCGTTCAGCAGATCCCACTTGCCGCCGACCTCGTACGACTTCGTGTGTTCGGGCGACAGGTTCTGCGTGTTGTTCGTGACCGTCAGCGTCTCGAGCGACGGGTTGAACGACGTGCCGTACGAGAAGTAGTACGACTGCGATTCGGTCGGCTGATAGATCACGCCGGCACGCACGCTCGTGAAGTTGTTCGTCTGCGACGCGTAGCCGGGCGCGCTGATCGTGTTCGCGAGATGCGCGCGGAAGCGATCCCAGCGCAGCCCGCCGACGAGTTTCCAGTCGCGGCCGATCGATACCGTGTCGTTCAGATACGCGGCGAGCGTCGTCGCGCCCGATTCCGCGTGGTTGGCCGGCGTCTGCCGCGCGTTCGCCGCGCTCGACGACAGATATGCGGGATCGATCAGCGACAGGATCGGTAGCCCGCTGCGCGTGTATGCCTGGTTCGTATAGCTGTCGTGGCCGACTTCGATGCCCGCGATCAGGTCGTGCTTGACGAAGCCCGTGTCGAACTTGAAATGCGCCATCGTATCGTTGTCGATCGAATGGTTTTCGATCACGCGATCGTGGCTCGCGAGCCGCACGTACAGCGTCGACATCGGCAGCGACGTGTAGTTGCCGTTCGTCAGCGCGGTGCTCGACGACAGCGGCCCCGTCAGCACCGCGTTCGCGGCCGTCTCGCGCGCGTCCGTCATCGAATGCGAGAACGACGTGCGGTTGCTGATCGTCAGCGCGTCGTTCACGCGATGATCGATCCGCGCGGACACCGTCTGCACGTCCTGGATCGTGCGGTCGTCGGTCAATCCGTAGAACGTGTGCTTCGATACGGGCGCCGGATGGCCGTTCACGGCGAGCACGCCGTAATCGGGCATGTCGTAGTTGTGCTGGATCAGCGCGGACAGCGTGATCTCGGTCGGCGTGCCGATGCCGAAGCGCAGTTCCGGCGCGATCCCGTAGTCCTTGTTTTTCATCACGTCGCGCGTCGAGCCGAGCGACTGGCCGAACGCGTTGATGCGCAGCGCCGAGGTCGCGCCGAGCGGCCGGTTCAGATCGACGCTCGTGCGATAGCGGT
Source organism: Burkholderia multivorans ATCC BAA-247 (assembly GCF_000959525.1). Classification (NCBI taxonomy): domain Bacteria; kingdom Pseudomonadati; phylum Pseudomonadota; class Betaproteobacteria; order Burkholderiales; family Burkholderiaceae; genus Burkholderia; species Burkholderia multivorans. The sequence continues at coordinate 2,048,902 of NZ_CP009831.1, forward strand.
CGTCAGTACCGATCGTCGTCGACACTTCCGCCGACGGCTTCAGGTTCGCCTTCTTCGATACCTGGTTGATCACGCCGCCCGTCGAGCCGCGCCCGAACAGCATCGAGGACGGTCCGTACAGCACCTCGACCGCATCGAGATCGAAGGTGTCGCGGTAGTACTGGTTGCGATCGCGAAAGCCGTCGAGATAGATGTCGTTCTGCGCGGTGAAGCCGCGCAGGTTGATGTTGTTGCCGATCTGCCCGCCTTCCGCGCCGCCGATCGTGATGCCCGGCGCATTGCGCAACGCATCCTGGAACGACGTGAGCCCCTGCGACTCGATCAGCGCCTTGTTGATCACCGTGACCGACTGCGGAATGTCGCGCAGTGCGGTCGGCGTCTTCGCGCCGACCGTCGAGCGCTCGGCCTGGAAGTCCTGCTGCACGGCTTGCCCGGATACGCTGATCGTCGGTAGCGCGTCGCGCACGGCGCTGGAAGCGGCCGGCGCCGTATCGCCGGGCGAGGCCGCAGCGGGCGAAGCGTCGACACGCGCACTCTGTGCGACGGCGGGCGAAGCAATAGGCAAGGCAAAGGCCAACGCGAGCGCGCTCGCGAACGGGGTCCTGTTCGGCATGGTAATTCAGTGTGGATGAACCGGCCGCGTGGACGCGCGGCGATACGCGCGCACGAGGCACGATGCGTTGGCTTGCCGGCCGCGGACGCTCGGAATCAGCGCCGACGAGGCTGGCTGGCTACGGTTGACAGGTGACCGGCGGCAGCGCCGCGGCGGTCATGCAAATGAGAATCGGTATCATTCCATGTATTTCTTTTTGTTTCAATTGATAACCGCATCATCAGACGAAAGCGAGTTGTTTCGGAAAATTACAGAAAGGGAAGCGTAATTTTAATAATGTTTTTGTAATGATCGCGCATCGATTCATCCGACGAAATGATCGCGTCAGCCTTTACCAGCAAGGCTTTGACGCATATGCCGTTTTGAATTCCACCCGCGCACTTGAAAGCTTCCGACAACGTTCTGCCGAATCGACATTCCGCATTCAGCTGCATGCGTTTTTTATCGGTCGGAAGATTGCACGGGCTAAAAATGTTGTTGATTCGAAAGAAATAAGAAGGCAATTTGAAATGAACCGCACGCAATATGTCCGCGGCCGTCGCCGCACCCGTTACCCGCGCGCGTTACCGATCGCGTTCGAGCGACGTCATGTTGCGCAGCGTCGGAAAGAGCCGCATCCACGCGAGCGCGACCGCGATCGTGGCCGCGCCGCCGACGACGATCGCCGCGGGCGCGCCCCACCACGCGGCCGTGACGCCCGATTCGAATTCGCCAAGCTGGTTCGACGTGCCGATGAACAGCGCATTGACGGCGCTGACGCGGCCGAGCATGTCGTCGGGCGTGCGCAGCTGCACGAGCGACAGCCGCACGACCACGCTGATGACGTCGGACGCGCCGAGTGCCGCGAGCGCGACGAGCGACAGCGCGACATGCCGCGACAGGCCGAACACGATCGTCGCGATGCCGAACGCGATCACGCCGCCGAACATCGCGCGGCCAGGCCGCGCCTTCAATGGAAAACGCGTGAGCCAGAGCGTGCCCGCGAGCGCGCCGACCGCGGGCGCCGCGCGCAGTGCGCCGAGCCCCCACGGCCCGACCTGGAGGATGTCGCGCGCATAGATCGGCAACAGCGCGGTCGCACCGCCGAACAGCACCGCGAACAGATCGAGCGACAACGCGCCGAGTATCGCCGGCTCGCGCCGGATGAACGCGATGCCGGAAAACACCGAGCGCAGCGTCACGGGCTCGCGCGCGGGCGGCGCGCTGCGCAGCGGAATCGTGCCGCTCAGCAGCGCGGCGATCGCGAACGCGGCGACGCTCGTGCCGAACGCGACCGGCGCACCGAGCCCGTACAACAGCCCGCCGAATGCCGGCCCGAGAATCTGTGCGGCCTGATTCGCGGAGGTCGACAACGCAGTCGCACGCGGCAGCTCGGCGCGCGGCACGACGGCCGGCAGCAGCGACGATACCGACGGCGACTCGAATGCGCGCGCGGTGCCGACGATCGCCGCGAGCGCATAGACGCCCGGCGCGGCGAGCCACCCTTGCGCGGCGCCGAGCAGAAACACGCCCGCGGCAAGCGCCTCCACGCTTTGGCAGATCGTCGCGATGCGCCGCCGGTCGAAGCGGTCGGCCACCTGCCCGACGACGAGCGTCAGCGCGAACATCGGCACGAACTGCGCGAGGCCGACGAGGCCGAGCGCGAACGCGCTGTGCGTGAGCGCGTACACGTACCAGCCGATCGCGACCGACAGGATCTGGAAAGCCAGCGACGACATCACGCGCGTGCCCCAGAACCGCCGGAACGGGGCGTGACGAAACAGATTGGCGGGCAGTTCGGAAGCGGTGCGGGCGTCGGGCAACGGAGCGGTCATCGATATCTCGGCTGGGCGGCACGGCGTGCCGCCGACCGCTTGGCCGGACGGCCCGATCGCGGCCAAGCCGCGATGATATGACAAATGCGCGCGCGCAGCCGGCCCGCCGTGCGCGCCGTGCCGCGCACATAAAAAAAAGCGCGAACCGCAGTTCGCGCGAAAGAGAGACCTCGCTGAAGACGTCGAACGAGCCGGTGCGCCGGTCAGAACGAATGCCGCATCCCGATGCGCACGTCGGCCTGCGTCTGCGTCGTGGACGGCGTGAAGCTGTAGCCGATCACCGCATCGACACCCTGCGATGCACGCAGGTAGTCGCCCGAGATGTACACGTCGGTGCGCTTCGACAGCAGGTAATGCAGGCCGGCCGTGCCCTGGTTCCAGTGGTGGCCTTCGAAGCGCGTGTGCTGATAGCCGGCGATGAAGCTCAGTGCCGGCGTGAACTGATACAGGCCGCCGCCTTCGTACACCTGCATGTGCGACGACTGGCCGAAGCCCTTGATCGTCGTGTACGAGTAGTTCGCATCGAGCGTCAGCTTGCCGATCGTATAGCTTGCGCCGACGCCGAACGTGCCCTGGCTGTCGACGTTCATCGCCGTGTTCGCGAACAGGTCGGTCCGCTGGCCGGTCGCCGGATCGACGGTCACCGTCTGCTGGCCGAGGAACGTGTGCGTGCCGATCATCGCGTACGGATCGAACGCATAGATGCCGTTCGGGTTGTTCAGGCGCGTGTAGGCCGCGCCGATCGAGAAGTCGCCCTTCGTGAAGCTGGCGCCCGCGCTCCATGCGCTGTTGCGGTGGAAGTTGCCGGCGACGTTGCCGAACGAGTACATCGCGCCGAACTTGAAGCCGCTCAGGTCGCTCGACAGGAACTTGACGGAGTTGGGCAGGCGATCGCCGTTGAAGCGGTCGAAGTCGCCCTGGTGGATCGCGTAGCCGCTGCCCCACGCGGAGATGTTGTAGATCGACACGAGCTCGTTGGTGATGTCGAGCTGATTGCCGAACGACAGCGTACCCCAGTTGTTCTGCAGGCCGACGTAGGCCTGGCGGCCGAATTCGGCGCCGCCGAAGCCGAGCTGCCCGTTGCCGAGACGGAAGCCGCTTTCGAGCGCGAACACGGCCTTCAGGCCGCCGCCCAGATCCTCGGTGCCCTTCAGGCCGAAGCGGTTTCCATATGCGACGCCGTCGTCGAACTTGAACACGTGCGAGCCGCCGGTGTTGTTCACGTACGTGACGCCCGCGTCGATGATCCCGTACAGCGTCACGCTGCTTTGTGCATGACCGATCGCGGGAACACACGCCGCGCATGCGAGCGCGACTGCCACGGCAACTTTCGATTGCTTCATTGTCGACCACCCTCCCTGACCCGTTCGATGGAAATAACCGCTGGTCCGGCGCGCGCCGCGATACGCCGGCTCAGGGTTGATATGTAATTCGGTAAATCGGATGGCTTCGGTATTTCGTTTTCCGCAATAGCGCAGCCATGGCCGAAAAATACAAACCCATATTTCCTGCGACCCGTCTGAACGCGACACCAAATGGTCTCGTTGCGACCGCTCGGGAAAACACGGATGCCGCGCGGCACGGTGCAACCGGCCGGCCGCGCAGCCGATCAATGGCCGTCGAGCGCCGCGCGCACGGCCGGCAGGCCCGGTGCGCCGGTAGCCGTCGTCACGCCGTCCAGCCAGCCGGCGACGAGCGACGGGTCGGCCTTCAGCGCGTGTTGTGCGGCGAGCGCAGGCGACGTCTTCTTTTCCAGCATGTCGGCGATCATCCGGTTCTCGACATCGACCGAGAACGTCATTTGCCGGAACAGGCGCGCGAGGTTCGTGCACTGATCGGCGAAGCCGGCGCGCGCCACCGTGTTGACCGTCGCGCCGCCGTAGTTCGGACCGAAATACGCGTCGCCGCCGGACAGATACGTCAGCTTGAACTTCGTGTTCATCAGGTGCGGCTCCCACGCGAGGAACACGATCCAGCGCTTGTCGCGCACCGCGCGCTCGACCTGCGTGAGCATCCCGGTCTCGCTCGATTCGACGAGCGACCAGTTCGCCGGGCCGAGCGCATGGTCGGACAGCATCCGCTTGATGTTCTGGTTCGCCGGCGCGCCGGGCTCGATCCCGTAGATCTTGTCGCCGAAGCGGTCCGCGTAGCGCGCGAGATCGGCGAACGTATGGACACCGGCCGCCGCCACGTACTCGGGCACCGCGAGCGTGAACTTCGCGCCGCTCAGATTCGCGTGCAGCACGTCGATCGATTTCTCGTCGACGAACGGCTTCACGAGCGGCGCCTGCGCCGGCATCCAGTTGCCGAGGAACACGTCGACCTGCCCTTTCTTCAGCCCCTGATACGTGATCGGCACCGACAGGTTCGCCACGTCCTGCCGATAGCCGAGCGCCTTCAGCACGACGCCCGCCATCGCGTTCGTCGCGTCGATGTCGGTCCAGCCGGGCGCCGCCATCCGCACGTCGCGGCACGTCTGCGGTTCGGCCGCATGCGCGGCCGTCATGCACGCGGCCGCGGCGAGCGCCGCACCGATCCGGATTGCTGCATTGCATTGCCGTTGCCGTTTCATCGTCCGCTTCCTCCGTCGTTTGTCAGTGATCGCGATGCGATACGTTCAGTGCCCGACGCGCGGAAAGCGCGCCATCGCTTCGAGCGTGTCGAGTTCGATGTGATTGCGCATATAGCGCTGGCTCGCATCGGTGAAAGGCTGCCAGTCCCACGGCTGGATCCGGCCTTGCGTCGTCGCCGCGTAATGAAAGCGGCGGCGACGCTGGCTCGCGCGCACCTGCCGGTCGAGTTCCGCCAGGTTCCAGCGCCGTGCCGCTTCCGCGCGGAAGGCAGCGAGCACGTCGGCCGCCTCCGGCGCCCCCGCGAGATTCGTCAGTTCGCGCGGATCGTCGGACAGGTTGTACAGCTGCTCCGGATCGGCCGGGCAATGCACGTACTTCCAGTCGCCGCGCCGAATCATCACGATCGGCGCGATCGCGCCTTCAGCCAGATATTCGCCGAGCGCGACATCGTGTGCGGCCGTGCCGCGCAGATGCGGGACGAGACTGGCGCCGTCCACCGCGTCGGGCCAGCCGCCTTCCGGCGTCGCGTTCGCGAGTTCGACGAGCGTCGGCAGCAGATCGAGATGCGACACGGGACCGCGCACGCGCGCCGCGTCGAAGCGGTGCGGCGCATGGACGATCAGCGGCACGCGACAGCCGCCTTCGAAGAACGTCATCTTGTACCAGAGCCCGCGCTCGCCGAGCATGTCGCCGTGATCGGACGTGACGATCACGATCGTGTCGTCGGCGAACCCGCACTGCTCGAGCGCCGCGAGCACACTGCCGAACTGCGCGTCGACGTACGACGTCGCGCCGTAGTAGGCGCGTCGCGCCGCGCGGATCTGCGCCTCGCTCGGCGGCGTGCGGTCGTTCTCGCAGACGAAGCGCAGCCGCTGCGAATGCGGATCGCTGTCCGATGCGCCGAGCTGCACGGCCGGCATGTCGATCTCGTCGTCGCTGTACAGATCCCAGTATTCGCGCGTGATCGCATACGGGTCGTGCGGGTGCGTCAGCGACACGACCATGCAGAACGGCCGTTCGTCGCGGCCCGCTGCGCGCTCGCGCGCGACGTCGTACAGCTTCTGCTTCGCGGCGAACGTCACTTCGTCGTCGAAGTCGAGCTGGTTCGTACGCACGCACGGGCCCGCGTCGAGCACCGAGCTCATGTTGTGATACCAGCTCGGCCGCTCGGTCGGGCGGTCCCAGTCGGGCACCCAGCCGAAGTCGGCCGGGTAGATGTCGGTGGTCAGCCGCTCCTCGAAACCGTGCAGCTGGTCGGGGCCGCAGAAGTGCATCTTGCCGGACAGCATCGTCCGATAGCCAGCCGCGCGCAGGTAGTGCGCGAACGTCAGCGTTTGCGCCGGCAATTCGGCGGCGTTATCGTAGGCGCCGATCCCGGACGGCAGCTTGCCGGTCAGCAGCGAGAAGCGCGACGGCGCGCAGAGCGGGCTTGCGCAGTAGGCGGCGTCGAACACCACGCCTTGCGCGGCGAGCCGGTCGAGCGTCGGCGTGCGCGCGACGCGGTTGCCGTAGGCCGGCAGCGCGAACGGCGTCAGCTGGTCGGCCATCAGGATCAGGATGTTGGGAGTCGGGTTCGTCATCGGCGTTCGTGAGGAAATCGCTGTTCGAATGGAACGGATCGACGCGCAGGCAGCGGCGCATCCGGCATCGCGGACGCAGCCTGCAGAAAGTGCCGCGCGCAGCGGCCGCGACTGGCTAGAATCGCGGAAGGCCTTGCGCGGCGCGGTGCCGCGCCGTCGGATGCACTATCTCCCGCCCGAATTCGCGCGGGAAGGCGTCCGGCTCTTATGGGGCCATTAGAGGGACTTATGTCGAAACCGGAACCGTTACCGTCGATGCAGGCGTTGCGCGCGTTCGAGTCGGCCGCGCGGCTCGCGAGCTTCACGGCCGCTGCGCGCGAGCTCGGCTCCACACAGCCGGCCGTCAGCCAGCAGGTGTTTCAGCTCGAGGCCGAGCTCGGCGTGCCGCTGTTCGAGCGCAGCCCGCGCGGCGTCACGCTGACGGCCGACGGCGAATGCCTGTACGAGGCCGTCCGGCTCAGCCTCGACACCCTGCGCGGCGCGACGGCGACGCTTCGCGCGCGCCGCGAGCACGGCACGCTGACGATCGTCACCGACTTCGGTTTCGCGACGTACTGGCTGATGCCGCGCCTTGCGGGGCTCAAGCGCGTGATGCCCGACGTCGACGTGCGCGTGGTCACGTCGCAGGACTACGACGCGCAGCGCGACCATGCCGACATCGCGATCCTGTTCGGCGACGGTCACTGGCCGTCGTGCACGGCCGCAAGGCTGTTTGCGGAGTCGGTCACGCCCGTCTGCTCGCCGGCGTTCCGCGATGCGCATCCGCACGTCTCGCGGCCCGAGCATCTGGCTGCGCTGCCGCTGCTGCACGTGCAGCCGACGCGCCCCGAGCGCTGGCTGTCGTGGGCCGGCTGGTTCGACGCGCACGGCCTCGACGCGCAGGCCGCGGCGCGCGGCGTGACGTTCAACAGTTACGCGCTCGTGATTCATGCGGCGCTGCTCGGCGAAGGCGTGGCGCTCGGCTGGTCGCCGCTCGTCGACGAGCTCGTCGCGGCCGGCCAGCTCGTGAAGCTCGTCGACGCGCCGGTCGTCACGTCGCGCGGTTATTTTCTGGTGCGGCCGCCGCCGCGGCCGGAGCCGGACGCGACGCATGTGTTCCGGCGGTGGCTGCTCGATGCGTGTGCGGGGGCGGGGGCGGGCGGCGGACAGGCCAGCGGATAGCCCGCCTGAGTGGGCTGGTCCGGCCGCGCCCGCTCTGCCGCGTCGGCGCTTGGCACGCGGACGAACCACCGCTCGATCCCAGGCGATCGCACCGTCATCAAGCTCCGACATTTTTGTATGCACTCCAGATCAGGGGCTTGACATCAGGCACCGGGTAGACTGAACGACCGCATCATGTGCGATTCGACGACGTAATGGAGAACGGCCAGCACAGACGTGCCTGCGGTGAGAACGACTGCTACGCGATAGTCGCCAGCGATCAGAATCGCGCCGGCGGCATTGGCGCTGAACAACAAGGGCAAGCCGATGCCCAGCGCGATTTGCCATGCGCCGCGCGGCATCACGCTCGGCGGAAGGAAAGCCATGCGACTTAACTCGGACACCACGAAGTCGGCTGGCGCCAGGCGTTGCGTCACGAGTGCAGTAAGCGAGATCACCGCAAATACCACGATGATGGAGAGCACACCAACCATTAGGATCGCGAGACCGGCTATCCAGGCTTCGAGCGAGCGTTGAGGCCGAGGATCGATTAGCGGCCAGCAGCACAGCAGCGCGACGACAGGCACCAGGAATCCCGGCTCCGACCAACGCAGCAACTGGAGTGCACGACGTCTTACCGGCATGACAAGCACGGGATCCAGAAGCCCGCGGACCAGCCGCTGGTAATACTGATGGATAGAGCAGATGAAGCATTCGGCCGTCAGGGTCACCATCGTCGCCAGATAAAACACGAAGATCGCCTGTTCCCGTGTCCATCCGTTAAGCGTCTCCGTGTAGGTGAATACCGAATGCAGGTAGAACAAGGTCAGCAGCTGTGTGACGGCCTGGATGGCTATATACGAAACATAATTCCCTAGATAATGAATCTGCTTTGCAAACGCCTTTTGAACCAGAACCAGCATGTCAACCCCCTCCCCCAGTGTAGGTGTTGACAGCGTGGCGCCACATCGTCCTGATAACGAGCACGAACATCAGGATGTAGAGCATTGCGACGCATAGCTCTGCCGCGCCGGCGCGCAGGTCGCCGCCGATGATCAGGGTGGCCGGCGCGGCAATGTAGTACTGGAATGGATTGAACGCCATGAGCGGGCGAATGAACGCCGGCCAGTAACTCGGCGGAATGATCGCTCCGCCCAGGAACGCGGTAATCGTGGTCAGACAGGCCAGCACGAAATCGGATTGCATGAACCAGAACGTCAGGATGCCGAGAACCGTACCGATGCAGAAGCTCAAGACTGTGCCCGCAACCAGGAAGCCGACAATCAATAACCCGTAGCAGACTAGTTCGCCGAAGGATTGGGGCAATCGCTCGGTGTTGTTCAACCAATAAACGACGCACATGATGAGTACCGGTATCGCATACAGTGCACCGCCGCCCAGATAGGCCGCGAATTTCTGTGTGATATAACCCACCGGCCTGGCTAGTTGTGTCTCCAGGCGTCCCTCGATGATTTCGTCGGAGATTTCCTGCACCAGGTCGTAGCAGTTGTTCAAGCGCGACAGGTAGATTGTGAAGGCGCAGTAGTAGAGCAGTTCCTCGAGCGTAAAGCCATGCAGCTCCTCGTGTGCGCCATAGACCGCGTTCCATACGAAGAACTGAATCAGGAAGGCGACGCCCGTTGCGATAAAAAAATCGACGAACAGGACGCCGCGGTCCACGAGCAAAAGGCGCAGACCATTGATGGCAAAAGGGCGAAGTCGATCAAACATCCTCGTCTCCCATACCGTTCACCGGCGCAGTGTTGCCGAGCGTGCGTCCCTCGTCTGGTCTCATTCCGCGCGCTCGAAAGGTCTCGATGAGGCGCGATTCCAGCAGACCGCCGTTGTCTCGAGACACGCCGAACTGTCGAAGCAGTTCGTCCATAGCCTCGATCTGGAACACGTTGCCGCCCTGAATGAACGCGATGTGTGTACAGCACGCCGTCAAGTCCGTCACATCATGCGTCGTGAGCAGGGTGGTGACGTGCCGTTCCTCGACAACGCGATTGATCAGCGTCCGGAGTTGCTGCTTGGACTCCATGTCGACGCCGATCGTGGGTTCGTCCAGCAGCAGGACGCGCGGCCGATGCGCCAATGCCAGCACCACTTCACATTTGATGCGCTCACCGAGGCTCAACTGGCGCACCGTGCGATCCATCAGTTTGTCGATATGGAGCATATCGGCAAAGAGGGCGACGTCTTCACGAAACGTGTCGACCGGCACCTGATAGATGCGTCGGATTGCGTCGAACGAGTGCCGTACTGGCAGATCCCACCAGAGGGATGTCTTGTGCCCGAACACCGCAGCGATCTGCGTGAGAAATTGCGACGACAGGCGGCCCGGTTCATGACCCAACACCGAAATTCGGCCGGACGACGGCTTCAGGAGGCCGGTCAACAATTTGATCATCGTCGACTTGCCGGCTCCGTTCGGGCCCACCAGCCCCAGGCACTCGCCGGCGCGAATCTGTAAATTCACGTCGTGGAGCGCCGTATAGGTGTCGAAAGTCGGCCGGAGCAGTTGCCGCCACAGCGGACCTTCGTGACGACGGGTACGATAAATCCGGGTGACGCCAACGACGTCGACTACGATGGTGCCTCGCTCCGGCCCGCGCCGCGCTTTTTCATTCATTGAGTGACTCCAGCCATAGTCTCTGGCTTCGCTCCCGGTCTAGCCACGCTCGTATTCGTTCTCCTCGTCCAGAACATGATGCGGATCGAGCACGATAATATTCACGCTGATCCAGTCCATCGAGTAAGCCAGCGGCTGCACAGAAGCGGTATACGAAGGGATGTTTCGGGCTTTTAATATTTGATGTCCATATAGGGTTCTGAGCTTGGAGCGACATGACGGACCAACGGGCTTGGGATGCAGCCCGTGCATCCGTGCGCAGCGCGGGTCCGAATGTCACCGAAAGCGATTGCTGCACTGTCATGGACTGTTACGCCGACCACAATGTCCACTGCCGGATGCTCGGGCCAACGCTCAGCATCCTGCCGGGTCATTGCCTCGCTGATTGCTTTCCGGGTTTACCTGGTGTCCGCTAAGGCACAACGGAGCAAGCTCCCTGTATCGCCGCGCCCATCCCGTATCAACCTTTCCGAGGGTCCACCACCACCCGCCCCGCGCTGGCGCGCCGATACCAGCCACACGGCGGGTTGGTTCTATCCGCGCCAAAATCGTCCTGATTAACTTGAGGCTCCCGCGGCCCGTGTCGCGCGGCGCCGTTGTGCGTCGCCGCACGGATTTCGCGCTCCATGACATTCGAGGAGTTTCATGACCGCCGACTCACGCCCCGATCAATTCGTCTTGACGCTGTCGTGCCCGAGCGCGGCCGGCCAGGTAGCCGCCGTCGTCGGCTTTCTCGAGCGCCATCGCTGCTACGTCGATGCGCTGAACGTGTTCGACGACGATCTCAGCAACCATTTCTTCGTGCGCTGCGTGTTTCATCCGACGGATGAAACCCTTCAGATCGACGCCCTGCGACAGGAGTTCGGGCCGATCGCGGCTTCGCTCGCGGGCGGCGCAGGCGACACGCAATGGGCCATCCACGACGTCAACGCACGTCCGAAGGTACTGATCATGGTGTCGAAGCTCGAACACTGCCTCGCGGATCTGCTGTTCCGCTGGCGGATGGGCGAGCTGAAGATGGACATCGTCGGCATCGTCTCGAACCATCCGGACTTCGAACCGCTCGCCGCGCAGCACGGGCTGCCGTTCCGCCACTTCCCCATCACGCCCGATACGAAGGCGCAGCAGGAAGCGCAGTGGCTCGACTTCTTCGAGACGAGCGGCGCCGAGCTCGTGATCCTCGCGCGCTACATGCAGGTGCTGTCGCAGGAGACGAGCGCGAAGCTCGCGAACCGCGCAATCAACATCCATCATTCGTTCCTGCCGGGTTTCAAGGGCGCGAAGCCGTATCACCAGGCGCATGCGCGCGGCGTGAAACTGATCGGCGCGACCGCGCACTTCGTGACCGACGATCTCGACGAAGGCCCGATCATCGAGCAGGTCGTCGAGCGCGTCGATCATGCGTTGCGGCCGGAGCAGCTGCTCGCGGTCGGACGCGATGTCGAATGCATCACGCTCGCGCGGGCCGTGAAGGCGTTTATCGAGCGGCGCGTGTTTCTGAATGGGGATCGGACGGTGGTGTTTTCGTAAGGCGCGAGAGGTTTTCCTTGCGGTCGCGGTCGGCCAAGGAACGCACGATACGCGTGTCGTGCGTTCTGCGTCCGGCCTGGAAATCTCTGAACCGATATCGGTCAAGCGCGCATTCGCTTCCCGTCCTTGCTGTTCCTCGAGACAGCGCTGGAACCTGTGGCTGCGGCTCAACGCTTTTTGCGCGCCTTCAATCCCCGGATTGATCCATGCGGGACGCTGCCAGCAAGTCCTCGGCAAAGTGATAAAACCCGTGTGCCGCGTGCGTATTGACAATCCATCTGACAGGAATCCGCGTCTCTCCGTAGCAGGCCCCGGCCACCTGCCCAAAAACCGCGCCGATGGTATCCGAGTCTCCCGCCAGATTAACCGCCGCAAGCATTCCCGGCTCGAAATCGTCATGGTGATAGAACGCCCACAATGCCGCTTCGAGCGTGTCGATCACGTAGCCCGACGACGAGATCTCGCTGCGGGATTTTTTCTTGTACGAGCCGCGCGCGATTTGCTCGACGGCCGGCGCGAGTGGATTTTCATCCCAATACCCCGGCAGAGGCGAGAATCGGTCACTTAAGATGTCTTCTTTTGAAAACCCCGCGAACGCGCCCCACATCAGCGCGGCAAAAAACCTGCAGGCATCGACGGCCTCTTTCGCCCCATGTGTAAGCCGGGAGTTTTCGGCCGCAAAATGCACCGCCTTCTCGAAATCGTTCGCATAGAACAGCACGACCGGAGCGAGCCGCATCAGCGATCCGTTTCCTGCCGAATGCGGATCGGTGTCGCCGGCGAACGCATTCCCCGTTTTCAAGAAACGATCGAGCGCTGCCCGGGTGGTACCGCCGATATCAAAACACTCTCCAGTCGGGCTGTATGCGCCGAATCGATACCAGTAGGAAAAAGCCAGCATCGCATGGTCGGGATCGAATCGATGCGAATGGAGAAGACTGTACGCGAGACAGCATGCCATGCTCGTATCGTCGGTCCAGTCGCCGGGCTTGAGATGAAAGGGGCCGCCCCCGACGATATCGGTAACCGTAGCGCTGTCTCTCGGCGAAAACTCGAGCGTCGTGCCTAGCGCATCGCCAATTGCCAGTCCCAGCATTGCGCCGCGAAACCGATCGATGATTTCCGAGCTGTCCGCGCCGATCTGCTGCTGAACGGCGCGCAACGCATCACGATCGGCCCGCGGATTCCGATTCCTGAACTTGAAATATTCGCTCAGCCATGGCGTCTTGAGCGTCACATCCGCGTTGGTGAATCGGCCGGAATAGGGCTGAAAACCCATATCCGCGGGATATCGGCTGCGTCGCGCCGCACGCGCGGCCGCACGCTCGACGGCCGCCCGCTGCTCTGCCGACAACGCTGCATCCTTATCGCTCATCACTGTTCTTCCAATGTGATATTCCAAGATCCCTTCGCGGGATCGTGAGTACGGTCGAGAACCTTGAACGGAGTATCAGGCTTGAACAATACCTCCGCTTCCCGAGGATATTCGGAAAGCGAGCTGACCGATACGCCGCTACGGGACGTGATATTCATCGTAACCTTGCCAGGGAATACGCCATCCAGGTCAGAAGTTGTCGACAGGAATGCCTTGTCCTGGAAAACACCGCCCACAGGGAACAATTGTTCAACCTGTTCATTGGAAAGGCGCAGGTTCCGCACGACGTCTCCTACATGCGCATAGCCATTGTCCGCAAGCTTGGTCAGTCCGTTAGACGCCTCCGCGGTCAAGCGGCCCCATTCGCCGGGGTTTCCGGCACGCAGTGCCGGATTGATTTCCTCGTACAGGTTGGAGGTATAGCCGCGTATCGCCAGGTACTCGTTGTCCGTCAGCAATTTGTCCAGTACAGCATTGCCGCGTTTTGCCGCCAGCGCGTCCTCGACGTCTTTGCTTCCCCACTTCTCCTTCAGGAATTCGCGGAACTCGCATCCTGCAAGACCGAGCGGGTCGATCCACTGGGTCGGATTCGCGACATAGCCGTGAGTGCGAATGCCGCCAGCCAGTCCTATCGGGTCGACTGACAGATACTGTCCCGAATCCGGGTCGTAGTACCGGTTCAGGTTGTAGTTGAGTCCGGTCTCGTCATCCGCCCACTGGCCGGGGAAGCGCAGCGCCGTATCGATCGACGCGCCGCATGCATCGTTCGCAGCCCCTCTAGCGGGCAGCAATTTCCCCCACAGCGAATACGAAGCCTTCCAAACGGACCGGCCACGTTCGTCGAATACCGCGGTCGGCAAACCCACCTGATCCGTCAGAATCGGGTACAGCCCGTCGTCGGTCTCCTGCGCGAGCGGGGAGAAAGTGCCCGGCTCGATATGCCATGTCACCACCTGTCCGGTCGTGCCATCCCGTTGCTCGACCCAGCGTTCCGCCACGGTGGAACCATCCCACAGAAACCTGACGGTTTCTCGGCTGCCGGCCTGCTGCTTCCCGACCCGGCGGTTGAACGCGTCGTAGCGATACAACCAGACACCGCGGTCGGGCGTCACGACCTTGACGAGACGGTTGAGACCGTCCCACGTGTATTGCCACGTCTTCGGCCGAAATCCGGGCTGCTCAATCGTTTTTTCGATCGTGCGACCGCGGGCGTCGTATCGATAGCGCGCATGGCCGATGCGTTCCGGCAGGCCGCCTCGACCGTAGTGGTGAACGTCGACCGGCGCCTGCCGTCCGTGCGCGGCGACGTTCATCGCCGCGTCATAGCGGTAGTGCTCGGCCGGCTGCAGCAGGCTGTCCGCCAGCACGACCTGACCGCGCACGTCACGTCGGTATGTGAGCGTATCGGCGTCGGTGTCGACGCGCTCCAGTTGCCCGGCCGCATCGTAGTGATAGACCTGTCGCGTCAACTGCTCCAGCGCATGCGCCGGGTCGGCCTGTAGGATCTCGATCGCTGCAGCGGGCCCGGCGACCTGCCGGCGAATTCGACCGAGCGCGTCGTATTGACGATGCGTGGCGAACTCGCCCGCCTGCCGGCCCGCCTCGCGCCCGAGGCCGTCGCGATGGATCGTCAGCCCGCCTACCTGCGTCAGCGCGCCCAATGCGTCGTACGCGTAGGCCGTCTCGCGGTGCGGAGTCATCCGCAGACGACGCTGCCCGTCGGTATCGTACATGTGCCGCAGCAATTCCCCGTGCTGATCCTCGGCGATTAGACGTCCGTTTCGATCGTAAGCGAAGCGCGTCACATGGGACTGCTCGCCTTGCACCTCCGCGGACGCCAGCCGGCCGGATCCGTCGTAGCGATAGAGCAGCTTCACGTCACCAGCGTCTACCTCGGTCAGCCGGTCCTGCGCATCGTACGCGTAGCGCCACTGGCCGCCGTCAGGCAGCGTCCTCGCGAGCAGGCGGCCGGCAGCATCGCGCTGGTACGCAGTCATGCGACCGCCCCAGTCGATTTCCTCCGCGAGACGTCCGGCCGCGTCGTAGCGATACGTGTAGACTTCGCCCAGCGCGTTGATAACTTTCGTCAGCCGCGTCGCGTGATCGTACTCGAACCGCGTTTCCTGGCCGGCGGCATCAATCGACGCCACCAGTAGATCGAACGGACCATAGGCCCGCCGAACCGTGCGCCCGAGCGGATCGGTCAAGCCGACCAGCAGGCTTTCGCTGTTGTATTGCGCCGTCGATACCGAGCCGTCCGCATGCACGAGCGCCCGCAGACGGCCGCGCGGATTGTCCGGACTGTCGGTATAGTCGAAGCGGGTCGTATGCCCGGCGGGCGATGTTTCCTCCAGCACCCGACCAAGCACGTCACTCCTGCGCCGCAGGCGCGCGCCGCCGGGCAATGTGATGTCGGTTAGCCGAAGTCGCCCGCCGTAGTCTAGCCGGATCTCGCGATCCCCCTGAACTACGCGCAGCAGTTCGCCGCGGGAACCGTAACGATAAGTCGTCTTGGCGCCATCCGTCTCAGTTCGCGCAACCAACCGCTGTGCGTGGTCGTATTCGAGCTGGATCCGGCCGCCGTTCCGCAAACCGACCGACGTCAGACGCTGCTCATCGTATTCCAGGTCAATCACCCGCCCAGAGCTTTCCGTGATCGAAACCAACTGGCCGATATCGTCATAGCGGTAGTCGGTCCGGCGCCCGAGTGGATCGATCCGCGCCATCAGACGGCCCAGCTCCCATTCGGAACGCGTGCAATGGCCCAGCGGATCGGTTTCGGCTGTCACCAGACCTTCGCCGTTGAACTCGTAGATCCACTCGCCGTCGGCGTCAATCACGCGCGTGCGGCCGGTCTCGTAGACGAACCGCCCCGTGTGGTAGCCCTGCCGCGTACCGGTCTCAACAACGCGCCCGGCCGTGTCGTATCGATAGCGAACGTCAGTCTGGTCCGTATCCCGCCACTGGGTCATCCACCCGTGCTTGTCGTAGGCGTAATGGAACTGCCCGAACTGAAAGCTCGCCACACGAGCAAGCATACCGTCCTGGTAACCGTAGTCCACGAGCGTGCGAACACCATCGTCCGGATCGTGAAGCACGATCCGCTGAGGCTGACCGTCCTGGCCGCGATATGCCACCTCCAGCCGATAGCCGTCGCTATGGGCCAAGCCGGTCAGACGCCCCGTCGCGTCGTAGGAGAAGACGATGGCGTTGCCGTCGAGATCCTCGATCCGCTCGAGGCGAGACGACCGGCCTTCGACCAGCGGCGAGAAAATCCGCAGTTGCCGCGTGTCGCGATCGAAGATGCGCGGTTCGAGCCGGCTGCCGACTAGCCGATAGCGCGGTTCGCGCAGGTTGATGCCGTCGAGCGCCAGTCCCAGCGGCGCATCGAAGCCAGTCACCAGGCCTGCGCCGTCGTGGAAATACACCAGCCGGCCCGCCTCGACGGTTAGGTGCTGCGACCAGTTGTCCGACCAGCGACGACCCAGCATGCCGCAATCGTCCGAGCGGGTCCGATAGCGCCGTCTGAGTTCCAGGGGCAGCACACCTGGAATCGCCAGATCGACGCGCATCTCCAGTACTTCGCCGGTCGCGACGTCTACCGGGTCGTTCACACATTTGCTCTGCTCGTCCTTGACACCGCGCTGCTCGGCCGATTCGGTCGATTTCGGCTTGAAACCCTTGCCGATGGTTCGGCCGACGGCGCCACCTGCCAGCGCGCCCAGCAGGCTGGCCCAGAATTCTTCGCCAGCGGTCAGCTCAGGACTTTTGGGACCGTATTGGGCGGTCGTCTTGTCGATCCAGATACTCTTTCGCCCTGCGTTGACCTTAGCGCTGCAATGCGTTTCATGACCGATCCGCACCAGCGGCAGCCCGTTCACGAATACGGTTCGACTGCCTTCGACGAGCGGTTGCGGCACGCCCGAGTGCTGGTCGCATTTGACCAGATCGGTGACGCGCGCCACCTGCCGCCCCTCGAAGTACACGTCATGCGAGCCGGTCAGGATCTGTCCGCAGTCGCTGCCCATCTGCTGACTCGCGGAGGCCAGCGCGCCGCCGAGGCTGAGGCCACCCGCCATGCATGCGCCGACGATTAAGGCGCCCGCGAGTCCGCCCGTCGCGACCGTTGCCACCACCGCCGCCGCGACGATCGCACCAACCGCAACGCCTACCAACATGCCGCCGAAGAGACCCCACGCACCCATCGAGTGCGCGACCGCATCGCCCACGCAAGCAGGATGCGGATCGCCGTGGCCGATCGTGAGGCCGAGCTCGTCGCCTACCCACACGAATCCGCGCGACATCGCGTCCGTGACGCCGAGCTTGTCCAGCGCCCACGCGCCGCCGATCGCGATCGCAACCGGTGCGAGCTCGACCGCCAGCGCGCCAGCAATCGCCGATCCCGATGCGCCCGCGGTGATCCCCGCGTCGAGGACGCTGGCCGTCGCCCAACCGATATCGCCGCCGAGCATTACATAATTGACGTTCTCATAGAATGGCTGCTCGGCGGCCTTGGTCGCCTCGCCATCCTCCAGATGGAGGAGGCGCTCCATACGCTCGGCGGCACTGCCACTCGGCTCGTCGTAAACAAGCGTGTCGGACATGGGACGCCCCGTTAATCCGGCGCGCGCAGTTGCAGGCTCTGGATCACCGCGTTGACCTGCTCACGCTGTGTATCGCTCAGCGCGCCCGGCGCCGTGAACGTCAGCATCATTACGACCTGCCCGTACTC
Source organism: Burkholderia multivorans ATCC BAA-247 (assembly GCF_000959525.1). Lineage (NCBI taxonomy): Bacteria > Pseudomonadati > Pseudomonadota > Betaproteobacteria > Burkholderiales > Burkholderiaceae > Burkholderia > Burkholderia multivorans. The sequence goes on from NZ_CP009831.1 coordinate 2,066,891, forward strand.
GACCATCGTCAATTGCTGGTGAATCGACGCGCCGTTGTTGGTCCACGTAAACTCGTGGACATGCGCATCGCGGCCCGACACCGTCGTGCCTGCGCTCGACACTTCCGCGTAGTCGGGCACCTTCTTCGCGACCTTGCGCGTCTCGCTCGTCACATACTCGGCGAATTTCATCCCCCACGGCAGCCGCTCGCGCGTAATGACCATGCTCACGCCTTCGGTGCCGGTCGCCGCCGATACGAACACGTTCATCGTCTTGTCCTGCCACTCGACCGGCAGCGCAAGCGTGCCCTCATGCATCTGGTACATGTATTCTCGTCCTGTTGAAGATCAGCCGTTCTTAGGATTGATGTCGGTCCGCGACGCCTGGATGCTGATGTTCGCATCGTCGAGGTGGATCACCGACTCGCCCTTATATATGTCGATTCCGTCGGCCGTCATGTGGATCCGCGTACCGCCTGCGCCGCCGATCTTGATCCAAAGCTCCTTCGCCTCGATCGTATGAACGCCGAGCGGCGTCTGCTGCAGCGTATTGCCTTGCGACACCACGTCCGACAGATTGCCGACCGACACCGTCGTCGCCTGGTTGCCTTTCGCGACCTGAACAGTCCGGTCCCCTTTGAGCACCGCGGTCAGCTGCGCATCCTCGACGATGACGCTCATGTCCTTCTGCGCGTGCATGTACAGCATCTGCGCACCGGCGACGTCGCTCATCAACAGTTCGTTCGAGCCTTCGCCCTTGTGCGTCTGGCTTTTGATCCCCATGGTCTGCCCAGCAGCGCCATGGTACGGATTGCCCTGCTCGGCGTTGAACATGCGGCCGACGATCACCGGATTGTCCGGATCGCCCTGATTGAACGCGACGATCACCTCTTGCCCGATCCGCGGAATTGCGGCTGCGCCCCAGCCATTGCCCGCCCACGGCTGCGACACGCGAATCCACATGGAATCCGAACCATCGCGCTTGCCGCGCCGATCCCACAGGAAGTGCACCTTGACACAACTGCCGTTGGTATGAATCTCCTCGCCCTTCGGACCGACGACGATCGCGGACTGCGTGCCGTGAATCACCGGCTTCGGCGTAATGCGCGGCGCCCGGAACGGAATATTCATCGGCAGCAGCACGAAGCTGTTGCGGTACGGTAGTCGCGCAGCGTTCTGCGTGTAGTCGTTCACCGCCTCGTGGCGCACATGCAGGATCGCGTAGTCCTGATTGTTCGACTGCACCGGATGATCAACGATCTTGATCTGGCCCGCGGTGGTCATCCGCCACGCGTAGCCGCTGCCGAGGAAGCGATGTGCGATGGCCTCCTCCGCCTCCATCGCATAGCGTGCGTAGCGATTGCCGTCGTCGCCGTGATCGTAGAGCGACTGGTGCTCGAATCGCTCGGTCGACGCGAGCCGCGCATGATCGAGATTCTGCGGGCCGGCCTCGACCAGCATCAGCGGCGACGACGGCTGCTGATAATTGAAATCCTGGTAGGTGATCTTGCCGATGCCGAAACCCCGGCCCTCATCAAGCCGGTCGATACCGTTGAGCTCGCTCGATTCGGTATGGGAGAACGGCACCGTCCCAAGGCCATCGATCGGGCGGAACACAAGGTTGCTATCCGCAACGACGAGGATATGCTTGTCCTTCTCGTAGCGATGGGTCCAGATTAGCCCCTCCTGCTCCATCAGGCGTGCGCAGAAGTTGAAGTACGACTCCTGGTACATCACCACGTACTCGAGCGGCTTCTGCGTGCTCCGAATGTCGAACGTGAAATCTGGAAAGCCGTGCTCCTGAAAAATTTCGCGCAAGATGTCCTGCGCCGTCATATTCTGGAAGATCCGACAGTCGGTGGAGCGCGTCAGGAACCAGAACCACGGCACAACGGTCATCTGGTACTGCGTCACCTTACCGGGATTGCCGAGCCGGTCGAACGACGACACATATCCATCGAAGTGACGCGACGTGTCTCCCGCACCCGAAGCAGTGGCGCGCGCGAGGGACAGCAGCGTCGACTCCTGATCGAACTTGAGCCGCACCTGCTGCCCGATCAGCTCCTCGGGCGTCAGGTTGTTCCGGTGCGACAGCAGATCTAGATGGATCTCTGGCAGCCGGTTCACGTACTCGTCGACTATCGCGGCGCTGACGAGCAGCACGTCGGCGCCAAGCGGCGTATCGACCGTCACATAACGATTGAGCTGGGTCAAGCGCGCGGCACCGCCAGCCGCATCGTTCAATGCATCGGCGATCGCGCTTGGCGTCTTCTGCATCAGGGAAAAGCCCGTTTGCGCGAGTTGAAGCGCGCGCTGAACGGTGTCCATGTGGCCGGCCGCGCCGGCCAGGGGCCCGACGTTGCCCGCGATCGTGGATGCGACAGGACCGACCAGGCCGCCGAGCGCACTCAACGAGCCCAAGGGGCTGCCGCCGGGACCGCCCGGCAGGCCGCCATTCGGAGCAAAACTCATTGTTCTTCCTTTCCGTCTCAGGTTCTGCCCGGCGGGCCGCAGGCCCGAGGCACGCTAACTTTAGGGCAAATCGTTGCGGAGCGAAAGTGTAGCCGAAGTGGGCGACCGAGCCGGAAACCGGTCGGAGACGCCCCGGGCCGATGTTGCATCGCGCCGGCGCTTCCTTTGCATTCTTACGATGCAACCGGCGCACGCCGACCGGTCGCGCGAACTAACAGAACGCGGGAGGATGAGCGGAGAAAAAGACAATGCCGCAGAACGCAGCCGTAGAGATGAACGGTTCGGCCGGGGCGGCCTGTTACACCTGCCGTACCGCGATCGCGCGACAGCCCCGTGTGAGCTTTCCGGGACCGGCGCGCGAATCGGGCACGCGTGAAGCGCTCACTTCACCCAAGCAAAGTAATACGACAACCCGATCGTCAGCGCCGCGCCGACCAGCGCCGCATACGGCGCGAGATTCAGCCACACGCTGCGCTTCGGCACCTCGAGCTCCATGTCGCGCTGCATCTGCGCGGGAAAGCGCCCGCGATCCTGCCAGTAGTGGCGATACACGAACACCGGCACGATCAGCAGCATCGCGATCAGCCCGTTGCGCAGCGTGCCTTCGCCTTGCAGATTCGCGCCCGCGCCGACATACACGAGGTTCGCATACCCGCAGATCGAGCCCGCGACGAGCAGCCAGGTCGGGCAACGGAACGGACGATCCCAGCTGCCGCGATCCATCCGGTGGATCCAGCCCGACTGCAAATTCAGGAACACGAACAACATGTAGCAGACGTTGGAAATCGACAGCACCGTCATGTAGTCCGACATCATCAGCAACACGAGGTTGAAGCCGAGATCGGTCCACATCGCGCGCGTCGGCGCGCCGTGCTCGTTCACGTGCGACAGGAATTTCGGCAGCCAGCCGTCGACCGATGCCTGATAAAGCGTGCGCGACGAGCCCATCATCGACGTCATCACGATCAGCAGGATCGACAGCATCAGCATCACGACGACCGCATTGGCGACCCACGCGCCGCCGCCGACGATCTTCGCCATTGCGGCCGCGACGCCGGTGCCGTCGCCGATCGCCGGATCGAGCATCGCCTGCGTGCCGAGCGCGCCCTGAAACGCCATCGGCACGAGCGTCATCACGACGAGACAGAGCGCACCCGACCAGAAAATCGCCTTCGCGGTGTCGCGACGCGGATCGCGGAATTCGCGCGTATAGCAGACGGCCGTCTCGAAACCGTACGACGCCCAGCCCGCCATGAACATCGCGCCGAGCGCCATCACGACGCCCTGCCCGTTCCACGTACCGAACGTCGCGGCCGTCAGATTGCCGTGCGCGTCATGGCCGAGCGGCAGCAGCGGGAGCAGGTTCGACATCGGCACGTCGCCGGTGACGAACGGCACGATGCCGACGATCAGCAGCGGCGTCAGCGAAGCGATGCCGAGAATGCGCTGCGTGCGCGCGGCTTTCGACGCACCGCTGTGCTGAAGCTTGAACGTGATCAGAAGCAGGATCGTCGCGATGATGAACGTCGCGTTGATCCGCAATGACAGACCCGGCTTGATGAAACCGAGATCCGCGACCTTGAACTGCCAGTGCAGCACCGCTGCATCGGCCGGAAAGAGACTCGTGAGCGCATAGCTCGCGGCGAGACCGCAGCCGAGCGCGAGCATCGGAGACCATGCGAGCCAGTTGCACCACACGGAAACCGGGGCAATCAGCTTGCTGTAGCGAACCCAACCGATCGCGCCGTATACCGACGCGCCGCCCGATTTATGAGGAAATAGCCCCGATATTTCCGCATAAGTCGCGCTTTGGATCAGCCCCATCGTGATCGCGGCGATCCAGATCGCCCACGCGGGCTGGCCGATCGTCGCACATACCCCGCCGATCGTGAACAGCACGCCTGCCGGCACGCCGCTCGTCACCCAGAATGCGTCCTTCCATGTCAGGCCACGATGCAGCGTATGGCCTGTCGAATCATGTGAGATGGTTGCCTCGACATCACCGGTGCGGCTCGCACGCAGTCCTGCTTGACTCATCCAAATCCTCCTGTGATGACTCCGCACAAGCGCCGTAGTGTAACAACATGCGCACTTTCTTGCAGAATCGGTAAAAAAATTCCGGGATATGGGAGCAAGTCATCGCGATCGTTTCGGATTCCTGCTCGCCATTCCCGGCGTATTGTTTTGATGTTTCGGCTGACGAACCGTCAGCCGTTTACTGCGCGCCTTCGGTCCATGCGTTCACGCGGTCGGCATGCGCGGCGATCCACGCGTCGGCAGCCGCTTCCGGCTTCGCGCCGTTCTGGATCGCGAGCATCACGCTGTCGATCTCGCCCGGCTTCCACTGGAATTTCTTCAGGAAGGCAACGACCGGCTTCGCCTTCGTTTCGAGCTGCGGATTCACGACACTGTCGACGTGCTCGGCACCGCCGAACACCTTCTTCGGATCCTCGAGGAAGCGCAGCTTCCATTTCGCGAACATCCAGTGCGGCGCCCAGCCCGTCACGATCACCGGCTTGTTCGCGCTCACCGAGCGCGACAGTTCGGCCGTCATCGCGCTGCCAGAACTCGGCATCAGCGTATAGCTGAGCCCGTAGTTCTTGATCGCTTCGTCGGTCTTGCGCATCACGCCCGCACCGGCGTCGATGCCGACGATGCGGCCGCCGAAACTGCTCTTCTCCGCGTTCAGATCCTCGATGCTCTTCGCCTTCACGTAATCCGGGACGATCAGGCCGATCTTCGCGTCGGGAAAGTTCGCGCCGACGTCGACGACCTTGCTCTTGTATTCGCTCCAGTACGAGCCGTGCGTGACCGGCAGCCAGGCCGACAGCGTCGCGTCGAGATCGCCGCGCGCAACGCCCTGCCACATGATCCCGGCCGCGACCGGCACGAGCTGCACCTGGTAGCCGAGCTTCTTCTCGATCACGCGGGCCGCGACATTCGAGGTCGCGACGCTGTCGTCCCAGCCTTCGACGTAGCCGATCTTCAGCGTCGGTTTCGTATCCGCGAGCGCGGATGCACTCAACGCCACCATCGCCGACAGTGCGCCGGTCCACAACAGTTTTCCGAGTAGCTTCATGGTCGATCTCCTTGAAATGCGCACCCTGCGCGTTGTCTCTCTAGGTTCTTCAACCACAAATCCGCGGTAGCGTTTTTTTCCGACAGATGCTTGTCCGGATGCGACGCGGCGCGTCGCATCGCGGCCGGTCGTTACTTATCGATGACGAGATCCGAAAGCGGCTTGCTGCAGCACAGCAGCACCATGCCCTGGTCGATCTCGCGCTGGCGAATCCCGCCGTTGTGCTTCATGTCGACCTGACCCGACACCAGCTTTACCTTGCAGGTGCCGCACATGCCCTGCGTGCACGAGGCCGGCAGCCGCACGCCCGAGCGGCGCGCCGCATCGAGCACGTGCTGATCGGCGCCGCACGACACCTCGCGGTTGCTCTTCGCGAAGCTGACCGTGAACTGCTTCGTCGCGACCTCGGCGTCGTCGGCCACCGGCGCGAGCTCGGCGAGCAGCTCGTCGCTGGCCGTCTGCGCGAGCGTCTCGAACGAGAAGCTTTCCTCGTGATAGCGCTTGCGGTCGAAACCGGCTTCGTCGAGCAGGTCGCGCACGGCCTTCATGTACGGCGCCGGGCCGCACGTGAAGATCTCGCGCTCCATGAAGTCCGGTGCGATCAGCTTGAGCAGCGGCAGCGTCAGAAAGCCGGTGACGCCCGGCCAGTTCGTGCGCGTGCCGACGCGTTCGACGACGAACGACGTGCGGAAATTCGCGTGGTTCGACGCGATCAGATCGAGCTCGCGCGCGAAGATGATGTCGTCCGGCGTGCGTGCGCTGTGCACGAACACGATGTCGCGATCCTCGGCGAGATCGTGATGCGCACGGCTCATCGACATCAGCGGCGTGACGCCCGAACCCGCGGACAGGAACAGATACTTGCGCGCCGGATGCCGCGCGCAGGTGAACTCGCCGGCCGGCCCGAGCACGCGCACCGACGCACCCGGCTGCAGGTTGTCGTGCAGCCAGTTCGACACCTTGCCGCCCGGCACGCGCTTGACAGTGATCGAGATGGTGTGCGGCCGCGTCGGCGACGACGAGATCGTGTAGCAGCGATTGATCGTCTCGCCGTCGATGTCGAGCTCGAGCGTGATGAACTGGCCGGGCTCGAACGAGAACGTGCGGCCCTGCGGCGAACGGAAGAAAAAGCTCTTCACGTCGTGCGTTTCCTGCCGCACGTGGCAGCACACCAGCGTTTCCTCGACGTCGCTCGTCCAGCGCTCGGCAAGGGCGTTCCAGAAAGCCGGGCGCGTGACCCGGCTGTCGGTCGGCTCGAAATTGGCCGCATCTCGCATCATGTTTGACTCCGCTGCTAAATCGCTAATCGCTATGCGCCGGTCTTTTCGGCGAGCCGGCCGATGTACCACGCCGAGAATTTCTCGACGAGCCCTTCCGTGAACGGCGAGTACGGGCCGGGCTCGTATGCGCTGCTGTTCGCGCCGCGCTGCGAGAATTCGACGAGCGCGCGGTCCTGGTCGTTGGTCGCGTTCCACACGGCCGTCAGGTTCTTCACGTCGTAGTCGATGCCTTCCTTCGCATCCTTGTGCACGAGCCACTTGGTGCGCACGAGCGTCTTGCCGGCCGACAGCGGAATCACGGAGAACGTCACGATGTGATCGCTCATGAAGTGATGCCACGAGTTCGGCTGCGTCCAGAACGACAGCCCGCCGAGATCGGCCTGGCGGAATTCGCCGAGCAGCTTCTTCGAGGCGACCTTGGCGTCGAGCGTCTGCGACTCGCCGCTGCGATCGAGCGGCAGCCGCTGCGTGCGAAAGCCCGTCACGTCGAGCAGCTTCTCGATCTCGACCGACGGCAGGCCCATCTCGGCCCATTCCTTGCCGCGGCGGATGCAGGTTTCCGCAAAGGCGTCCATCCCTTCGGCGTTCGCCTCCGAGCGCTGATAGCCGAAGCCGTATTCGTACAGCGAGATCGTCAGCTCCGGATGGTTCGCGACGCAGTGATAGCACTCGCGGTTGTTCTCCATCGTGAGCTTCCAGTTGCCTTCCTCGATGATGTCGATCTGCGCGGCGATCTTCGTGTTCGGCAGATCGTGCGGCAGCAGGTACGGCTCCATCGCGGCGCGCATCTGCGCGAAGTCGGCGGGCGGCTCCTCGGCGAGGCAGATGAAGATCAGGCCCGCGAGGTTCTCGACGTGCACCGGCTTCAGGCTATGCTTGCAGCGGTCGAACTTCTCGCCCATGTGCTCGGCGAACATCAGCTGGCCCGTCAGGTTGTACGTCCAGCTGTGGTACGGGCATACGATGTTGCCGACCGAACCCTTGTCCTCGTTGCACAGGCGCGCGCCGCGATGGCGGCACACGTTGTGGAACGCGCGGATCTCCATGTCGTCGTCGCGCACGATCAGGATCGAATCGCTGCCGAGCTCGACCGTCACGTAGTCGCCCGGCTCGGGAATGTCGGGTTCGACCGCGACCTGGATCCAGTGCTGGCGGAAGATCGCTTCCATGTCCAGCGCGAAAATCTCCTCGCTCGTGTAGAACGGCGCCTCGAGGCTGTGGCCTTCCTTGCGTCGCTCGATCAGTGCACGAATGTCTGCCGATACTTTCATCGTTTGCTCCGGATTCCTTGCATCCCTGGGTTCTTGCCGACAGAATCAATAGTCGATGAGCTGATGCTCGCGCAAATACGCGAGGATCACTTGTGCTTTTTCGACCGAACTCCCCTCAATTACGACGTTGCCGCCACGGCTTTCGGTCGTCGTCGCCGACAGCATCCGGGCATGCCCGGAGCGCTTCTCGGCGGCCGCCAGCTTCACCGGCTTGCGCTCGATCGGGCCGACCTTCCATGCGGCCGTTTCGGCGTCGGCGCCGGTCACGGTGCGCGCCGGACGAATCGTCCCGGCACGCAGCCGGGCGTACGCGTAGCGCGGCTGCGCATTCGCGAGCGGATGGACCGCGACGACGGCCGGCAGCGCGGCATCGACACGGCGACGCAGGCCTTTCGGTAAGAATTGCCGCACCGTCGCGCGGCCGCCGTCGACCGACACGTCGACGGCCGATCCGACGAGCGGATAGCCGAGCGCCGCGGCGACGCGATACGGCAGCATCCCGCTGTCGAACGCACCTTCGGCGCGCGTGCCGGTCAGCACGAGGTCGTAGCCGTCGACGCGGCCAGCGAGCGCGCGCGCGACGTCTTCGCCGTCGTCGCAGACGAGCACGTCGACCGTGCGCGCACCGAGCGCAAGGTATTCGGCGAGCGCGGGATTCGCGGGATCGCCCGCATGAATCACGTCGAGCTGCGCGCGATGCCGTTCCGCGAGTTCGCGGCCGAGTTCGAGCGCGGCCGCATCGTTGCGGCTGTAGCGCGCGGTCCCGCTGACCGGATGCCGGCCGACGGACACGAGCACGGCGATGCGTTGCAACTGGCGAGGGGCGTTCATGCTGCGACTCCTTCCGGTTCACGAGCGCCGACCGCGGTCGGCGATTGTCCGCGCGCGGCACGCGCGGCCTGCACCTGTTCGATCAGCGCGGCGATCGTCGCCTGCGCGTCGCCGACTACCGTCAGGTTCGCGCGCTTCGCGATCGGCGCGCTGCCGTCGAGGTTGACCGCGATCACGTGGCGGCAATCCTTGATGCCCTGCAGATGCTGCACCGCGCCCGAGATCCCGAACGCGATATAGACGCTCGCTTCGACCGTCTTGCCGGTCGCGCCGACCTGCTTGTCGCGCGTGAAGTGGCCGTTGTCGACCGCGACGCGGCTTGCGCCGATCGCCGCGCCGAACGCGCCGGCCAGCCGCTCGAATGCGGCGATGTCGGTCACGCCGTTGCCGGCCGATACGATGAAGTCCGCTTCTTCGAGCGCGACCTGCGCGGCGTCGATTTCCTCGAGGCCGAGATCGCGATACGGCTGTGCGGCGTCGGCGGCCGGCCGGATGAAATCGGCGGCCAGCCGCTCGCCCGCGCCGACGAACGGCAGCTTCGCTTCGACCGCGTTCGGCGCGAGCAGGATCACGTCGGGCAGCGCGCGCGTCGCGAACGCGCGCTTCGCATGCACGTAGGCGCCGACGTGCTTCGCATCGATCTCGACGACGTTCGTCGCGACGCTTGCGCCGGCGACCGCGGCATAGCGGCGGCCGAGATCGCCGTCGCCCGTCGCGTTGTCGGGCACGAACACGTGTTTCGGCGCGAGCGCGGCGACGCAGGCCTGCAGCGCCTGCAGCTCGCTCTCAGGCGCGAACGCACGGCGATCGAAGCCCGCGAGTTCGACGAGCTTGTCGACACCGAGCTCGGCGATGTCGTCCTTCAGTTCGCCGAAGGCGAGCAGCGCGACTTCGGTCTGCGCGTCGGCGAGCAGCGCGGCCGCGGCGATCGCCTGGCGCGACAGGTCGTCGAGCGAGCCGCGTTCGGCATGCGCGACCACGAGCATCGTGTGCTTCGGGTCCTGCACCGCGCGGCGCGGCTTCGCGGCGGCGGCCGCATGGCCGTGGGCCGGCCATTGCGCGGCGCTCGCGTCTGCGCTGCCTTCCTCGCCGAGCGTGATGCGTTTCAGGCCGGCGGCCGTGATGACGAACGGCCGGCGCGGATCGATTCGTTTGATCTTGTTCATCGATTCACTCCAGCGAGGCAGCGACGAGTTCGGCCACGTCGAGCACGTCGGGGCGCGGGCCCACGACACCTTCGAGCATCGCCGTGCAGTTCGGGCACGCGACCGCGACCACTTCCGCGCCGACCGTGCGCGCGTCGGCGATACGGATGTCCGGAATGCGCTGCTTGCCGGGAATGTCGGTCAGCGGCGCGCCGCCGCCACCGCCGCAGCAGCGGCCGCGCATGCCGTTGCGCTCCATTTCGACGACCTGGATGCCGATCGTCTTCAGCAGCTTGCGCGGCGCTTCGATCTCGCCGTTATAGCGGCCGAGATAGCAGGGATCGTGATACGTGGTGCGCTTCTCGCGCAGCGCTTCGACGGCCTTCGGCGCAATCTTGCCGCTGTCCGCGAGTTCCGCGAGATAGGTCGTGTGATGCTTGACCGTCACGCGCAGCCCGAGCGCGCGGTATTCGTTGCGCAGGCTGTGCATCACGTGCGGGTCGGCCGTCACGATCTGCTTGTACGACAGCTCGCCGAGCGTGCCGATCAGGCGCTTGGCCATCTGCTGGAACGTCGCCTCGTCGCCGAGCCGGCGCGCGACGTCGCCCGTGTCGGTTTCGTCGGGGCCGAGCACCGCATAGTCGACGCCCGCCTTGTTCAGCACCTTCACGAACGCCCGCAGCGTGCGCTGATAGCGCATGTCGAACGCGCCTTCGCCGGCGACGAACAGCACGTCGACCGGCTTGCCGGGACGCGCGACCGGCGCATTGAGGTCGACCGACCAGTCGTAGCGCGCGGCCGTGTCGTAGCCGCCCATCGTGCCCGTCTCGCGCAGGTTCGCGAGCACTTCCTGGCCCTTGCCCGGCACCGTGCCGTGCACGAGCGTGCGGTTGCGGCGCATGTCGACGATCGCGTCGACGTGCTCGATCAGCATCGGGCACTCCTGCACGCAGGCGCGGCAGGTCGTGCACGACCACAGCGTCTGTTCCTCGATCAGCGCCGACACGATCGGGCCGTTCGGTTCGCCGCGATGCTGGCCGACCGGCAGGCCCGGCGTCGGGCTGCCCGCATAGGCAGCATCGGTGCCGCCCGCCATGCCGACGACGAGATCCTGGATCAGCTTCTTCGGGTTCAGCGGCTGGCCCGATGCGAACGCGGGGCACGCGGCTTCGCACTTGCCGCACTGCACACACGCATCGAAACTCAGCAGTTGATTCCAGCGGAACTCGACCGGCTTCGCGACGCCGTACTCCTCGTGCTCGATGTCGGGCAGCTTCAGCGCGGTCGGCGGCGTGGCGGTGCCGTTGCCCGTGAACGATTCGCGCGATGCGGCGAAACGCTCCTGGCGCGGATGGAACGCGAGGTGCAGCAGACCGGCGATCGCGTGCTTCATCGGGCCGCCCTTCGCGGCGCCGACCGTCATCGCGAATGCGCCGACGCCGATCAGCAGCGCGCAGAGCACCGCGAACGCGCCGGACATCGCGCCGGTCGGCACGAGCATGAACAGAACGAGGCCGAGCGCGAACGAACCGAGCAGCCACGGCAACGTATTCCACGGGCCGCGCGACAGACGCGCCGGCACGTTCTTCGCCGCGCGGCGGCGCCACACGAACACCGCGCCGACGAGCATGGCGAGCGCCGCGAGGAAGATCAGCTTGTCGAGCCACGGCGAATAGATCGCGAGGCCGTAGTTGACGAACACCAGCGCGAGCGCGGCGATCGCGCCGCCGGCGGTCGCGACGTGCGTCTTCGCGATGTACGGGTCGCGCGCGACCACGTGGTGCAGATCGACGAAGTAGCGCTTCGGAATCGCGAACAGGTTCGCTACGCCGAACGCGCCGGGCGCGGTGGCCCGCCCGAGACGCCAGTACGACGAGCGCTTCGCGACCGCGAACGCGAGCCCCGCCACCGACAGCCACAGCAACGCGGTAATCAGGAATGCCGGATTCATCGTCAGAAATCCTTCACGAGACGCAGCGAGTCGTAGATCGCACCGTGGACGTTGTGCATCGAGATGCAGTCGCCGACACGGAACAGCAGGAAGCGGCCGTTGCCGAGTTCTTCCGACAGGCACGGCTGCGGCTCGGCCGCGAACAGCGTGTGCGGATCGATCTGGCCGCGATTCACCGATTCCGGCTTCAGCTTCCAGTAGAGCTCGTCGTTCGGCGACGAACCGTTCTCGATCACGACCTGGTCGACCGCGCGCTCTTCCAGTTCCTCGGTGTATTCGTTGCGCAGCACCGCGATCTTCTTGCCGTCTTCCTCGTAGACGCGGTCGAGCATCGTGTTCGGCGTCTGGATCACGCCGAGCGCGTACAGCCGGCGATAGAAGATCGGGAACGTCGTGCCGCCGCAGTCGTCGGCGACCTTCACGTCGGGCGTGACGACCTCGACCTTCGAGCCGCGGCTCGCCATGAAGTCGGCGACGCCCGCGCCCGCATGCGTGCTCACGCCGTCGAACAGCAGCACGTTCTGCTTCGGCTCGACCTTGCCGGTCAGGATGTCCCACGAGCTGACGGCGAGCCCTTCGGCGACGCCCCACGCCGGCACCTGCCACGTGAAGCTCGAGCCGCCGGTCGCGAGCACGACGATGTCCGGCTTCTCGGCCATGATCATCTTCTCGTCGGCCGTCACGCCGAGACGCCGGTCGACGCCGATGCGCTTCGTCTCCATGTCGAACCAGCGGATGATCCCCGACATCTGTTCGCGCTGCGGCGCCTTCGCGGCGATCATCACCTGGCCGCCGACTTCCGCGTTCTTCTCGAACAGCACGACGTCGTGGCCGCGCAGGCGTGCCACGCGCGCCGCCTCGAGCCCGGCCGGCCCCGCGCCGACGACGACGACCTTGCGCTTCGGGCCGCGCGACTTCTCGATGATGTGCGGCATCGTCGCTTCGCGCGAGGTCGCCGCGTTCTGGATGCAGAGCACGTCGAGGCCGTTGTACTGGCGGTCGATGCAGTAGTTCGCGCCGACGCACTGCTTGATCTCGTCCTCGCGGCCGTCGCGGATCTTGATCACCATGTGCGGATCGGCGATCTGCGCGCGCGTCATGCCGACCAGGTCGATCATCCCGTTCGCGAGCAGGCGCTCGGCCTGCCCGGCGTCGCGGATGCTCTGCGCGTGCATCACCGGAATCTTGACGACCGACTTGATGCCGGCCGCGAGATGCACGAACGGCTCCGGCGGCAGCGCCATCGGCGGCATGCAGTTCGCGATCGTGTTGTGTGTATCGCCGCCCGAGCCGACGACGCTCAGGTAGTCGATCAGCCCCGTCTCGGCCATCGCCTGCGCGATTTCCTTCAGCGCTTCGTGGTCCAGGCCGTCCTCGTGAAATTCGTCGCCGCACATCCGCAGGCCGACGCAGAAATCCTTGCCGACCGCTTCGCGCACGGCCGTCAACACCTCGATGCCGAAGCGCAGCCGGTTCTGCAGGCTGCCGCCCCATTCGTCGGTGCGGTGGTTCGAACGCGGGCTCCAGAACTGGTCGATCAGATGCTGGTGTGCGGCCGAGATTTCGATGCCGTCCATGCCGGCCGCCTGCACGCGCTTCGCGGCCGCGGCGAAATCGCCGATGATGCGGCGGATCTCCTCGATCTCGATGATCTTCGCGTTGCCGCGGTGCACCGGCTCGCGCACGCCCGACGGCGACATCAGATGCGGCCAGTGCTCGCCGTGGAACGACGAGCGGCGGCCCATGTGCGTCGCCTGGATCATGATCTTCGCGCCGTGCTTGTGCATCGCGTCGGCGAGCCGCGTGAGCGGGTCGATGATCTTGTCGTTCGACAGGTTCACCGATTTCCACCAGCCCTGCGGGCTGTCGATCGACACGGGGCTCGAGCCGCCGCAGATCGCGAGGCCGACACCGCCCTTCGCCTTCTCCTCGTAGTAGCGGATGTAGCGGTCGCCCGGCAGGCCACCCGGCTCGGCATACACCTCCGCGTGCGCGGTACTGACGATCCGGTTACGCAGCGTCAGCTGATTGAGCTGCATGGGTTTGAACAGGTGGGGATAACGCATCGCTGGCGACCTCTGGCGTTCGAATGTCTCGTGTTGCGGGTGTTGTTCTGTTTCAGTGCATCAATGCGCGAGCGGCGACACTTCGAAGATGCAGCGGTCGTGATGCTCGGCCGCGCACTGCACTTCCTTCGACTGCGCGCGCGGCGCGCCCTTGCCTTCCGGCGTCGTGTCGTTCACCCAGTCCATCGCACCGGCGAACCAGCCGGCGAACATGTAGCAGAGCTTGCCTTCCTTGCCCGGCTGCTGGAGCACGAACGACGAATGGCGCAGCTCGATCTTCGCGCGTGCCGTGGCCGGGTCGGCCTCGACGATCGAGAACAGCCCCCAGCCGCGCTGCGACAGGCGCTTCAGGTAATGCTCGAACACGGCCATGCCGGCGATCCCGTGCTGCTTGGCTTCCTTGTCGCACCAGTGGTAAGCGGACTTGTAGCCGGCCTTGTACAGGATCTCGGCATAGGCCTCGACGCCGAGCGCTTCCTCGACCGCGACGTGGTTGTTCGTGAAGAAGTGGCGCGGCACGTACAGCATCGGCAGCGCGTCGGTGGTCCAGACGCCGGTAACGGGATCGACGTCGATCGGCAGTTGCGGTTGCATCGTGGTGACTCCGTGAGGAAAAGTGGCCGCGCGGCACAGGCGCAGGCACGGCATCGTCCGCGCGCCCGCACACTGTGTGCGGGCACGTCCGGATTGTTGTTGTGGTGTAAATCGCTGGCGGCGGCCGGCGTCGTGCGCGCTTACGCGCCCCAGACGTCCTTGAACACGCGCACCCAGTTCTCGCCCATGATCTTGCGGATCCGCGACTCCTTCCAGCCGTGGCGTTCCATCGCCGCGGTCAGGTTCGGGAATTCGCCGATCGTGCGGATGCCTTCGGGGTTGATCACCTTGCCGAAGTTCGTCAGCTGGCGATAGCGGCCCTTGTCGTGCGTCAGCATGTCGAAGAACTCCTTCGCGTAGTCCTGCGTGAAGTCCGTGCCGATGCCGACCGCGTCTTCGCCGATCAGGTTCACGACGTAGTCGATCGCCTCGATGTAGTCGTCGATGTTCGCTTCGATCCCGCGCTTCAGGAACGGCGCGAACATCGTCACGCCGACGAAGCCGCCCGCATCGGCGATCTCCTTCAGCTGGGCGTCGCTCTTGTTGCGCGGATGCTCCTTGAGGCCCGACGGCAGGCAGTGCGAGTAGCACACCGGCTTCTTCGAGAACGCGATCGCCTCGGACGACGTGTTCGCGCCGACGTGCGACAGGTCGACCATGATCCCGACGCGGTTCATCTCGGTGATCACTTCGCGGCCGAAGTCCGACAGCCCGCCGTCACGCTCGTAGCAGCCGGTGCCGACGAGGTTCTGCGTGTTGTAGCAAAGCTGGACGACGCGCACGCCCATGTCGGCGAACGCCTCGATGTAGCCGATGTTGTCCTCGAACGCATGCGCGTTCTGGAAGCCGAGGATGATCCCCGTCTTGCCTTCCTTCTTCGCGCGGAAGATGTCGTCGGTCGTGCGCACCAGCGTCAGCAGCTCGCTGTTGTCGCGGATCTTCTTCTTCATCACGCCGATGTTGTCGACGGTCTTCGCGAAGTTTTCCCACACCGACACCGTGCAGTTCGCGGCCGTGATGCCGCCCTTGCGCATGTCCTCGAACACCGGCTTCTCGAACTTCGAAATGTTCAGGCCGTCGATGATGATGCTGTCGTCATGCAGCGTGCTCATATCCTTCTCTCGCTCCAGTCTCGTCCGGTGTGGGTCAGTAAATCGGGAAGCGCTCGCAAAGCGCGAAGATTTCGCGGCGCACGCGCTGCTCGGTCGCGGCGTCGCCCTCCGGGTTCGCGCGCAGTGCGTCGAACACCTCGAGGATCAGGCGGCCGATCTCGCGGAACTCCGCGACGCCGAAGCCGCGCGTCGTGCCGGCCGGCGTACCGAGACGGATGCCCGACGTGATCGTCGGCTTCTCGGTGTCGAACGGAATGCCGTTCTTGTTGCACGTGATGCCCGCACGTTCGAGCGCCTGCTCGACCTGCGCGCCCTTCAGCCCCTTCGGGCGCAGATCGACGAGCAGCAGGTGGTTGTCGGTGCCGCCCGTGACGAGATCGACGCCGCCCGCCTTCAGCACTTCGCCGAGCGCCTGCGCGTTGGCGAGCACGTTGTCGATGTACGCCTTGAAGTCCGGCTGCAGCACTTCGCCGAACGCGACCGCCTTGCCGGCGATCACGTGCATCAGCGGGCCGCCCTGCAGGCCGGGGAACACGGCCGAGTTGATCTTCTTCGCGATCTCTTCGTCGTTGGTCAGCACGAAGCCGCCGCGCGGGCCGCGCAGCGTCTTGTGCGTGGTCGACGTGACGACATGCGCGTGTTCGACCGGGTTCGCATGGCGGCCGGCGGCGATCACGCCCGCGATGTGCGCCATGTCGACCATCAGCTTCGCGCCGACGCTGTCGGCGATCGCACGGAAGCGCGCGAAGTCGAGCGCGCGCGGATACGCGGAGAAGCCCGCGATGATGAGGCTCGGCTTGTGCTGCTGTGCGAGTTCTTCGACCTGGTCGTAGTCGATGCGCATCGTGTCGCGGTTCACGCCGTACTGCACCGCGTTGAACCACTTGCCCGACAGTGCCGGCTTCGCGCCGTGCGTCAGGTGGCCGCCCGCGTCGAGCGACATCCCGAGCACCGTGTCGCCCGGCTTGGCGAGCGCGAGCATCACCGAGCCGTTCGCCTGCGCGCCCGAGTGCGGCTGCACGTTCGCATAGCCGGCATTGAAGATCTTCTTCACGCGGTCGATCGCGAGCGCCTCGACTTCATCCGCGAACTCGCAGCCGCCGTAATAACGCTTGCCCGGATAGCCTTCCGCGTACTTGTTCGTGAGCACCGAGCCTTGCGCCTCGAGCACGGCGCGCGACACGATGTTTTCCGACGCGATCAGTTCGACCTGCGACTGCTGACGCTCGAGTTCCTTCAGGATGGCGCTGCGCACCGGCGCGTCGCGCTCTGCAAGGGGCTGCGAAAAGAAAGACTGGGTGTTCGACATAGTGCGTCCGTGACGAAGAATAAGGGGCTGCAACCGATGCTCAAGGGCCCGCCCTGCCTGGCTTTGCAGCGTGTTGCAGACAAGGTTGCCGACGGCTCTATTCTTGTCGTTCGGATTTTCGGCGGATTGATGAATTTAGACGCGTTCTTTGCCTTTTCCGCCATGCGCGTCCGTTTTACACAAGTGATCGATCGTGCTTTTTCGGATGGCCAATAAAAAGCGCGCTGGCAGTTCACCTATGAACAGGCACGCCGCTGGTGCCGGGCACGCGCGTCGGCAGTGCGCGCGGTCACGCTTTCGGTGCAGTGCAGCAACGCGCTTCAACGCAGACAACGTATGGAGCTAGGGTTTAGCCGTATGGCACGCTTGTTGCGCTCGCTCACACAATACTGCAGCCCGATTCGTGCCTCGGGCAGAAGCTATTAGAGATTCAAGGAACGCTCCCCATGTCGCCCGACCGTACAGCGTCGCTGTCCCACTTCGCGTTCATGCCTTTACCGAACTTCACGATGATCGCGTTCACGAATGCGATCGAGGTGCTTCGGATGGCGAACTACCTGAGCGGTCAGCCTCTGTATCGATGGTCGGTGATCAGCCCCGACGGCGGCCCGGTCACGGCGAGCAACGGCCTGACGGTCGACACCGGTCCGGCCGAATGCGTCGGGCAGCCCGACATCGTGTTCGTATGCGGCGGCGTCGACGTGCAACGCGCGACGACGCCCGCGCATCTGTCGGCGCTGCGCCGTTTCGCACGCGCCGGCATTCCGCTCGGCAGCCTCTGCACGGGCACCTATGCGCTCGCGAAGTCGGGCCTGCTCGCCGGCTACGCGTGCGCGATTCACTGGGAAAACATGTCGGCGCTGAAGGAAGAGTTTCCGGACACGCGCTTCCTGAAGGAACTGTTCGTCATCGATCGCGACCGCATCACCTGCACGGGCGGCGTTGCGCCGCTCGACATGATGCTGAACCTGATCGCTGCGCGCGTCGGCACCGCGCGCGTCACGCAGATCGCCGAGCAGTTCATCGTCGAACACGTGCGCGACACGAGCGCACAGCAGCGGATGCCGCTCGTCGCGCGCCTCGGCTCGGCGAACAAGTCGCTGTTCGAAGTGATCTCGCTGATGGAAAACAATATCGAGGAGCCGCTGTCGCGCGAGGAGCTCGCGCGGCTCGCGAACATGTCGCAGCGGCAGTTGCAGCGGCTGTTCCGCGAGCACCTCGGCATGACGCCGACGCACTACTACCTGACGCTGCGACTGCGCCGCGCGCGCGAGCTGCTGCTGCAGACCGACATGTCGATCATGCACATCACGATGGCCTGCGGCTTCCAGTCCGCGTGCCATTTCAGCAAGAGCTATCGCGATGCGTTCGGCGTCGCCCCGACGCGCGAGCGCCGCAAGCAGGTTGCACCGCTCGCGCAGGGCACGCCTCCCGGCGGCCCGGCGCTGCCGACGCTGGCGATTCACGCGTGACTTGACCGGCGCATCGCGACGAAAAAAAAAGTGACCTTTCGAGGTCGCTTTTTTCATCTGCAGCCGGCGCGCCGCGCCGGCACCGCACGGGTCACGACCCCCACACCTGCATCTGATACAGCGAGTAGCCCCACTGCGTCGCGCGCTTCGTGCCGAGCATCCGCACGTAGCGGCCGCGGCCGTTGAGGTTCGGCAAGGTCACGTGCTGGTACGACACGCCGTTGTTCGTCGAGTAGATCGTCGTCCAGTTCACGTTGTCGTTCGACGTCTGGATCTGGTAGACGAGCGCGCCCGCATCCCAGTACAGGTCGACGCTGTTGATCGTCTTCACCGCGCCGAGATCGACCGAGATCCACTGCGGGTCGACGCCCGTGCCTTCCGGCGAATCCCAGCGCGTGCTCGTCGTGTTGCCGTCGAACGCCTTGTCCGGCGTCATCGAAGCGTTGTAGCTCGCCGATGCCGCGGCCGGCCGCCCTTGCGACAGCAGCGTCGGCTGCGCCGCGGCCGGACCGCCGTAGTAGTTCGCGCCGAGCTTCGCCTTCGTCGAGTCGGCGTTCACGCCAAACGGCGACAGGCTCCAGCGCTTGCCGGTCGTCACGTCGCCAACGTAGAGCTGATAGCCGCCCGCCGTCGTCGACGAGAAGAACAGGTAGTTCGTGCCGTTCACGGGCGCCGGATCGGAGTTGTTGCTCACGCAGTCGTTGATCGACAGCGCGCTCGGCGTCGACGACGGGTCGGCGCTCTTCGCATAGATCTGGTCGAGCCCGCCGCTGTCCTTCCAGCGCGCGTAGAACACCATGCCGTCCGCGCGCACCATCGGATAGTAGGTCTGCAGTCCGGCCGGATGATCGAACGTGGCGGTCGCACCCGTCGCGATCGTGCGCTTCATCAGCCCCATGTTCGCGCCGGCGCCGGTCGCGTAGTAGACGGCGGTCGCGTCCGGCGACAGATACGGCATCGAATATTCGGCACCCGACGGCGCGTTGGTCAGGCTCACGATCGACGTGAAAACCGGACCCGCGCTCGTGAACGACAGCGTGCCCTGCTTCACGTCGCCGTTCTGTTTGAACACGAGCGTCTTGCCGTCGGGGCTGAACTTCGGATCCTCGTTGCGCGTCGCGCCCGTGCTGTGCGTCATGTCGACGGGCGGCGTGCCGGCGCCGAGCTGCAGCATGAACACGTTCCAGGCGCCGTTGCGGATGCCCATGAACGCGAGCCACTTGCCGTCCGGGCTGAACACGCCGTTCATCGGATCGGTGATGCCCCACGTGCTCTTGCTGAGCTGCGTGAGCGTGTGTGCGGAAAAGTCGTACAGGAAAAGCTGGCTCGTGCCGTCGCCGTACTTGACGTAGCTGTGATACACGAGCTTGCCGGTCAGCGCGGACGGAAACGATGCGCTCGACTGGGCAGGCGGATTGCTGATGCAGGCGGCGTCGGCGGTGCCGACGGAAAAAAGGTGAACGAGGGCGGCGGCCGCGATGCCGGCCGCAAGGGTCTTCAATTTCACAGAGCGTTTTCGGAGTGACGTGGAAAGGCCGCCGAGCCGCGTCCGTGCACGCGCGCACGCCGCGCGGCGCGGGCATCCGGCGGCGGGAACGCGGGTCGGTCGGGTCGGGAACGGGCGGGAACGAAAATTGCGCAAGGATGCCTTTGCGCAGACGGGAAGAAAAGGATCAGAGCCCGTTAAAAACGTACGGATCAGCGCGCGGCGTGCGGTTGCGCGGCATGGCGCGCGTGCTACTCTTTTTTTCAGTAATGCACCGGAGTGAGGGCATGAAACGATATGCGGCGCTGGCGCAGACGATTGCCGATTCGATTCGGCGAGGCGATCTGGCACCCGGCGAGCGCATTCCGACCGTGCGCGCCGCGTGCCGCGCGTATCGCGTCAGTCCGTCGACCGTGTTTCGCGCCTATTACCAGCTCGAGAGCGAGGGTCTGATCGTCGCGCGGCCGCGCTCGGGCTATTTCGTCGCGAATCTCGACGCGTCGCGGCTCCGCTCGACGCTCGATCCGCTGCGCAAGCCCGCCGCCGCGCCGCACGTCGCCGACACCGCGCTGTGCCGGCTGCTCGACTCGCTGAAACACGGCGACGTCGTCCCGCTAGGCTCCGCGTTCGCGAACTATTCGCTGTTTCCGATGAGCAGCCTGTGGCGCTACGTGCAGTCCGCGACGCGCAACATGGATCGCGTGACGATGCTGTCCGGTCTGCCCCCCGGCGAAGACGGGCTGCGTCGCCAGATCGCGCTGCGCTATCTGACGGCCGGCGCGGCGTTGCCGATGGACGAGATCATCGTGACGACCGGCGCGCTCGACGCGCTGATGCTGAGCCTGCAGGCGCTCACGCGTCCCGGCGAAGTGGTCGCGATCGAGCGGCCGGCGTTTCCCGCGGCGCTGCAGGCCGTGCAGCGGCTGCATCTGAAGGCGGTCGAAATTCCGGTCGATCCGCACACGGGGCTCGATCTCGATGCGCTGGCCGAGGCGCTCGACACGCACCCGGTGCGCGCGTGCTGGTTCATGACGTCGCTGCACAATCCGACCGGCGCGACGCTGTCCGACGAACGCAAGCGCGCCCTGATCGAACTGCTCGCGGCGCACCGCGTGCCGCTGATCGAAGACGACGTATACGGCGAGCTGCAGTTCGGCCCCACGCCCGTGCGGCCCGCGAAGGTGTACGACGACAGCGGGCTCGTGCTGCACTGCGGATCGTTTTCGAAATGCCTCGCGCCCGGCTTCCGCATCGGCTGGGTCGCGGCCGGCCGCTATGCGCGGCAGATCCGCCAGGCGAACTGCATGGGCACGCCGTCGGCCGACGTGCCCGCGCAGCTCGCGATCTCCAGCTATCTTCGGCACGGCGGCTACGACCGCTTCCTGCGCAAGCTGCGGCGCAATCTCGCCGCGCATCAGGCGCAGATGGTCGCCGCCGTGCACGCGTATTTTCCGCAGGGAACCGAAGTGTTCGCGCCCGGCGGCGGCTATTTCCTGTGGATCGAACTGCCGAAGCGCGTCGACGCGTTGCGCCTGTTCGGCGCCGCGCTCGAAAACGGCATCAGCATCGCGCCGGGCCCCATCTTCTCCGCAACCGGCGGCTTCCGTCGCTACGTGCGCCTCAACTACGGCCGGCCGTGGACGCCGGCCGTCGAGAACGCGATGCAGACGATCGGCACGCTCGCCGCACGACAACGACACCCGGAGTAGCTCCACCATGCGAATCCTGCCGAACCGGACCCTTCATGCACGCGACACGCTGCGCGGCGTCACGCACGCGCGCGCGGCCGGACGACGCAACGTCGTCTGCCGTTGCCGGCAATGTGGGTTCGTTGCCTTTCATCCGCTGCAGCGCTGCCCCGCTTGCGGGCGCGAAGGCTGGCCGTTCGAACCGCTGCACGCGCACGCGGGCGCGAACGCGTACGAAGCCGTCGAGGCGGCGCCGTCATGCCGCATCGAGCGCTGGGCCGCGCGGATCGCCGCCGCGCTGCGCGCCGCCGCCTTCCGACGACCGCGTGCGTCGACCGCGCCGCTGCTCAGCATCCTGACGCTCGTGCTGCTGGTCGGCGGCTACGTGCTGTCCGACCGGATGTGCAAGGCCGATCCGGCCTGCCGTGCGCCCGACGCGCGCGATACCGGTGCGCGTGCGACCCATCTGCTCGCGCAAGCGTCGGACGACACGACGGCGGCCGCCGAACCCGCGCTTCCGGTGCTGCCGGTGCCCGTCTATCCGTTCCATACGGGCGACGCGACGCAGCTCGCCTCCGATCCGCGCCGCGCGGCGCGCAGCGTCGATGCGGGGGTGCAATCGTCGCCGCCCGCAGCGGCGCAGGTCGCGCAATCCGTCGCGCAGTCCGTCGCGCCGAACCGCGCATCGGCCGACATGCGCGGCTGCGCGTCGCGCAACGCGAGCGGCTGTGCGCGCACTGCGCCGCCCTCGGTGCGCACGGCCGTCTGGCACGGCGGCCGCGACTCCGCGCATCGCGCGCGGGCGGTCCGCCGCGTCGGCACACACGTGCGCCACGTACGGCGCGCGGCGGCGACCGAGGAGCAAATGGCGCTGCTCTACCGCGGCCACTGAGCGCCGCGTGCGTCGCGCGTCTCGGCCGGCGTGCGCGCCGGCCGATTCATTTTTCTAAACCGTGGGCTGCAAAACGTCGTTTGTGCGGCGCGCACTCCGTGACGTTCAATAGGTCTCTCGGCCGGCCGGCGCGCGAGCGTGCCGGCCGGCTGTCCGAACCATCCACGGAGTCCGTTCGATGAATGCATTGCAGCTCGTCACCCTCGCGGCTATCTGGGGCGCGTCGTTTCTGTTCATGCGCATGGGCGCGCCCGAATTCGGCGTGATCCCGCTGATCGCGCTGCGCGTCGCGATCGCCGCCGTGCTGCTGTCGCCGGTGCTGCGCGACGCGAGCGCACGGCGCGAATTCCGCACGCATGCGGTGCCGCTGTTCGTCGTCGGCGTCGCGAATTCGGCGCTGCCGTTCTGTCTGCTGACATATGCGGCGCTGTTCGTCACGGCCGGCACCGATTCGATCCTGAACGCGACGACGCCGTTGTGGACCGCGCTCGTCGCCTACGTCTGGCTGCGCACGCCTTTGACGAAACCGCAGACGCTCGGGCTCGCGGTCGGTTTCGCCGGCGTGGTCGTGCTCGCCGGTTCGGCGGTCGGCGCCGGCGCGGCCGGCACGCCGGGCGCGATCGCGGCCGCGATGCTCGCGACGCTGTCGTACGGCTTCGCCGCCCATTACTCGAAGCGCAAGCTCGCGAACGTGCGGCCGTTCGTGTCAGCCTTCGGCAGCCAGCTGTTCGCCGCCATCGTGCTCGCGCCGCTCGCGGCGCCGCTATGGCCGCGCGGCGACGTTCACGCGTCCGCCTGGATCGCGGTCGTGCTGCTCGGCGCGGTCTGCACCGCGATCGCGTATCTGCTGTATTTCCGCTTGATCCGCAACGCGGGCGCGCAGTATGCGGCGTCGGTCACGTTCCTGATTCCGGTGTTCGGCGTCGTGTGGGGCGCGGTGTTTCTGCACGAGACGATCACCGCGCAGACGCTCGCCGGCTGCGCGATCATCCTGCTCGGCACCGCGCTCGCGACCGGCAAGCTGAACGGGTTCGCGACCGCGGCCGCGCGCGCGTCACGGCGCTAGCGTGTCGCGCGTATCGCGGCCTGCCGGCTCGCCGGCGCCGTCGCCGATTTCGCGCGCGAGCCAGTCGCGAAACGCCACGATCTTCCACTCGTCGCGCCGCGCTTCGTTGCACACGACGTAATACGACAGCTCCGTCGGCCACGGCCGCGCGAGCACGCGTACGAGGCGCCCGGCCGCGATTTCGTCGCGCGCATAGATGTCGCGCACGAGCGCGATGCCCTGCGACGCGACGGCGGCCTTGATCAGCAGCGCGTCGTCGCTGAAGCTCGCGCCGCGCTGCGCGCGCGGATCCTCGATGCCCTGCGCGCGCAGCCACAGCACCCAGTCCGCGCGGTCCGCGTCCTGCAGCAGCGGATACGCGAGACAGTCGGCCGGCTGCGCGATCGGCCGCGCCCGATCGAGCAGTTGCGGGCTGCATACCGGCCACAGCTCGGGCGTCCAGATGCGGAACGACGCGTGCCCCGGATAGCGGCCGAGCCCGTGCCGGATCGCGATGTCGACGTAGTCGCGGCGCAGGTCGACCAGTTGCGGCCGCGTGTCGATCGTGATTTCGATTTCCGGATAGTGCGCGTTGAACGCGCCGAGACGCTGGACGAGCCAGCTGTTCGCGAACGACGCGGTCGTCGTCACGGTCAGGCGCACCACGCGCCGGTTCGCGCCGTGCAGGTTGGCCCACGCGCTTTCGATTTCGCGGAAACCGCCGGCGAGCGCGTCGAACAGTGCGCGGCCGGTGCCGGTCAGTTCGAGTTCGCGGCCGTTGCGTTCGAACAGCCGCACCGCGAGGCGATCCTCGAGATGGCGCACGTGCTGGCTCACCGCGCCGGGCGACAGGCAGAGCAGATCGGCCGCCTGCTTCATGCTGCCGCAGCGCGCGACTTCGACGAACGTGTGCAGCGCTGCGAGGGGAATCGACTTGGCCATCCGGGTATCGGCTGCGGGCTGCCGCGAGAAGGTTCGGGAACTGGGCGTCGATTATCGCAGCAATCGCACGCGCGATGGCGCGCGGAAAAACGCACGGCCGCGCCGCGAAGCGGCCGCCACAGAACAAACGGGCGGCCCGTTTCCGGTGCCGCCCGCGTCGTGGTTGCGTGCGCTGCGCGTCAGGCCGCGAGCAGCCCGTGCGGATCGATCACGAATTTGCGCGGCGCGCCGCCGTCGAACTTCTTGTAGCCTTCGGGCGCGTCGTCGAGCGAGATCACCGTCACGTTGACGATCTTCGCGATCGGCAGGCGGTCGTACAGGATCGCCTGCATCAGGTTGCGGTTGTACTTCAGCACCGGCGTCTGGCCCGTGAAGAACGAATGCGACTTCGCCCAGCCGAGACCGAAGCGGATGCTCAGGCTGCCGTGCTGCGCGGCCTTGTCCTGCGCGCCCGGATCGTCCGTCACGTACAGGCCCGGGATGCCGATCGCACCGGCCGGCCGCGTGATTTCCATCAGCGAGTTCAGCACCGTCGCGGGCGCTTCCTCAGCATGGCCCGACGAGCCGTGGCCGTGCGCCTCGAAGCCGACGCAGTCGACCGCGCAGTCGATCTCCGGCTTGCCGAGGATCTGCGCGATCTGTTCGCCGAGCGTCGCGTCCTTCGACAGGTCGACCGTCTCGAAGCCCATCGCCTTCGCATGCGCGAGGCGTTCCGCGTTCATGTCGCCGACGATCGTCACGGCCGCGCCGAGCAGGCGCGCCGAGGCGGCCGCCGCCATCCCGACCGGGCCCGCGCCCGCGATGTAGACGGTCGAACCCGGCTTCACGCCGGCGCTGACCGCGCCGTGATAACCGGTCGGCAGAATGTCGGACAGGCAGGTCAGATCGCGGATCTTCGCCATCGCCTGATCGCGGTCCGGGAATTTCAGCAGGTTGAAGTCGGCATACGGCACGAGCACGTATTCGGCCTGGCCGCCGATCCAGCCGCCCATGTCGACGTAGCCGTACGCGCCGCCCGCGCGCGACGGGTTCACGTTCAGGCAGACGCCCGTATGCGTTTCCTTGCACATCGCGCAGCGGCCGCACGCGACGTTGAACGGCACCGACACGAGATCGCCGATCTTCAGCGTCTCGACGTCGCGGCCGACCTCGACGACCTCGCCCGTGATCTCGTGACCGAGCACGAGACCGACCGGCGCCGTCGTGCGGCCGCGCACCATGTGCTGGTCCGAGCCGCAGATGTTCGTGCTGACGACCTTCAGGATCACGCCGTGTCCGATTGCGCGGCCGCTCGGGTCGACCATCTTCGGATAATCGATCTTCTGCACCTCGACCTTGCCCGGCCCAAGATAGACGACACCTCGATTGCTGCTCATCGTATTGTCTCCATGTCTCGTTGGATGGCGCCGCTGCGCTGCGGCGGTTGCCGAACACGCGCGACGTGCTGTCCGAGAGTAGTCCGGGAGGCCGGGGCGCCGATGTCTCAAACGCGACATGGGTTTGAACGCCGCCGACATCGATGGCGGAAACACGAAAGTCGGGCCGCGCAACGCATGAAGGCGCGGCACGAAGGCGCGGCCACCGCGCCGGTCGTTGCCTCCGACCCCGCTTTTTTGTTGATTGAACGATCAATAAAAAACCGCTAAGCTGCGGACTTTCCATCGAGGCCCGTGCGGGCGACAGGAGTGACGATGCCGAAAGTCGGAATGCGGGAGATCCGCCGTGCGCAGTTGATCGACGCGACGCTGCGCTCGATCGACGAGGCGGGGCTGCCCGGCACGACGCTCGCATCGGTCGCGCAGCGCGCGAACATCTCGACCGGCATCGTCAGCCACTACTTCGGCGACAAGGACGGGCTGCTCGAAGCGACGATGCGGCACGTGCTGCGCGATCTGTGGTCGGCCACCACGCGCCGCCGCACGGCCGCGCGCAAGGATCCGCGCTCGCGGCTGCGCGCGATCGTCGCCGCGAACTTCGACGATACGCAGATCGCCGCGCCGGTGATGAAGACCTGGCTCGCGTTCTGGTCGCAGAGCATGCACGACCCGATGCTCAAGCGCCTGCAGCACGTGAACACGCGGCGCCTGCATTCGAACCTGTGCGCCGAGTTCGCGAAAGCGCTTCCGCGCGCCAAGGCGCGCGAGGCGGCCAGCGGCCTGGCCGCGCTGATCGACGGCCTGTGGCTGCGCGGCGCGCTCGCCGGCGGCCCGATCGACACCCGGGCGGCGCTGAAGCTTGCCCACGACTACATCGACCTGCTGCTCGCGTCCGACTGACGCACGGCAGGCGCCTTCAAGGAGATCCTCATGTCCGTATACGGTTTGCAGCGGCTCTACATCGGCGGCGGTTACGTCGACGCGACGAGCGGCAAGACTTTCGACACGTTCGATCCGGCGACCGGCGAACAACTCGCGCAGGTCCAGCAGGCGAGCGCTGCCGACGTCGATCGCGCGGTCGCGTCCGCACGCGAAGGCCAGCGCGAATGGGCCGCGATGACGGCGATGCAGCGCTCGCGGATCCTGCGCCGCGCGGTCGAGCTGCTGCGCGAGCGCAACGACGAACTCGCGGCGCTCGAGACGCGCGACACCGGCAAGCCGATCGCCGAGACGCTCGCGGTCGACATCGTCACCGGCGCGGACGTGATCGAGTACTACGCGGGCCTCGCGACCGCGATCGAAGGGCTGCAGGTGCCGCTGCGCGCCGATTCGTTCGTCTACACGCGCCGCGAACCGCTCGGTGTCTGCGCGGGCATCGGCGCATGGAACTACCCGATCCAGATCGCCTGCTGGAAGACGGCGCCCGCGCTCGCGGCCGGCAATGCGATGGTGTTCAAGCCGAGCGAAGTCACGCCGCTGAGCGCGCTGAAGCTCGCCGAGATCTACACCGAAGCCGGCGTGCCGGCCGGCGTGTTCAACGTCGTGCAGGGCGACGGCTCGGTCGGCGCGCTGCTGACCGGCCATCCGGACATCGCGAAGGTGTCGTTCACCGGCGGCGTCGAAACGGGCAAGAAGGTGATGTCGCTCGCGGGTGCGTCGTCGCTGAAGGAAGTGACGATGGAGCTCGGCGGCAAGTCGCCGCTGATCGTGTTCGACGACGCCGATCTCGATCGCGCCGCCGACATCGCCGTCACCGCGAATTTCTTCAGCTCCGGGCAGGTCTGCACGAACGGCACGCGCGTATTCGTGCACCGCTCGATCAAGGACGCCTTCACGCAGAAGGTGCTCGAGCGCGTGAAGCGCATCCGCGTCGGCAAGCCGACCGATGCCGATACGAACTTCGGCCCGCTCGTGTCGGCCGCGCAGCTCGACAAGGTGCTCGGCTTCATCGAAAGCGGCAAGGCCGAAGGCGCGAAGCTGCTCGCGGGCGGCACGCGGCTGACCGAGGGCCATTTCGCGAACGGGCAGTACGTCGCGCCGACCGTGTTCGGCGACTGCCGCGACGACATGAAGATCGTGCGCGAGGAAATCTTCGGGCCCGTGATGAGCCTGCTCGATTTCGAATCGGAGGACGAAGTGATCGTGCGTGCCAACGACACGCACTACGGGCTCGCGGCCGGCGTCGTGACCGAGAACCTGTCGCGCGCGCACCGCACGATCCACCGACTCGAAGCCGGCATCTGCTGGATCAACACGTGGGGCGAATCGCCGGCCGAAATGCCGGTTGGCGGTTACAAGCAATCCGGTGTCGGACGCGAGAACGGCATCACGACGCTCGAACACTACACTCGGATCAAGTCGGTGCAGGTCGAGCTCGGCCGCTACAACCCGGTATTTTGAGTCCTCAAGGAGTTCAACCGTCATGACGACACGCGAATACGACTACATCATCTGCGGCGCGGGCTCCGCGGGCAACGTGCTCGCGACGCGCCTGACGGAAGATCCGAATGTGACGGTGCTGCTGCTCGAAGCAGGCGGCCCCGACTACCGCTTCGACTTCCGCACGCAGATGCCGGCGGCGCTCGCCTATCCGCTGCAGGGCCGTCGCTACAACTGGGCGTACGAGACCGATCCCGAGCCGCACATGGACAACCGCCGGATGGAATGCGGGCGCGGCAAGGGGCTCGGCGGCTCGTCGCTGATCAACGGGATGTGCTACATCCGCGGCAACGCGCTCGACTACGACAACTGGGCGACGCACCAGGGCCTCGAGAACTGGACGTATCTCGACTGCCTGCCGTACTTCAAGAAGGCCGAGACGCGCGACATCGGGCCGAACGACTATCACGGCGGCGACGGTCCCGTGTCGGTGACGACCAGCAAGCCGGGCGTGAATCCGCTGTTCGAGGCGATGGTCGAGGCCGGCGTGCAGGCAGGCTATCCGCGCACGGAGGATCTGAACGGCTATCAGCAGGAAGGCTTCGGCCCGATGGACCGCACGGTCACGCCGAAGGGCCGCCGCGCGAGCACAGCGCGCGGCTACCTCGATCAGGCGAAGACGCGGCCGAATCTCGAGATCGTCACGCACGCGCTCGCCGATCGCATCCTGTTCGACGGCAAACGCGCATCGGGCGTCACGTATCTGCGCGGCAACGAGCGCGCGACCGCGCATGCGCGCCGCGAAGTGCTCGTGTGCAGCGGTGCGATCGCATCGCCGCAGCTGCTGCAGCGCTCGGGCGTCGGCCCCGGCGCTTGGCTGAAGGAACTCGACATTCCGATCGTGCTCGATCTGCCGGGCGTCGGCCAGAACCTGCAGGACCATCTGGAGATGTACATCCAGTACGAATGCAAGGAGCCGGTGTCGCTCTATCCCGCGCTGAAGTGGTGGAACCAGCCGAAGATCGGCCTCGAATGGATGCTGAACGGCACCGGCCTCGGCGCGAGCAACCACTTCGAGGCGGGCGGCTTCATCCGCACGCGCGACGACGATCCCTGGCCGAACATCCAGTATCACTTCCTGCCCGTTGCGATCAACTACAACGGCTCGAACGCGATCGAGATGCACGGCTTCCAGGCGCACGTCGGTTCGATGCGTTCGCCGAGCCGCGGCCGCGTGAAGCTGCGCTCGCGCGATCCGAACGCGCATCCGAGCATCCTGTTCAACTACATGGCCGAAGCGCTCGACTGGCGCGAATTCCGCGACGCGATCCGCGCGACGCGCGAGATCATGCGGCAGCCGGCGCTCGACCGCTATCGCGGCCGCGAGCTGAATCCGGGCGCCGACCTGAAGAGCGACAAGGAGCTCGACGCGTTCGTGCGCGCCCGCGCCGAAACCGCGTTCCATCCGTCGTGCTCGTGCAAGATGGGCTACGACGACATGGCGGTCGTCGACAACGAAGGGCGCGTGCACGGGCTCGAAGGATTGCGCGTCGTCGATGCGTCGATCATGCCGATCATCACGACCGGCAACCTGAACGCGCCGACGATCATGATCGCCGAGAAGATCGCCGACAAGATCCGCGGCCGCAAGCCGCTCGAGCGCGCGAACGTGCCGTACTTCGTCGCGAACGGCGCACCGGCGCGCAACGTCGCGAAGGCCGTGCGTCAGCCGGAAACGGTCTGAGTCGGCGGACGCGCACCGCGGCTTGCGGTGCGCGTCCCGTTGTTCGCTTCCCGCGCTTCCTACACTTCGCGCGCTTTCCACACTCCCCATGCTTCCGCCGCGCGCCGCCGATTGCGGCGCGCGCCGCGGCCCGCTTGACCCGATCGGGCAAAATCGCCACCCATTGTTCGTTCATTCCGAATAAATAGACCGGACATGTCGCGCGGCGCGCACCTTTCGCGCCAATCGCCGACGCAACCGCGGCGCCCTTTCCACGGAAATGCATTTACATCTGCCGATTGCTAAGATGGCGATCCTGCGATTCCGCACCCCGTGCGATCGACATCGCGCATGTGTGCCGCGTCGTGCCCGCGTTCGGCTGCCTTGTGCCGGCCGCGGGCCGAACGCGCCGCGCGTGCCGTCGCTGCGATCCGCCTGCCATCCGCGAGCATGCAACCGATCCTCTCGATTTCCGACCTCTCGAAAACATACGCGTCCGGCTTCCAGGCCCTGAAGCACGTGACGCTCGACATCCGCCCCGGCGAAATCTTTGCGCTGCTGGGTCCGAATGGCGCCGGCAAGACGACGCTGATCGGCTCGGTCTGCGGGATCGTCACGCCGACCGAAGGCCGCGTGACCGTCGGCGGCCACGACATCCGCGACGCGTATCGCGCCGCGCGCGAGCTGATCGGCCTCGTACCGCAGGAACTGACGACCGACGCGTTCGAGACCGTCTGGGCGACCGTGTCGTTCAGCCGCGGCCTGTTCGGCAAGGCGCCCGACCCCGCGCACATCGAGAAGACGCTGAAGGCGCTCTCGCTGTGGGACAAGCGCAATAACAAGCTGATCACGCTGTCCGGCGGGATGAAGCGCCGCGTGATGATCGCGAAGGCGCTGTCGCACGAGCCGCGGATCCTGTTCCTCGACGAGCCGACGGCCGGCGTCGACGTCGAACTGCGCCGCGACATGTGGAAGCTCGTCGATACGCTGCGCGAAGACGGCGTGACGATCGTGCTGACCACGCACTACATCGAGGAAGCGGAGGAAATGGCCGACCGGATCGGCATCATCCTCGGCGGCGAACTCGTGCTCGTCGAGGAGAAGCGCGAGCTGATGCGCAAACTCGGCAAGAAGCAGCTGACCGTGCAGCTCGAGCATCCGCTCGCGAGCGTGCCGGACGCGCTCGCACCGTTCGGGCTCGAGCTCGCGGAAGGCGGCGCCGCGCTCGTGTACACGTACGATTCGCAGCGCGACGACGCGAGCATCGCGACGCTGATCGCCGCGCTCGGCGCGGCCGGCATCGGGTTTCGCGACCTGCACACGACGCAGAGCTCGCTCGAGGACATCTTCGTCAGCCTGATCGACAACCGCCGCAACGGCGCACAACGGGCATAACCATCATGGCGCACATGAACTTCCACGCGATCCGCGCAATCTATCGCGCCGAAATGGCGCGCACGCGCCGCACGCTGATGCAGAGCATCATCGCGCCGGTGATCTCGACGTCGCTCTACTTCGTCGTGTTCGGGTCGGCGATCGGCTCGCGGATCAGCGACGTGAACGGCATCGGCTACGGCTCGTTCATCGTGCCGGGCCTCGTGATGCTGTCGCTGCTGTCGCAAAGCATCTCGAACGCGTCGTTCGGCATCTACTTCCCGCGCTTCACGGGCACGATCTACGAGGTGCTGTCGGCACCCGTGTCGCATTGGGAAATCGTGACCGCCTACGTCGGCGCGGCCGCGTCGAAGTCGATCCTGCTCGGGCTGATCATCCTCGCGACCGCCGCGCTGTTCGTGCCGCTGCATATCCTGCATCCGTTCTGGATGGTGTTGTTTCTCGTGCTGACGTCCGTCACGTTCAGCCTGTTCGGCTTCGTGATCGGCATCTGGGCCGACAGCTTCGAGAAGCTGCAGCTCGTGCCGCTGCTGATCATCACGCCGCTCACGTTCCTCGGCGGCAGCTTCTATTCGGTCGACATGCTGCCGCCCGCGTGGCGCGTGATCACGCTGTTCAATCCGATCGTCTATCTCGTCAGCGGCTTTCGCTGGTCGTTCTATGGGCTCGCGGACGTGCACGTCGGCATCAGCCTCGCCGCGACCTCGCTGTTCCTCGTGATCCTGCTCGCGATCGTCGCGTGGATGTTCCGCACCGGCTACAAGCTGAAGAACTGAGCGCGCACGCGTCGCCGGCGATGACGCATTTGTTCAAGCCGACGACGCTTTTCCTCCAATGCGGCCTTTTGTGGTCGCGTCTACTGAAAGCTCGAAGCCTTGAAGCCCGTCGCTTCGAGGCTTCCTTTCTTTCAGAGGACGCCATGCCCGCCGCCACTGCCCCCGCCTCCGCTGCCGCCCGGCTCGAACGCCTGCCGTTTTCCGGCTATCACAAGCGGATCTTCTTCATCATCGCGATCGCGTTCTTCTTCGATTCGGTCGACCTCGGCACGATGACCTTCGTGCTCGGCTCGATCCGCAAGGAGTTCGGGCTGTCGACGGCCGCCGCCGGCGTCGTCGCGAGCGCGAGCTTCGTCGGGATGGTGCTCGGCGCGGCCGTCGCCGGCCTGCTCGCCGATCGCTTTGGCCGCCGGCCCGTGTTTCAGTGGAGCATGGTGCTGTGGGGCGCCGCGTCGTATCTGTGCTCGACCGCACAGAGCGTCGACGCGCTGATCGTCTATCGCGTGCTGCTCGGGATCGGGATGGGCATGGAGTTTCCGGTCGCGCAGACGCTGCTGTCCGAATTCGTGCCGACCGAGAAGCGCGGCCGCCTGATCGCGTTGATGGACGGCTTCTGGCCGCTCGGCTTCATTACGGCCGGCATCGTCGCCTACTTCGTGCTGCCGCAGTTCGGCTGGCGCACCGTGTTCGCGCTGCTCGCGATTCCCGCAGTGTTCGTGCTCGTCGTGCGCCGCATCGTGCCCGAATCGCCGCGCTGGCTCGAGCATGCGGGCCGTCACGAGGTAGCCGACGCCGTGCTGCGCACGATCGAGGCGAAGGTGATGCGCTCGGCCGGCGTCGCGACGCT